>JANMTB010000165.1:0-2026 GCA_031390045.1 Polaromonas sp.
AGGCCTTCCAAGCGCGGTGCAGACCCATGGACATCAGGTCGTTCATGATGTCGTACTTTGGCGCGACCGAATCAAACACGCTGCGCACGTGCTTGGCTTTGTCTTTTTCTTCGACCGATTGGAAACCGAAATGTGTTTGGCTCATATCAATAATTTAATTTTTGGATGACTAGCTCAGTGACTGGCACAACCGCTGGCTGACTTCTCAATCATGGGCGCATCACGGCTGATGCCGGCGGCTTTCAAGCGAGCTTCGTAATCTTGCCAAATTTCAGCTTGTTTTGAGCCTAAAAAATACAAGTAATCCCACGTGAACAAACCCGTGTCGTGTCCATCAGTAAAGCTGGGTTGAATCGCGTAATTGCCAATCGGCTCCAAACCCAGCAAACCCACATCGCGCTTGCCAGTTTGCAAAATCTCTTGCCCTGGGCCATGGCCTTGCACCTCCGCTGATGGCGATGAAATACGCATCAATTCAAACGGAATTCTAAAGTTTGCGCCGTCGGAAAAGCTGATTTCCAAGACTTTAGATGCCGTGTGAACAGTTAGTTCTTCTGGGGTTGGTGAACCCGATGCTAAGCCTGCCATGATGATTCCTTGATAATTTTCTACAATAAAATTAATTACACCAACACGCGCTCAATACCGCCATTGTTAGCCAATGCCACGTATTTTGGCATCCATTGGTCGCCCAAGATTTGGTTCGCCATTTCAACGACGATGTAATCCGCTTCCAGTAAGCCGTTATTCAAGTCATTACCATAGCGGCTCAAACCTTGCAAACAGCTTGGGCAGCTGGTCAAAATTTTGACATTGCCTGTTGCACTAACAGCACCTGACGCTCTGAGTTGATCCGCACCTTTTTGCAATTCCTCTTCCTTACGGAAGCGTACTTGCGTCGAAATATCGGGTCGCGTCACACCTAGCGTGCCAGATTCACCACAGCAGCGCTCGTTTTGCAGCACGTTGTCACCAAGCAAGGCTTTGACGGTTTTCAACGGCTCTTGCAGTTTCATCGGTGTGTGGCATGGGTCGTGGTAAAGGTAACCAGTGCCAGCGCCCGTATTCATATCAAGCTTGATATTTTTCTCTAGCAAATACTCGTGGATGTCGATGATGCGGCAACCTGGGAAGATTTTGTCAAACTCATAACCCTGCAGCTGGTCATAGCACGTACCGCAGCTCACCACCACGGTTTTGATGTCTAGGTAGTTGAGCGTGTTGGCAACGCGGTGGAACAACACACGATTGTCGGTGATGATTTTTTCGGCTTTGTCAAACTGACCGCTGCCCTTTTGCGGGTAACCGCAGCACAAGTAGCCCGGCGGCAAGACCGTTTGCACACCAGCATGCCACAGCATCGCCTGCGTGGCTAAACCCACTTGGCTGAACAAACGCTCAGAGCCGCAGCCTGGAAAGTAAAACACGGCTTCCGTTTCGGCATTTGTCGCTTGCGGGTTGCGAATGATAGGCACGTAATCGTTGTCTTCAATGTCCAACAAAGCACGGGATGATTTCTTGGGCAACCCACCAGGCATTTTCTTGTTAATGAAGTGGATCACCTGCTCTTTGATAGGCGGCAACCCGACCGTTGGGCGTGGCTTGGCGGTCTGTTTTTTGGCGAACGGGCGCAACACATCGTTGGCCAAGCGCTGCAATTTAAAGCCCACACCCACCATCGCCGTGCGCATCAGTTTGATGGTGAACGGATTTGTCGCGTTCAAAAACGCCATCGCCAGTGCATTACCTGGGCGGAAGGTTTTTTGCCCCATTTTGCGTAGCAAATTACGCATGTTCATCGACACGTCACCAAAATCGATATCGACTGGGCATGGCGACAAGCACTTGTGACACACCGTACAGTGGTCCGCCACATCTTCAAACTCTTGCCAGTGCTTGATGCTGATACCACGACGCGTTTGCTCTTCGTACAAAAACGCTTCGACGAGCAGCGAAGTAGCCAAAATTTTGTTGCGCGGGCTGTACAGCAAGTTAGCACGCGGCACGTGGGTGGCGCAAACCGGCT
>JANMTB010000103.1:0-6614 GCA_031390045.1 Polaromonas sp.
GGTTTGTTGTTTAGTCGCAAATGAATGCGACCTAAATACTCACCTAAAACGCCAATAAACAAGGTTTGAAAACCACTGACCAACAAAATTGTGACAATGATGGAAGCCCATCCTTTGGATTCTGCTGGATAGAGAAAGTTGCTAATAACAATAAAAACAGCACCAAAGAAGCCTAGCAAAGCAACAAGAGCACCCATCAGCGTGACCATGCGCAAGGGAACAATCGAAGTGCCCGTTACCATCCGCAGCCACAACGAAATTGATTTTTTAAAGCTGTAGTTACCTTCGCCAAAAGCGCGCGCACCATGCTGAATTTCAACCGTTGCAATACGTCGGGTGATGTCTAAAATCAGTCCATCCAAATAAGCAAAAGGCCCTTCGTGGTTGCGAATTTGATCCACCACGCCGCGCTTGAGTGCTTTGAAAGACGATAAATACAAGCCTTTTGGCTTGGATAATAACCACGAAGCCATTAAATCATTGAACTTACTACCCGCAATCTTCCAAGTGGCATGTTGCCTGTTGGCGTAATTTGTATAGCAAACGTCAGCCCCTGCGGCTAGCTTATCTAGCATGCTAGGGATGGCTTCGGGTGGGTGCTGCAAATCATCATCCATTAGAACAACGTATTGACCGGAAACTAGGTTCAACCCAGCCATGATGGCATTATGCTGACCAAAGTTTCTTGAAAGCGTCGCGCCCTGTACAAAGGTATGTGTTTTGGCAATCCGCTGAATCACCTCCCAGCTGTTGTCTGGGCTGCAATCGTCCACTAAGACCAGTTCAAAACAGTTTGCATAGGCTGAATTAGCCATACTTTCGCCGATACGTTTGACTAACTCATTTAAGCCGCCATCATTTTTATAAACGGGGATAAGAATGGAAACAATTGCGACGTTTAAAGTAGCAGGCATTGGGGTTGATACGTTAGCGGAATTTTGTGAGGCAATGCTGGACATAATAACTATTGTAGCTTTGCCTTATAGGCTAAATACTGACAGGTACAATGTCTTTCTTAAGTCATATTTTCATAGCTAAAACCATAATGAAGCTCATCTCAGTCGTACTTTCAGGCGGCGCTGGCACGCGTTTGTGGCCAGCATCGCGCCAAGCCTACCCCAAGCCATTTCTCAGCCTAGGTGGCAGCCCGTTGCTGCAGCAAGCAGTCGAGCGTGGCCAAGCTTGCGGAGCTGATGAAACTTTGATTGTTACCAATCAGGACTATCTTTTTCTCACCCGCGAAGTGATCGCGAATCTTGAGAATCCACCTAAAACCAGCTATTTGCTAGAACCCAAAGGCCGCAATACCGCGCCTGCTATTGCATTAGCAGCCCTTGCGTGCCAGCAGTCGCACGGCGCAGACGTGGTGATGATGGTGCTACCGGCAGACCATTTGATTCCAGATTCTGAGTCTTTTGTATCCAATGCGTTAGAGGCAGCTAGGCACGCTTTGTTGGGACAATTGGTCGTTTTTGGTATTTCACCAACAGCACCTGAAACTGGTTTTGGCTATATTGAAGTCGCAAAAATCGAAAGAACACCGCAAAAAGCGCTGCGCTTTGTAGAAAAGCCTGATGCGGCTACGGCTTCGCAGTACCTGAGTACGGGTCGCTATTATTGGAACAGCGGCATGTTTTGCTTCACCGCTGGCGCCATCTTGCAAGCATTCAAAGACCATTCTCCTGAAGTTTTAGCAGCTGCTGAGCTCGTGATGCAGAGCGCACAAACTCAAAATTCTGCGTCTGACACTACGATAAACGTTAGAAAAACCGATGATTCTGTGACGAGATTTGATTCCAAAGCATTTGCGCATCAGCCCGATATTTCGATTGATTACGCCATCATGGAGCGAGCTTCTAATGTCACCTTGGTGCCAGCCAAGTTTGGCTGGAGTGATGTAGGTGCTTGGCCTGCCGTAGCCTTGGCTCACACGGCAGACGCCAGTGGGAACACGTTTGAGGCGAATGTTGTGGCCGTTGAAACCACGCGCACGCACGTGCAAGTCAGCAGCCACACCCCAAAAGTTGTTGCTACTGTGGGTGTGCATGATTTGATCATTGTTGACACGCCTGATGCCCTACTGGTCGCCCACAAAGACCATGCGCAAAAAGTCAAAGCCATTGTCGATGAGCTCAAAGAACGCAAGCACGAAAGTACCCATTTACCGACCACTGTGCATCGGCCTTGGGGGACTTACGCTACTTTGAAAGAAGAACCAGGCTATAAGGTGAAGCGCATCACTGTGAAGCCTAGCGAATCACTCAGTCTTCAATACCACCACCAGCGCGCTGAGCATTGGGTCGTCGTGCAAGGCATAGCTATTGTGCAAATCGGTGAAATAGAGCACCGAACCGAAGTCGGTCAATACCACTACATCCCCTTGCAAGAAAAGCACAGACTCACCAATATTGGCAAGAATGAGCTGGTGCTAATTGAGGTGCAATGCGGTGCCTATTTAGGCGAAGACGATATCGTTCGATTAGCTGATATGTATGGCAGAGCTTGATAGGTAATACCAGCAACTTGATTTATGCTATATTTATAATAGCATATTAGGCAATAAATACGCCGGCTAGAAGTTTATTTACTATCCGGAGAGCGGTATTTTATCGATCAATTGTTTGGCACTTTGAGCCCAAGTCAAAATCGGAATCAGCTTTGAATCGGGCACTTGCTTGTTTTGATACAATTTTCGCCAAGCTTCAATCGCGCAAGATAAATCTTGCGCAGACAAGCCTGTGAAGTAAAAAGCATGATCGCCAGCTACCTCATGGAATACAGGTAGATCTCTTGCGAGTATAGGTAGACCTTGCTTGGCTGCTTCAATCAACGGCAGGCCAAAGCCTTCGCCTTCTGAGGCTGATACCAAGCACCCAGAAGCTTTATAAATTTTCTCTAAATATTCGTCGCTGATGCCATCTAACCAAAATAGGCGTTTACCCAGTTCAGAATGGTTGTTGAGTTGAAGAGCCAAATCATCGACCATCCATCCCTTTTTACCCACTATCACCAAATTAATGTCTACTTGCTGACTCCATAAAAGTTCAAAAGCAGCCAATGTTTGCTGTTGTCCTTTGCGCGGCTCTAAGGTGCCTACTGTTAAAAAGCTTGTTTTGCTTTGCAATAACTTCAGCGTTTGCGCTGCATCGTGCGGCAAGCCTTTACTCGGTGCGCTACTTTCTACATCGGCACCTAGGTGAAAACTCGAAATGTTAGGTAATTGCCGTCGTTTTGGATGGTTGTTTTGCAGCCAAATGCGTACATCATTCGCAACAGCCTCAGAAATACACAGCAATCCTGTGGAAACTTGTGAAACAGTAGTGAGCCATTTTTTCAAACCTACGGCAGCTTCTTCTGGGGCCCAATCTGGTCTGTCCACCAGCAAAATGTCATAAACCACGAAATAAACTTGCAACCCTAGGGCCAACCAGTGCTGGTAAGTTGACTCAAGTTTGACGGTCAACCCAGGATTCAAATCGAGACCTAAATAGATATCATCTTGATTGAATTCTGCGACTTCGTCAAAGCTGGCTCGCTGCACTTTTTTAGGCTGATTTGTAAGCATAGCCATGAAGTTCTTGGCATGTAAATACCTGAAGCCATCATAGTAAATAGGGCATAGCTCATAGCCGACAGGTGTTTCTTGATGCAATGCCAACAAAATACTACGTACCACACGCTGAATACCTGATTTAGCGTCAAGTCTCACCAATTCAGTGACGTCAACCAACAGTTTTTTTGGTGTTTCTAGGCCGGTGTTGAACGCAATGGCATTCGCTGTATGCGCTAGGTCTTTTTCTGTGGCAGATGGATTAGATTTAATCTGAGCAATCGAATCTATGAGTGTGGCTGTGGGATAAATCGTAAATGGTTTTGATGCATTTTGTACGTGTAAGTTTTCGAAGGCGGCAATGGCTTTGACGGCACTTGCATCCCAAGAAAATTTCTTTACTTGTTCAATGCCGTGCGCTTTCAGTTTAGCTCTGAAACCAACATCTACCAAAGCCGCGGTCATTTTTTCAGCGATATGGGCAGGCTTGAAAGGATCAAATAAAGCCTCATCCCAACCTATAACTTCTGGCAAACTCGATGCATTAGCCCCTAAAGTAGGAGCGCCACACGCCATAGCTTCAAGTGGTGGCAAGCCAAAACCCTCGTGTTTTGAGGGAAAAACGAATAGGTCAGTCATGTTATACAAGGCAACCAAATCATCATCGGACACAAAATCAGTCAATACCAACTCGTCTTCTGCCAAGCCAGCCTGAATGCGACAGGCAGTCATTTTTGCACGTGAATCATCGTGCGGACTTTTACTCAAACGACTCGCCAAAACAAGTTGATATCCAGCCCGAATTTGTGGCGACAGCAAAGCATAGGCTTGCATCAAACCATCAAAATTTTTGCGCGGATCAAAGCCGCCCGGCGCATACATAACCATCTTGCGCGCAATGCCGTATTTGGTGCGAAGCTGTAATTTGCGTTCATCCGACAGGCTAATCTGTTTAAAGTGAGCATCAGCGCCTTCTGAGGTGTTGATGATTTTCTCAGACGACCAGTCCAAATGCTCAATCGCTTCTAAACGTGATGATTCAGAAATGGCAAGCAGCAAACCAGCCCGCTTTAACGATTCGATCTTGCGAAAATAAAAGTCACGTATGGCGGGATTGGGTAAATAATTAGCTTGATCCATCAGCGGAATCAAATCGTGAATCGTTACCGCTGTATTCTGGCCGGAAGTATAGCTGCCTACGGACGTAACGGCATCATCGCCATAGCCCTCAAACAAGGTCGGAATATGTATGACATCGGGTTTGAGTTGCTCTAAGAAATGTTCTCTCATGCGCTCTGAGGTCCGTACCCGCCAAGCATTCGTAGGCTCTACCTCGGCAGTATGACCACTGTTGTTAAAAATACGGATATGCGCTGGGTCAACGAGTCCCTTAAAAGTTTGACGAAGCTCCAAAATACTTTGAGGAAAAGCGCTGTTTAAAGCTATCCAAACATCATGCTTGCCAGCATTTCTGGCTATGGCGAGGGCTAATGATAGAGAATATCTTCCAATGCCACGAAAGCGACTATCACATTGTGCACCTTGCAAATCTATAACAATACGCATCACTCATCGCCTTTGCTGTGTGTCGGAATGGCAGTGCTCAGTGCGGTATAAATGCGCATTGCACGCGGTGCAAGTGAAATGTCTTTCCAAACAAGACGATATAAGCGATTTTTTAGCTGCGGCGAGCGGTTCAATAGGGCAAGAACACTTCGTTTGATCCAAGGTCGTCGCAAAGCAGACTTTCCTGTAGCGATAAGAATGGGCTTTAAGCGTCTTTTAATGCCAGAAAGTAGTCTGCCTTCAGATAGAACGGCTTTTGCACGGTTCGTAAAAGGCAATTTTGCAGGTGGCACGACGGCCAGTTCATCGGTAGTTTTCAAAAGTAATGCACCGTTCTTCATGGAATCTGGGACTTGCTTGGGGTCGAACTATAATAATTAACGAAATTCACCGCTATAAGCGCTTAAATATACAACATGAACCCCCACGCAGCGCACCCAACCTCTATGGCTGCCATGTTGCGCAGTTTATGGGGCAATCGCGTCCTTATTTCGCAAATGAGCCGTCGCGAAGTCATAGGCCGTTACAAAGGCTCGGTGATGGGTTTGTTGTGGTCATTTTTGAATCCATTGTTCATGCTGGTCGTGTACACCTTCTTTTTTTCGGTTGTTTTTAAATCACGCTGGGCAGCTGCTCCTGCAGGAACTGAAGAAAGCAAAACACTTTTTGCGGTACTTTTATTCGTTGGCATGATTGTGCACAGCCTATTCGCCGAAGTACTGAATCGCGCACCTAATTTAATCTTGGGAAACGTCAATTACGTTAAGAAAGTCGTTTTCCCGCTAGAGGTATTACCGGTTATCAGTATGGGGACTGCGCTTTTTCATAGCTTAGTCAGTATTTGCGTTTTGCTTCTGGTGTTTTTTGTCACCAATGGCTATTTGCATTGGACTTTGGTATTTTTGCCTTTCATATTGCTGCCTTTGGTGATATTTACTGTTGGGTTAGCGTGGATATTGGCTTCCTTCGGGGTATTTGTGCGCGATGTGGGTCAATCCATTGGATTGGGCATGACGGTCATGTTGTTTTTGTCGCCCGTGTTTTATCCTGTTTCTGCGCTACCGGAGTCTATGCGTCCTTGGATGTTGGCCAACCCTTTGACTTTCATCATAGAGCAAGCAAGAGCGGTACTGATCTGGGGACAGTTACCCAATTGGTCAGGTTTGCTCCTTTACACCTTGGTAGCAAGCTTTGTGGCTTGGCTTGGGTATGTTTGGTTTCAAAAAACACGCAAAGGCTTTGCTGATGTGCTTTAAGTTAGGCAGCAAGCTGATTAGCAACGACATGTCGCATGGGTTGGCTGCCTCATGATTAACAATAATATTAATGACATCGCCATCAGCGTCAAAAATCTGAGCAAATGCTACGAAATTTACGGTAGCCCTAGCGGCCGGCTCAAGCAGTTTATTGTCCCAAAGCTAAGAAGTTTGCTGGGCAACAAATCCGCCAAAACTATCAAATATTACCGCGAATTTTGGGCTTTGAAAGATATTACTTT
>JANMTB010000195.1:0-8983 GCA_031390045.1 Polaromonas sp.
GCGACGCCACCCATTCCCCCATGTTCCACCAGTGCGAAGGCCTGTGGATTGGTGCGAATGTGAATTTCAAAGATTTGAAGGTCGTCTTCACCGATTTTTGCCGTACCTTTTTTGAGTCAGACGACTTGGTGCTGCGCTTCCGCCCCAGCTTTTTTCCGTTCACCGAGCCGAGCGCTGAAATTGACATTCAATTCGCCACCGGCCCGCTGGCGGGTCGCTGGCTAGAAGTGGCTGGCTCTGGTCAAGTGCACCCCAACGTGGTGCGCAACATGGGCTTGGACCCTGAAAAATACATCGGTTTTGCTTTCGGCATGGGGCCAGACCGTTTGACCATGCTGCGTTATGGCGTGAACGACTTGCGTTTGTTTTTTGATGGCGATATTCGCTTTTTGTCTCAATTTCAATGAGCCAATTCCAGTAGAGCAATTCCAATAAACAAACTTCAATAAGAAAAAACTATGCAATTCCCAGAATCTTGGTTGCGCGAATTTTGTAACCCAGCCGTCACCACTGCCCTATTGGCCGAAACGCTCACCATGGGCGGTTTGGAAGTTGAAGAGCAAAGCCCCGTCGCGCCACCGTTCACCGGCATCGTGGTCGGTCAAATCATGGCGGCGGAGCAGCACCCGAATGCAGACCGTTTGCGCGTTTGCCAGGTCAATGTCGGTCAATCTGAGTTGTTGAACATCGTCTGCGGCGCGCCTAATGCGCGAGTTGGCATCAAGATTCCTTGTGCGCTGGTCGGTGCAGTTTTGCCTCCTGGCGAAGATGGCAAACCCTTCATGATCAAGCTGGGCAAGTTGCGTGGCGTGGAAAGCCAAGGCATGTTGTGCTCGGCAAATGAGTTGAAAATCAACGAAAGCAAAGATGGTTTGCTGGAACTGGCTGACGACGCCGATATAGGTCAAGACATCCGCCAACATTTGAATCTGGACGACACGCTGCTGACGCTGAAACTGACGCCGAATCTTGCGCATTGTTTGAGCGTTTACGGTGTGGCACGCGAATTGTCAGCATTGACTGGCGCACCGCTCAAACCGCCAAGTTTTCCTACAGTGGCCGTGAGCCATCAAGACAAACTGGCTGTCAAAATCAGCGCTGCTGATTTGTGCGGTCGATTCTCAGGTCGTATCGTCAAAGGCGTCAACTTTGCAGCGCCGACGCCGCAGTGGATGGTTGACAAACTCGCACGTTGTGGGCAGCGTAGCGTCAGCGCCTTGGTCGATATCTCTAACTACGTGATGTTTGAGTTGGGTAGGCCGTCACATATTTTTGATCTGGACAAAATCCACGGTGGTTTGGATGTGCGCTGGGGTAAACCTGGTGAGACGCTCAAGCTGCTCAATGGCAATACCGTCACGGTTGATGCCCAAGTCGGCGTGATTGCTGACGATCAAGCTATTGAATCGCTAGCAGGCATCATGGGTGGTGATGCCACAGCAGTGTCGGAAACGACTCAAAACATCTATATCGAAGCCGCTTTCTGGTGGCCCGTAGCGATTGCTGGACGTTCACGCCGCTTCAATTTCTCCACCGATGCCGGTCACCGCTTTGAGCGTGGGGTTGACCCACAATTGACGGTTGAACACATTGAGCGCATCACGCAGCTGGTGTTGGATATCTGCGGTGGGTCGGCTGGGCCAATTGACGATTTGCAGCCGAATATGCCCAAGCTTGAATCTGTCAGCCTGCGTGTCACACGTGCGGCCAAGGTGATTGGCATGCCGATTAGTTTGGCGCAATGCACGGATGCATTTACCAAGCTGGGTTTGCCACAGACGGTTGAGGGTGACGTTATCACCGTCACGCCACCGTCTTACCGTTTTGACATCCAAATCGAAGAGGATTTGATCGAAGAAGTCGTTCGCATGGTGGGTTTCAACAACTTACCGACGACACCACCGCTCGCGCCCATCACCGCCAAAATCCGCACCGAGTCTCAACGCGGTCCCTTTGCCGTGCGCCGTGCCTTGGCTGCTATGGGCTACCAAGAAACCATCAACTTCAGCTTTGTCGAAGAGCGATGGGAACATGAGCTGGCGGGTAACACCAACCCGATCAAGCTGCTGAACCCGATTGCCAGCAACATGAGCGTGATGCGCTCATCGTTGCTCGGTTCACTGGTGCAAGTGCTCAAGTACAACATCGACCGCAAAGCCGCCCGCGTGCGTATTTTTGAAGTCGGTCGCGTGTTTCTGCGCGATGCGAACGTGAAAAACACCGACACCACTGTTGACGGTTTCCATCAGCCCATGCGTGTCGCTGGTTTGGTTTACGGCAACTTGGACGAGCTGCAATGGGGCAGGGCAGAGCAAGCTGCGGATTACTTTGACGTCAAAGGCGAAGTTGAAGCCTTGCTAGCGCCGATGCAAGCGACGTTTGAGCCAGCCCAGCACCCTAGCATGCACCCAGGCCGCTGCGCCCGTGTGTTGGTGAATGGGCAAGAAATTGGCTTTTTGGGCGAGATGCACCCCAAGTGGGTGCAGTCTTACGAACTTGGCAAAGGCGGCAAAACAATCAAAGCGCCTATCCTTTTTGAACTAGAGCTTGATGCACTTTTACAACGCGCCGTACCTGTCGCTCAGCCAGTTTTGAAAATGCAAGACGTGGAGCGCGACATTGCTATTTTGGTATCAGAAAAAGTCACCCACGCTGCGGTGATGGCGTCTATCAACGCTGTGCCGCTACAAGGTTTGACACGCTCTGCCACGCTGTTTGATATTTACCGTCCTAAAGTAGTTGGCGGAGATATTGCCGCAGATGAAAAAAGCGTGGCTGTCCGCTTGACCTTCAATAGCCAAAATGCCACACTGAATGACGAATCGATAGATATTGCCGTAGCCAGTGTTCTGAAGCAGTTGGCTGCACAAGTTGGCGCAAGATTGCGTGGCTAAGTCGTGGCTAAATGTTTAACTGAATGCATAGATTAATACTAAAAAGAGACAATGATGGAAATTTCATTAGAGAGCCTAGAAACCAATTCTTTGACCAAAGCACAGCTGGCTGAGGTGTTGTTCGAGCAAATTGGGCTCAATATGCGCGAATCCAAAGACATGGTCGATGCCTTTTTTGATCTGATTTCAGCGCAACTCATTGAAGGCCAAGACGTCAAAATCCCTGGTTTCGGCAATTTTCAAATCCGCACCAAGGCACCGCGCCCAGGCCGTAACCCACGTACGGGCGAGGCCATTCCTATCGAAGCGCGCCGCGCGATCACTTTTCACGCCAGTCACAAACTGAAAGACCAAATCGCTGGCGTTTAAAACTTCTGATCTGAGCTCATTAGTTCCAGATTGGTTGCGGTTTATGCACGTTTTTGGTCAATATTCACAATATTTTCAAAAACCGATGCAAAAATGTAAAAGTTAGAGTAATCTACTAACTTATTTACGTAGGACATTGATTTCATGGAGAATTCTCTCCCTCCCATTCCGGCCAAACGCTACTTTACAATCAGTGAAGTGGGCGATTTATGTGGTGTTAAACCCCACGTGCTACGCTATTGGGAGCAAGAATTCACGCAATTACGACCTATGAAGCGCAGCGGTAACCGCCGCTACTACCAGCATAACGAAGTGCTGATGATCCGCCGAATTCGTGAACTTTTGTATGACCAAGGCTTCACCATACATGGCGCTCGCAACCAAATGCATGAATTATGGCAGTTGCACAGAGGCCAAAAGCGCGGCAGTGATGTGCCTGAGTTTGAGCATACGTTGAGCGGCATGGCGCCCGAAGATGCTGATTTGCGCGATGATGCACTCGAAGCAGCCTTGGTTGCCGTGATTGCGGATTCACGGCTCTTGTCATCAAATACCGGTGCCAACAGTCACGCCAATGGTCATGCCGCATCTAATAATTTCAAGTGGCAATTTGTGCGCCAAGAGCTCAATGAAATCCGTGAACTTCTGGGTGCAGCGCCGCAAGCTATGCGCGCTTGATACAGTTATAATCAAAAAGATCGGTGTGTGGCGCAGCCTGGTAGCGCACTTGCATGGGGTGCAAGGGGTCGTAGGTTCGAATCCTATTACACCGACCAATTTTTACGCTTCTAAGCAATTCCCCACATTCCAGCCATACAGCCACTCCATAGCATCATAAAAGCGCTCTGGGCTGCGGCCTTTCCACAAATCGTTGCGAACCAAGCGCTCTACGCCTTTGGCATGGAAGATTCGGCCCATTTCACGGGCTGAGAATACGATGCGCGCTGTGCGGGCAACGCGGGCGTTTTGGTATCGGGCGAAAGCTTTAGCGATGTCGTTGTTGTGCAATTTCAGGGCTTCGCCCAACGTGACAGCATCTTCCATTGCCATACATGCCCCCTGGGCAAGGTATTGCAGCGTGGCGTGGGCGGCGTCGCCTAAGAGGGTGACACGGCCATAGTTCCACTGGGCAATCGGCTCACGGTCAGCGGTTGCCCAACGTGTCCAATCCTTCGGTAGTTCAATCAATTGGCGTGCTTTGGGGCAAATATCGGTGAAATAGCTCAACACCTCGTCACGGCTGCCGTTACGCACGCTCCATTGCTCATTCTCTCGGCTGTGAAAGGTGACGACAACGTTGTACTGTTCACCACCACGTAACGGGTAGTGCACCAAGTGACAGTTTGGCCCTACCCAGATGCTAGCCGCGTTCCACTGTAAATCTTTTGGAAAATCTTTCTTTTCGACCACAGCTCGATAAACCACATGGCCTGAAACCCGTGCATCGTCTGCAACAAATTGTTTGCGAATCACTGATTTCACGCCATCTGCTGCTATTAAAGCTGATCCTCGATGTGCGCCGCCCTTAGCATCAAACACCGTGACCGAGTCCGCATCTTGCTCCACGCGGGTCACGGTTGTTCCCGTCAGCAGCTCGATGCGGTTTTTGCTGAAGGTTGCGCCGTCCAACAGCGACTGGTGCGCATCGGCTCGGTGAATCACTGCATACGGGTTGCCAAAGCGCTTTTGAAACTCTTCGCCTGTCGGGATGAATCCAACTTGGTATTCGTCCAGCGCATCGTGCATCACCATGTGGTCGGTGTAGACCGCGCGTGCGCGCATCTGCTCGCCTACACCGAGCGCGTCAAATGCCGCAAAGCCGTTCGGCCCGACTTGCAAGCCTGCGCCGATTTCACCCAGTGCGTTCGCTTGCTCCAGTACTTTGACACTGAAACCCTGACGCACCAATGCCAGCGCAGCCGCAATGCCGCCAATGCCGCCACCAGCGACGATGATGGGTAATTCGGTAGATCCACTGTTAGTCATGGCGATTTTTGATGTCAATTTGGTAAATATCATAAGTATGCTTATTAATTATATGATCGAATCATTTCCCCTGTCCAGCGAATGAACGATTCTGGTGGTCAAATCAGGTAATGTACTTATTTTGGAAAAGCCTCTTATCCGCAGCAATCGCCGCTTTCAGCTTACTGGTTCAAGCGCAAAGCCCATCACAAAATCAAGCCGACTCCATGGCCAAACGCATGCAAGCCTGCACCACCTGCCACGGCGCACAAGGTGTCACATCTAACCAAGCCTATTTCCCCCGTATAGCTGGCAAACCAGCGGGCTACCTGTTCAACCAACTCCAAAATTTCAAAGAAGGGCGGCGTCATTACGGGCTGATGGTGTGTATGGTTGAAAATTTGAGCGATCCTTATTTGCTTGAAATGGCGCAGTATTTTGCCAATATCGACCTGCCATACTCGCCGTCCGCGCCTCTGAAAACACCAGCTTCAGACGCTTCTTTGCAGCTCGGCAAAACGCTCAGTCTGCAAGGCGATAAATCTCGCAATATCCCCGCTTGCACTGCCTGCCACGGTACGGCTTTGATGGGCGTTAAGCCTGCTATTCCAGAGCTGCTTGGGCTTCCGCGTGACTATGTAGCAGCACAGTTAGGCGCGTGGCAAACTGGCTTGCGTCGTGCCCACGCGCCCGATTGCATGGGGCGCATCGCCAAATTGCTCAAACCCGCTGATGTGGACGCCGTAGCCAACTGGCTCGCGTCCCAGCCCGTGCCAGTTGCCACCAAACCCGCCGCCAGCTTGCCCGAGCCGCTGACTGAAAAGTGTGGGGGCGTGCCATGAGCCCAGTGAAACGCACGTTCGCCGCTTTAGCCATCATCCTCAGCTTGCTATTTGTAGTGGCAGCAGCGTTGATTGGAAATGAGCTATTTGCTACTAATTTAATAGCTGTTAATGCAAATAATACGCCGGCTACAGGGATAAATGCATCTAAAAATACTGCAAATAGTGAAGTTCTGCAGCGTGGCGCATACCTCGCCAAACTCGGTAATTGCGCCGCTTGTCACACCGCACGTGGCGGTGCAGCGTATTCGGGCGGCAAAGCCATTGCCACGCCGTTTGGCGCGGTTTACACCAGCAACATCACGCCAGACCTCGAAACTGGCATCGGCAACTGGTCGGCAGACGCCTTTTACCGCGCCATGCACGATGGCCGCAGCGCCAACGGCAAGCTGCTCACCCCCGCATTTCCGTACCCCAATTACACCCACATCACCCGCGCAGACAGCGACGATCTGTACGCCTACTTCATGCACGGCGTTGCACCCGCTGCACAGGTCAACCAAGCGCACGACTTGCCGTTCCCGTTCAACACGCAAGTGGCCTTAGCGCTGTGGCGAACCTTGTTTTTTACTCCTAATACTATAGCTGCAGAGTTAATAAATACGCCGCCTTCAGCCATAAATAATACTCTAAAAACGGATCATTCAGACATCCAACGCGGCGCTTACTTGGTGCGCGGTTTGGGCCACTGCAGCGCCTGCCACGCAGAGCGCAATGCACTGGGCGCGAGTGTCAAAAATCAATTCAACGAGCAGTTTTTAAGCGGCGCTTTGATGCCCATGCGCGACTGGTATGCGCCGTCCTTGGTCGATAAGACCGAGGCCGGTGTAGCGCATTTACCCAAGCAAGACGTCGTCAACCTGCTCAAAACCGGCATCGCCCCCAACGCCAGCATGCTAGGCCCCATGGCTGAAGTCGTCGCGGGCAGCACCCAGTTTTGGACCGATGCTGACTTGAACGCCACGGCGGCGTATTTGCAATCGTTAACGCAATTCGAATCGAAAACCTCAGCAAAATCAACAACTTCCGTCAATGCTAAGCCCACACCCGCGCTGTTCACCCGCGGCGCCGAGCTCTTCACCCAACACTGCGCCACCTGCCACGGCGAGCAAGGGCAGGGCATGAAGGTAGAAGGCAACGTCGCCTTGCCCGCTCTCGCAGGTAACCGCGCCATCACTATGCCCAACACCACCAACTTGGTTCGCATCATTCTAGCCGGCGGCTACGCCCCCAGCACAGCCAGCAACCCCAGACCCTTCGGCATGCCGCCGTTTGTGCATGTGCTAAACGACACGGATATAGCTGCAGTGACGACTTATATTCGGAATGCTTGGGGAAATCAGGCGGAATCCGTAAGCGCAACGGATGTTGTTAGACAAAGGAAAGGTATAGAATAAATTTAAGCCTATAGTCGGCGTATATATTGCCTTAAATGCTATTAAAAATATAGCAAATTGAGTGTGGATAAGCAGCTAACTATTCGCCCGTTTCTTCAACCATCGCATTAGTGCACCCACCACGGGCAGCTTTTCGTACAGCTCTTCCGCCGCGTCCCAATAATCTCGGTGAGATACTATTTTGCCTTCTGCATTGAGTATCAAATGTGAACCACCGCGTATGGTTTGTTCGATGGTTGGGTTGTAGTTTTTCATGTAAAACTTGAAGTCCCAGACGAGGAAGCAAGCATTGTTTTCAACTATTCTGCTGGTAATCACGAAGCGTGGCTTATCTAGCGCTGTGTACATGTGAGCGAATATGTGTTGAATATGTTTGACATCATGCACTTCGTTGAAAGGGTCTTTGAAGTAGGCGTCTTCTGAATAGTATTCAGACAGTGTAGTTACTGATTGCTCAGTTATCGTTTCAAAGTAGGTGACTATGTTTTCGACGGCAGCATTAGACATTACAAACCCGTGAATTTCTTAATCGCTGGGAAATACAAGCGGTAAGGCAGCATTTTGATGGCTTTTACCCACAGGGTGAAGCGTTTTGGGAAATGTATTTCAAACTCGCCTTTGGCCCAGCCTTTGAGTATTTCTTGCGCCGCTTGGTCGGGGGTGATGAGGGCTGGCATGTTGAATTTGTTTTGGGCGGTCAGCGGCGTATCTACAAAGCCGGGGCATATCAGGCTAACGCCTATGTTTTTGCCATGCAGGTCCAAATACAGGGTTTCGGCAAGGTTGATCAGCGCGGCTTTGGTGGGGCCGTAAGCCATGCTTTTGGGCAGGCCGCCGTATCCCGCCACACTGCTGATCAAGCTGATGTGACCGCTTTGCCGCACTAAAAAGTGGGGCAGTACAGCGTCTATCATCTGTAGCGCGCCTAGGTAGTTGATGCGCTGGTGCTCCAGCATGGTTGGCAGGTTAAATTCCGTCGCGCGCAGCTCTTTATAGGTGCCCGCGCAGTACATGGCGCAGTCGATGGGACCAGTTTTGAGTATGCTTTGTGCTGCGTTTTGAAGCGAGCCTTCTTTTCCGACGTCTAAAGGCACTGCTATGGCCGCGAGTTTGGCTATGTTGTTTGCACCATCTGCCTCTTTACTCGGATGCTGTGCTACAAAGTCGTTCAATGCTTTGGCATTGCGGGCAGACACAATAACGCGTGCGCCCTGTGCATGCAACAGGCTAGCGGTAGAGCGTCCAATACCAGTGGACGCGCCAATGAGCCAGACAGTTTTGCCTAGCCAGTTATCTTGATTCGGATTGAGCGCCATGTAATTTTGCTCTTGATCAGCGTTTGGTAAATGACAAGGTCACTTCACCCAGCTTAAAACCAAATTTGCTCATGGTGGCTTTGTTGAGCATGGTTTTGCTGTCGATCAGGTACATCCAATCGTCAAACTGCACCTCATAAACTTTGCCATCCACCGGCAAATTCAAGGTGTAGCCCCATTGGAAGGCGTTGCCTCTTTCT
>JANMTB010000197.1:0-2896 GCA_031390045.1 Polaromonas sp.
CCACCGGCCTGGATCGGACAGAACATCTTCAGCTACGCGCAGTGGTTGTGCTGCGGTTATGTGGTCAACTGCCCGGAGAACGCCAGCACCGTCACCATCGACCTCAAGGAAGTCGGCCCCACCTATTACTTTGCGCCACCACGTGTGTTTGAAGGTTTGCTGACCAGTGTGATGATTCGCATGGAAGACGCTGGTGCCATAAAACGCAAAATGTTTCATTACTTCATGGGCGTGGCGCAAAAAGTGGGACCAGCGAAGACGGATGGTTCGTCCGTTGGCTTGCTCGACAACTTGAAATACGCATTTGGCAATTGGATGGTGTATGGCCCTCTGCGAAATAACTTAGGCATGAGCCGTGTGCGCGTGGCCTACACCGCCGGCGAGGCGATTGGGCCAGATTTGTTCACGTTTTACCGCTCGATTGGCATCAACTTGAAGCAGCTGTATGGCTCAACCGAAACGGCCGTGTTTGTTTGCCAGCAGCCGGATAACCAAGCTCGTGCCGACACAGTGGGCATTCCGTGCAATGGCGTTGAAATCAAAGTGGCGGACAACGGCGAAATCTTGGTGAAATCACCAGGCTTGTTCAAAGAGTATTACAAAAACAAAGCTGCGACGGATGAGGTGTTGACTGAAGGCGGCTGGTACCACACCAGCGATGCGGGTTTTTTAGATGCGCATGGTCATTTGAAAATCATTGACCGTGTCAAAGACGTGGGTCGCATACAAGGCGGCACGTTTGATGGTGCGATGTTTGCGCCGAAATACGTCGAAAACAAGTTGAAGTTTTTTCAGTACATCAAAGAAGTTGTCGCCTATGGCGATGGCCGTGAAAAAGCTTGCGTCTTGATCAATATTGATTTTGATGCCGTGGGTAACTGGGCCGAGCGCCGCAATTTGTCGTACGCTGGTTATACCGATTTGGCGCAAAAGCCAGAGGTGTATCAGCTCATCAAAGAATGCGTTGAAAAAGTCAACGTCGATTTAAGCTCAGACAGCATGTTGGCGGGCAGCCAAGTTAGCCGTTTCCTGATTTTGCACAAAGAGCTAGATGCGGACGATGGCGAGTTGACGCGTACCAACAAGGTGCGCCGTGGTTTCATTGCAGACAAATATTCTGCGTTGGTGGATGGCTTGTACGCTGGCAAAGCTGAGCAGTTTATTGAAACTGTTGTGAAATTTGAAGATGGTCGATCTGGCAGCGTCAGCGCAACTTTGAAATTGGCCGATGTAAAGATTTTTGCACCTGTTAAAGCCGCAGCATAAAACTTAGACAAGAACATGGCAACTAAAAAAATTGGGGAAGTGATCCTCGACGTTAAAAACATCAGCTTGGCGTTTGGCGGCGTCAAAGCGCTGAGCGATATTTCGTTCGACGTACGTGAGCATGAAGTGCGCGCCATCATTGGCCCGAATGGCGCGGGTAAAAGCTCGATGTTGAATTGCATCAACGGCGTTTACACCCCTCAGCAAGGCAGTATCAGTTTCAAAGGCCAAACATTCAGCCACATGGACAGTCACCAAGTGGCAACCATGGGCATTGCGCGTACGTTTCAAAACTTGGCGCTGTTCAAAGGCATGAGCGTGATTGACAACATCATGACGGGTCGCAACCTGCGCATCAAGAGTAATATTTTGATGCAAGCGCTGCGTATTGGCCCGGCTGAACGCGAAGAAGTTCGCCACCGCGAGTTTGTTGAACACATCATTGATTTTTTAGAAATTCAAGCCTACCGCAAAACACCTGTGGGTCAGCTGCCCTACGGTTTACAAAAGCGTGTTGACTTGGGACGTGCCTTGGCGATGGAGCCACAGGTGCTGTTGCTAGACGAGCCCATGGCAGGCATGAACTTGGAAGAAAAGCAAGACATGTGCCGTTTTGTGCTGGACATCAACGACGAATACGGTACAACCGTGGTGTTGATTGAGCACGACATGGGCGTGGTGATGGATATTTCTGACCGCGTGGTGGTGCTCGATTACGGTAAAAAAATTGGTGATGGCACACCCGATGAGGTGCGCAACAACCCAGAGGTGATCAGCGCCTACCTCGGCACGTCACATTAGGAACAATAAATCATGGCATTTTTTCTAGAAACATTACTTGGCGGCTTGATGGCCGGCATGTTGTATTCCTTGGTCGCACTGGGCTTTGTGTTGATTTTCAAAGCCTCGGGCGTGTTTAACTTTGCGCAAGGTGCGATGGTGTTGTTTGCGGCCTTGGCCATGGCAAGATTCGCCACGTGGATTCCGGCTTGGACGGGTATTGAGAACCAGATTGTGGCCAACATTGCAGCTTTCCTCATCGCCAGTCTCATCATGTTTGTGGTGGCTTGGGTGATTGAGCGATACGTGTTACGGCATCTGGTGAACCAAGAGGGCACGACACTGTTGATGGCAACCTTGGGTATCAGCTACTTCCTCGATGGTTTGGGGCAAACCATATTTGGCAGCGACATTTACAAGATCGATATTGGCATGCCCAAAGAGCCCATCATGGCGTTTGAGAACGTTTTTCAAGGCGGTATTTTGATCAACAAAGAAGATTTATATGCCGCATTGATCGCCGCAATCTTGGTCGCCGCGCTCAGTCTATTTTTCCAAAAAACGGCAACCGGTCGCGCACTTCGTGCTGTGGCTGATGACCACCAAGCAGCGCAAAGTATTGGTATTCCACTGAACCGTATTTGGGTGATTGTCTGGTTTGTCGCAGGTATTGTGGCTTTGGTGGCTGGCATGATTTGGGGCTCTAAATTGGGTGTGCAGTTCTCGCTGGCAACAGTAGCGCTGCGTGCATTGCCTGTGGTGATTTTAGGCGACCTTACGTCGGTGCCTGGCGCCATTATTGGCGGACTAATTATCGGCGTTGGCGAAAAATTATCTGAGGTGTACATCG
>JANMTB010000214.1:0-18931 GCA_031390045.1 Polaromonas sp.
CAACATTTTTGTTGCGCTTGGACTGTGGATGCCAAAGCACCAGAGACATCTGTTGTAGCCCACTGTCATGTTCGCGCAGATTTTGAGCTGTGGGCAGGCGCCTAAAAGTTCTGCATCAATGCGTTCAAGACCAAAAGTAAAGACGCCAACTTTGCCTTGCAGCTTTTCGATTAGCTGTGCATTTGTCCAACTTTCATCGGATTGATTTGATTCAACGGTGAAGTGTAGCGCTAGTTTTTCTAAGGTTTCAGGGAAAATGGCTCGGGTGACTAAAATGGATGGTTTTGACATTAAACAACTCTAAATAATAGTAAATATGGCTGTAGCCGGCGTATTTATTGCCTAAACAGCTATCAAAATAATAGCAATCGATTTTAAACTTAAATTCAACATTCGCCAACTACTCAGAATAACGCCTTCTAGTTTACCTTTTACTTGTATTCATTCTTGAGTTGGTAAGTATGCTGACAAATCCGCGAAGGATGCAACGCGGGTGATACTAGGTTCATTCAACAAACTGGCCTGACTGCTGTCGATCACGAAAGACTGATCCGCGAGA
This sequence comes from Polaromonas sp., assembly GCA_031390045.1. GTDB lineage: Bacteria > Pseudomonadota > Gammaproteobacteria > Burkholderiales > Burkholderiaceae_C > Aalborgiella. The sequence goes on from JANMTB010000214.1 coordinate 560, forward strand.
TGCATCAGTTCTAGGTCCTCTTGATCGTCGCCTATTACCCAGGTTAGGTTGATCGGCGGCGAAGCTGTATCTGCCAAGAAGCATCGCAATACGTTGCTTTTGCAAAATTGACGTTTTACGCTGTCATGGTTTGTTGCATAGCGGCCAGGAAAGCCGAAACCTCCATCGGATGCGTTCATAAAAGCGGGGTTGATGTTCAACTGCCCATTGCACACTTCACCATCAAATTGAATCGTGTGCGCCATGGCAAAGTCTGCAAAAATCCGTCTGCGGATGATGTCAGCCGCTACGAAATAACTATCGCACAACACGCCAACCATGAAGCCTAAGCGCCGCATTTTATTGACAAACTCAATTGCGCCAAGTCGAATCTCCATGTTGCGTGCGACTTCATCGAACTTTTGCATGTGCACAAAGCGAAATAGACTGGCTACTTTTTCGTTTTGCGTTTGTTTGTCATCGTTTTCAAAATCTGGGGTGTTTATGAGCTGGATAAGCGCCTCTTCCTGACCCGTCGCACGCGCTAATTCTGATACAAACCGCGACGTGGTGTAGTGTGCCATCCATGTCTAACAGCAATAGTCTTTGGCGACCTTTACGACGCGTTAAAACATACTCAATGCCAGAAGCCGCTAAACGCTGTGACTCATACATCGCACCAATTTGCTCTACGTGCAAGCGCCCTGCGGCTCTGGCGCGGTTAAAAATCACACGCCCTACTTCGTTCGCCATGAGCGAGAGATCATGCAAGGGTTGGCTGTCGTTTTCAAGAAAGCCTATATCGACCTCCGCCAGCTTTGCGCCTACTAAATGTGCATCAATCAGTAGTGCAACATCTACACCATAACCATCTTCAAATTTCAACGACTGCAATAGAGACTTACGAGCCGCAATGATGCCACCCAATGGTTGCGCAAAGTGTGCCACTTCAGGGAAAAAAATATGCAGCATAGGCTTGGCAGTCAACACTGTAACGCGTCCACCGCCACGACCAAAGCGAGCTTTCACAAAATCAGCTTCATTCTTTAGCAAGGGCTGAGTCAAGTCTGTAATGATGCCAGGGCGCAAGCGCGCTAAATCACCATCCAAATAGACAATGATGTCTTTCTTCGCAGCCTGCACGCCGTCATACATGGAGCCCCCTTTGCCTAGCATGCGCGCTGTAATCACTTGGGCACCAGCCTGCTTTGCGCGTACGGCAGTGTCGTCAATCGAACTATCATCGATAACGATGACCTCCGCCGTCGCAGAATCAGACAGTGCGTAGGCAACCACATCTGCGATGCGTTTCGCTTCGTTCAACGCCGGAATAACAACAGATATATAACCTGTGTCATTGCGTTTTCTCTTCAAAGTCGATTCGGTGTTTTTGATATTTTGAATTGGCATGTAGAAAGCAAGCAAAAATAACTTTTAGCAGAAGTTAATGCATGCTTTGTAACCTAACTGGTAACAATAGTTGCGACCAGTATGCCGTTGCGCTGACTAGCCGTATTAATATACCAAGGACGGCCGCGGCTGAACGACGGGTTTTGTAACTTCAGGAGCTACAACAGATGTCTCTGGTGCTTTGGCATCAACATTTTTGTTGCGCTTGGACTGTGGATGCCAGCCAACCACGGCGAGAAGAACCATAAAACCCACCACATAACCCAAAGCGATGTGCCAGCCACCTTTGAGCCAAGCGCCTACAGATTTAGCTTCTGGGTACATATTTGACAGAGCCACACCTGCAGACGATCCAAACCAGATCATGCTGCCACCAAAACCAACCGCGTAAGCCAGAAAACCCCAATCGTACCCACCTTGTTTCAAAGCCAACGCGGTGAGCGGAATATTGTCAAAAACCGCGCTTAAAAAGCCCAACCCCAAGGCACTTTGCCAAGAAGCTGTAGGCAAATGCTGTACCGGCATCATCGATGCACACATCACCAACGAAAGCAAAAAGATGCTGCCGCTCAATGCACTTGGCAACAGGCTCCAAGTCGGCTTGCGCCATGTCATCGTCAATAAAATTGCCATCCATACCGCTACACCTATAACTGGAAAGGAATCTAAAACGGAAGGATAATTTAGGTTGAAAAATACATTCGCACCCACAGCTGACAACAAAATAATGGCGACGATACACATCCGCGCCCAATCAACATGCGCATCTTTGGGGGCATCTTTCAAAATTGGCTGATAAGCATGCTGTTGGCGCGCAGCGATCACCCCAAAAATCGCAAAAGCTGTAACTGAGCCTACATACGCCTCAAATACCTGAGATGGTGCGACGCCATCTATCCACATCATGGTCGTCGTCGTATCACCGACAACACTGCCTGCACCGCCTGCGTTACTCGCAGCAACGATAGCTGCCAAAAAGCCAATGTGCACTTTGCGCTTGTAGAGGACTGCAGCCATAGTGCCGCCTATCATGGCTGCGGCGATGTTGTCTAAGAATGCTGAAATGACGAAAACTAACATCAGCATCACCAAACCGCCCTTCCAGTCGTCAGGTAAAAATTTAGGCAAGATTGCAGGGATTTCTGTTTTCTCAAAATGGTCAGCCAAGATAGCAAAACCGAGCAGTAAACCTAATAGATTAGCAATGATGACCCATTCATGACCTAGTAACTTGAACAATCCTATCAAGCCAGGCGTGCCTGAAAAATCTGAAAATCCTAATTTGTAAAGTGTGATGACCGCCAAGCCAATCAGAGCAACTTTCAGCGTATGGTGATGAAACAAAGCTACGCCTAACAGCGTGAGACCGAAGATAAAAAAATCAAGTGGAATACCGGCAAGCAACATGTTTAAAACTCCAAAATAATTTACATCATATTACCTTTAACACGGGTGTTTCAGATTGAGAATTTCGTATTCAAAAGAATTAAATTTAGGGTTAATACTGATATTGATTATGGCCATTACGTGAATGATTCGTATGTATTCAAATTCATAAGTAGGGCATTACACAAACATGTATGCCAACCCATATAGGAGCCAGTAACATGCAAAAGATTTTGCACATCAACCCAGACAAATGCACAGGCTGTATGCAGTGCGAAATGGCTTGTTCCTTCGAGAACTACGGCACATTTGCCACTGCCAAATCACGCATCAAGGTGTTTGATTTTCACCATACTGGTAAAAAAGTGCCGTACACCTGCACCCAATGTGACGAGGCTTGGTGTCTGCATGCATGCCCTGTAGAAGCCATCACAGTTGACAAAACCACTGGCGCTAAGGTGGTGAATGAAAGTACATGCGTGGGTTGCAAAGTTTGCACAATCGCCTGCCCGTTTGGCACGATCAACTATGTGGAAGAAACCGGCAAAGTGCAAAAGTGCGACTTATGCGGTGGTGACCCGGCATGTGCTACAGCTTGCCCAACTGGTGCGATCACCTTTATTGATGCGAATTGGACAGGCTTAGGCAAGATGTCGGCATGGGCTGACAAGCTTGGCAACCAGCCCTCTGCTTCTTGATGCAGTATCTTCATACAGCGTCTTAATTCATACCTTCAGGAGAATAAATCATGTCATGGGCAGGAAAAATACTTCGCGTTAATTTGACCGCAGGAACCGTCAAGTCAGAATCCCTCAACATGGATTGGGCGCGCGCCTATATCGGTTCGCGTGGCTTGGGCACTAAATATTTGGTAGAAGAGGTTGATGCCACTGTCGATCCGCTCTCACCTGGAAACAAAATTATCTGGGCAACCGGGCCACTGACAGGCACGATGGCATCCACGGGCGGACGCTACACCGTTGTCACCAAAAGCCCGCTCACCGGTGCGATTGCTTGCTCCAACTCTGGTGGCTATTGGGGCGCTGAGTTTAAAATGGCAGGTTGGGACATGGTGATTTTTGAAGGAAAATCACCAAAGCCGGTGTACCTATATGTGAACGACGATGTGGCTGAATTGCGCGATGCCTCTCACCTGTGGGGTAAGAGCGTTTGGGAAACCGAAGGCATATTAAAAACCAGCCTGCAAGACCCACTGACACGTGTTTCAAGTATTGGTAAAGCTGGCGAAAACGGCGTACTGTTTGCGGCTGTTGTCAATGATTTGCATCGTGCAGCTGGCCGCTCAGGCGTTGGTGCAGTCATGGGTAGTAAAAACCTCAAAGCTATCGCTGTGCGCGGTACAAAAGGCGTGGGCAACTTACACAACCCGAAAGAGTTCATGAAAGTCATTGCCGAGAAGAAAAAAATCTTGGCAGAAAACGGCGTCACTGGTGTCGGTTTACCTGCCATGGGCACACAAGTACTGATGAGCGTGATTAACGAAACTGGCGCTTTGCCAACCCGCAACCACCGCGACAACCAGTTTGAGGGTGCAAAAGACATTGGCGCTGAAGCCATGGCGACACCACGTAAATCAGACGGCAAGAAGCACTTGGTAACCAACCAAGCCTGTTTTGGCTGCACGATTGCCTGTGGTCGCATCAGCAAAATGGATGAAAATCACTTCACCATCGTCAACAAGCCACAGTACAAGGGCGCAAATGGTGGCTTGGAATACGAGGCGGCTTGGGCTTTAGGCGCTGCCAATGGCGTGAACGATTTGGAAGCTCTGCAATACGCCAACTTACTATGCAACGAAGAAGGTATTGACCCTATCAGCTTCGGCACTACGGTGGGCGCGGTGATGGAGTTGTACGAAATGGGCGTGTTGACCAAAGAACAAATCGGCATTGATGCCAAGTTTGGCTCGGCTGAGACCTTAGCATTTTTGGCAGAAGAAACCATTTATGGTCGCGGTTTTGGTAAAGAGATCGGACAAGGATCTAAACGACTCACAGCTAAATACGGTCACCCCGACTTGAGCATGAGTTCTAAAGGACAAGAATTTCCTGCATATGACGGTCGTGCCATTCAAGGTATTGGCTTGGCTTATGCCACATCAAACCGTGGCGGCTGCCATTTGCGTGGCTATACGATTGCTTCTGAAGTACTGGGCATTCCAGTCAAAACTGATCCGCTTGAGCATGACGGTAAACCAGAATTGGTCAAAGCGTTTCAAGACGCGACCGCAGCGTTTGACTCATCAGGCTTGTGCATTTTCACCACCTTTGCTTGGGGCTTGGCTGATTTGGCACCACAAATGGCGGCTGCCTGCGGCGACCAATATTCCACAGAAGAACTTGAGAAAATTGGCGAGCGTATTTGGAACATGGAGCGAGAATTTAACAACCGCGCTGGTTTTACTGCCAAAGACGACAGTTTGCCAAAACGTTTGACGGAAGAAGCATGCAAAACTGGCCCAGCCAAAGGCAAGGTTAACATGCTTGCTGAAATGATGCCTAAGTACTACGCAGCGCGTGGTTGGGACAACGAAGGTCGCCCAACCCAAGCGACACGCGAACGTCTTGGGCTTTGATATCGGCATTTGATTTCTGGCTTTGAGTAAGTAGCCATTTCACATAACAGCATAAACGGCGGCTTACATGACTTTCATGTAGCCGCCATTTTATTTTCAGGAGACTAAAACATGCATCACGTCATCATCGGCGGTGGCCCTGCCGGAGTAATAGCTGCGGAGACGATACGCAAGCAAGCGCCCCACGACAACATCACCATTGTGAGTGACGAAGCCGAGCCACCGTACTCTCGCATGGCGATTCCGTATTTACTCATGGGGAATGTGGAAGAAGATGGGACGTATCTCAGAAAAGACCCCTCGCACCTCAAAAATTTGCACGTAAACTGGGCACAAGCCAGCGTCAAAAAAGTTGATGCTGCTACAAAAAAAGTAGTATTTAATAATGGTGCTGAGGTGACGTTTGATACCCTGTTGATTGCAACAGGATCGCAGCCCATCAAACCGCCGATTCCTGGTATTGACTCTGCTGGTGTGCACACCTGCTGGACGATGGACGATGCGAGAAAAATCATGGCCCTGGCGACCAAAGATTCACGCGTCTTGCAATTAGGCGCGGGTTTCATTGGTTGCATCATCATGGAGTCACTCGCAGCGCGCGGCGTGAAACTCAGCGTCGTTGAAATGGGCGACCGTATGGTGCCGCGCATGATGGGGCCAACCGCTGGTGGCATGATTCGGGACTGGGTGCAAACCAAAGGTGTAGAAGTATTTACCGCTACCAAAGTTGAATCCATCGAAGCTGGCAAACCCTTAAAAGTCAAACTGAGTAACGGTAAAACGGTTGATGCAGATTTGATCATCAGCGCTGCAGGTGTGCGCCCTGCCATTGGTTTCTTAAAAGACTCTGGCATCACCTGCTTGTTAGGTGTGTTGACTGATGCGCATTTACAAACCAATGTGCCGGGTATTTTCGCGGCGGGTGACTGTGCTGAAGCGTTTGACAAAGTGAGCAACAAAACCATCGTCAGCGCCATTCAACCCAACGCGGCCGAACAAGCAAGAGTTGCGGCCATGAACATGGTCGCTAGCAGCCGTGGCAAAGCCATGCAGGCTGAACTCAAAGGCGTGACGCAAATCAACGTGCTGGACACCCTTGGCATGATTTCCACCAGTTTTGGCGACTGGCAAGGCCAACCTGGCGGTGAACATGTCGAGCTGACCGACTTGAAACAAGGTCGACATTTAAGCTTGCAGTTCAAAGACGATGTGTTGGTCGGGTGTAACAGCGTGGGCTGGACAGAGCATGTTGGCGTGATGCGTGGTTTGGTTGAAGGTAAAGTCAAACTTGGTGCGTGGAAAGATCAACTCAAAGCAGATCCCACCAAACTCATGCAAGCTTACATTGCAAGTGCGCAGGGACAGCAAGAGTGGGCGGGTGCGCAAGATGAACGCCGTAGATAAGCTGTGATTGGTAAAATGTAAGACAATGAACATCACACTCAAGTTATTTGCCTCGCTGACTGACTACCTTCCCGTCGAATCAAAATACACCAATATTGTGGCTTTGGACGTTGCCGAAGGTACAACCATCGGCAACGTCATTGAAAAACAGAGCCTGCCTGAAAAATGGGTGCATTTGGTGCTGGTCAACGGCGTTTACATCTATCCAGAGCAACGTGCTAGACATGCCTTGGTAGAAGGTGACGTCTTGGCCATCTGGCCACCGATTGCAGGTGGATAGGTAGTTAATGCAGTCGTTCTACGCTGAAAAATTTGACCGTGAAATGGGTTGCACCGAAGCGGATTGGCTGCGTCTGCTGCCAGCCGCCATGGGTGACAACCATTGGAAGCTACAGGACAAGTCAGCCGGCGTGCGCATTGGTGATGGTGCGCTTGGGCTGAAATGGCAAGTGGGCGAGCCGCGCCAGATTGGCTTGGTCAACATACCCAATTTTTTGGTTAGCTTTCGTTTTGCAGGTTTAAACGAAGTACAGCGCTACGCTTTCATGAAGCGTTTTGATTTGTACATGCATCGCGGTGGCGGTTAAGCCATACCGACGATTCAATTCAACCAAGTCGTAAATTCTGCTGCTGGCACACGTGGTGTATGAAAGGTGTTGACTTTGTCAGTCTCATCGGCATAGCCGAGCGACATACCGCAAACCAACATTTCGTCTTCACCCGCCCCAATATGCGGCATGATGATGTTGGCGAAACCGTTCCAAGCTGCTTGCGGGCAAGTGTGCAAACCATGGCCACGGGCAGACACCATCACGTTTTGCAGCAGCATACCAACGTCTAGCATGCTGCCACGGCCCATCACGCGATTCACCGTAAACATAAGTCCTACAGGTGCGTCAAAAAACTTGTAATTGCGCTGGTGCTGCGCATGCATTTTGTCTTTATCGGCTTTACCGATACCGAGCAAACCATACAAGCTCCAGCCATTTTCACGACGGCGGTCGATGAAAGGGCTGATCCATTGGGTCGGGTAATAGTCGTATTCTTCTTTGTAATTTTTGGCTAACTCTGGGTTAGCACGAACCGCATCATGTGCTGTACAAATTTTTTCGACCAGGCTATCGCGACTTGCGCCTTGCAGAACATACACCTTCCACGGCTGTGTGTTGGTGCCAGACGGTGCTCGGCTGGCAATTTGTAAAATTTGCTCCAACAATGCACGTGGTACAGGCTCTTGCGTGAACGCACGCGCCGACATGCGACTGGTAATCGCCTCGTCGACAGCATTTAAATTCTTAATTTCCGACATACTTAAGTTTCTCCAAAACTGATTTAAAAATAGTTGATAAAGGTGCGGGCCGGCGGGTGAGCTTGTCCACATACACGTGGATGAAATGCCCTTTCGCCGCACAAACGACAAATTCGCCTGCCGTATTGGTTGTGAACACGCCCAACTCGTAACGCACACTGGCGCTGCCTACATGGGCAACGCGAATGCCGATCTCGACGGGTTGGGGGAACGTTACTGGTAAAAAGTAGTTGCACTGCGTCTCAACCACCAAGCCTATAGTTTCGCCTTTGTGAATATCCAATGCATCATGCTCTATCAAATAAGCGTTCACCGCAGTATCAAACCACGCATAGTAAACAACGTTATTCACATGACCATAGGCGTCGTTGTCCGCCCAACGGGTATCTATGTGTCTAAAGTGGTGGAAGGCGTGGCGCAGCTCGGGTTCGGGGCGCATTTCGGGGCTATGTGGCGTGCTTGGCATGTGCATGATTGTCTATTTTGCTAATTATCTAATTTACATCAAGTTTTATTTTGCCATCTTTGCCACTTAGCAAGATACGCTAAGGCGACACGATAGGTGTTCATTTGCACTTGCACGGTTTCATCAATGTTGTTGCCGTAGCCGCCCGCCATGCTAAATGCTAAGGGTATGCGGCGCTGCCACGACCAGTCAAACACCCGGCGGTCCCGCGCCTCCAAGCCATCAAACGTCAACTTGAGCCGCCCCAACCTGTCACCCTCATGCGGGTCAGCGCCAGCCAGATAGATGATTAAACCAGGCTTGAATCGGCGCTCCAACTCGTCTAACGCTTGACCTAGCGCATGCAAATACGCATCGTCTTCGCAGCCATCGGGCAGTTCAATGTCTAAGTCACTGGTTTCTTTGCGAAACGGAAAGTTTTTTGCGCCGTGCAGTGACAAAGTGAACACGCTTGTGTCGTCTTGAAAAATACTGGCCGTGCCGTTGCCTTGGTGCACGTCCAAGTCAATCACCGCGACTTTCAGCGGTTGATGCAGATTCGCTTTTTCGCGACTCCACTCTGCCTGCATCAACCGCGCAGCCACCGCAGAGTCGTTGAACACACAAAAGCCGCTGCCTTTATGTGCATAGGAGTGGTGCGTTCCGCCAGCAATATTTGCCGCTAGCCCGTTTTTGAATGCCGAACGGCAAGCGCCTATAGTCGCACCAACCGACAACCGCGCCCGCGACACCATGGCCTCGCTCCACGGAAAACCGATCTCGCGCATTGCCAGCGCTGAAATGCTGCCACGGGTCAGCTCGCGTATGTACTGAGGTGTATGCGCCAGTGCCAACATCCCATCGCTGGCCAGAGATGCTGTTTTTAAATCAATGCCTTGATGCTCCGCAACCAATCTATCGCGCAGCATGCGGTACTTAGCCATGGGGAAGCGGTGACCTTCTGGTAATGGCAAAACAAACTCACCAGTGTAGTAAACATCCATAGAGTGTTATTGTGTCAGCCCTGTGGCACCCCCCTAAATTGAGGGTCTTAAAGAGCGTTTTAGAAATTCTCCTCTAAATTGCTGCACTGCAACATAATTCACTTGCAAAAATTCGGGATAACCCTATAATTCGACTCATGCTGCACTGCAACATAAAAATTTCAGAGCAGTTTCTAGTCGTGATGGCGAAGTTAAATTTCACTTTCACATGTCTATTAAATTTTTTATTGATTGGAAATTACCATGTTGACCGTAGAACAAATCGTCGCTACAAACAAAGCTAACCTTGACACCTTGTTTGGCCTGACCACCAAAGCCTTTGCTGGCGTTGAAAAAATGGTTGAGTTGAACGTGACTGCTGCTAAGGCCGCTTTAGCTGAGTCTGCAGAACACGCAAAAGCTTCTATGAGCGTGAAAGACGCACAAGAATTTATGGCTTTGCAAGCTGGCATGATCCAGCCAATGGCTGAAAAAACAGCTGCTTACAGCCGTCACCTGTATGACATCGCTACCAGCGCCAGCGCAGAATTCACAAAAAACGTAGAAGCTCAAACTGCTGAAGCGCAGCAAAAATTCATGGGCTTGGTTGACAACGCAGCTAAAAATGCACCAGCTGGCTCTGAGTCTACCGTTGCGTTCATGAAAAATGCTGTTGTTGCTGCTAACAATGCATTTGAGCAAGTGCAAAAATCGGTGAAACAAGCAACTGACGTTGCTGAGAAAAACTTCACTGCTGCTACAGAAACAGCGATCAAAGCAACTGCGTCAGCTACTGCTACAAAGAAGCGTTAATTCGCACTCTGCTCTGCTCAAGCCTCACGGTTTCAGCAGAGCCGCAAAAAAGCCACTCAGGTCAAACTGAGTGGCTTTTTTATTGTTGAAATTTAGTACTTTGAGCGTCCTTTTAATGCACTTTAAAACTTGTATTCAAAAGTGGCTTTAACACCATGATTTTTTGAGCCAGACGCATATTGTCCGCTGTAGCTCACACCCACTGATATTTGTTCATTCACGTCGTAGCGCACACCTATTTCTGCAACTGCCAAGTTTTTAGCAACAGGCACACCTGCCACCGTAAACTCGTCACTTTGCGAGAATTGATGCGTAGAAAGAGGGATGTTTTTGCTGATCGTGTGACGCAAACCAACCAAGCCACGCAGCGACAGCTTAGCCGTGCCAAATGTGTAATCCACGGCGCCACGCATGCCTAAAGTGGTATACGCCACATCTTGGCTGCTTTTCCCAGCATGCAGTGCGGACAAATCTTTGGACTCGCCAACGGCCTGTTCGTTGAACGCTTTTTGATCATTGCGAACAAAAGCGACATTAGCGAAGGGCTCAATCGTGGCATTTGAAGATACGGCGATAAGTCTGCCAATTTCACCAAAAACTTGCACTGTGCTTGCTTTAAAGTTGGACTTGAACGACTCGTCTAAACCTTTGAAGTTGACTCTGCGGTTGGCAGTCACATCGTGATGAGTATAAGTAGCACCCACGCGGTAATCGATATTGACAGCTTCCACGGCCTTGCCGCTAGCATAAATACCAACACCTACGTCTTGCTGTTTCGCGCTGGAGAGCCTGTCGTTCACAGAATATGACGTGTTTTTAGCGTTGAACAACACACCTGCGCGTGTAGCACCGCCCACCTTCATATCAGCACCAACCACCAAACCTGCGCTATTTCTAGCTAAAGCAGCAGCATTGCCGTCTGTATTTGTCGTCGCCCGTGAGCCAACAACTTGCGCCCAACGCACTGCTTTGTCTGGATTGACTTGGCAGGTTTGAACTGTATCAGGCGTTTGCGGTGATGCATCCGCACAAAACGCATTGCGTGAACGGTCGGTAGCGGCTTGCAAGATTTCTGTGGCATCGCTCAAACGCGCGCCAGCCATGGATGCGTAGATTTCTCCAGACATCTGATCAAACGCAGCACGTGCAGTTGCAAAGTCCTGCATATTGCCAACCAAATTATGCAACTTGCTGCCAGTCGGCGTACTTTGTACAGCTGCACCAGTGGCGATTTGGTTGAAAGTTTCGCCTGCCTTTTGGAAAGACGTGGTCTGTGCTACTTTCAAATACACATTATTCGCATCGTATTGGTCTTGCAGGTTGTAAAACGCAGACACGGCCGTGTCGCCAGCAATGGTGTATTTGCCATTCACGCCGCCTGCAGCCGTCAAAACCGTGTATTTGGTATCCAAAATATAGGCTTCGCCGCTTGTTTTGGTGACACTCAACTGTGCGCCACCTAAATTAGCACTGCCGCTGACGGCGATGCGGTCAGATGAAGTGCTTTTAGGATCAACTTCAACTTGGTACGTAGAGCCGCCTTCTTGCGTAAAGCTGCCTGCGACATTCAAAGTACCGATAGAGTTACCCGGAGAAATTGTGCCGCCAGCTTTGATGGTGGTTTGTCCGCCTACGGTCCCACTACCGGACAACAAGCTGCCGCTACCGACATCCAAAGACGAACCACCCAAATATCCATTGACCTTCAAATGTCCCGCGCTCACCGTGTTTTGTCCTGTAAACGCTGCGCTATTGCCAGTTATCTCTAAAGTACCACTACCAACTTTGTTCAAACCACCGCTACCCGTGATTTCACTTGCAAAAGTTGTTGAATTGGCACTGCCTACCGTCAAAACTGTCGCCCCCGTATTAACAGTTGTTCCCGCTACACCGCTGAAATCTTGAATAGTCGTCGCTTTACTCGTAAGGCCAGAAACATCAAACTTAGCGCCAGCAGCAGAAAGATTCACACCAGAACTGCTGGCAATACTGCCACTACCAGCCAAGGCCAACGTACCGCCCGCCACAGTAGTAGCGCCCGTGTAGGTGCTAGCTGCGCTCAGTGTGACTTTGCCTCCTGCTGAGTTGTCCTTAATAGTTAGCGCACCACGTGAACCTGCTGCATCAGAAAATACACCTGAAAACGTAGCTGCTTTACCGTCGGCGTCAATGGTTCCGCCTAAATTGTTGATGGTGAAATTGGCCGTAAATGATGACGCTGCATGTACTCTAAGCACGCCTCCATCAAAAACAGTATTCAAACCAAGTCCTAAATCAAAGGTACTGTAAAACGGTTTGGCAGTATTTATAGATGTAACCGGAGACAACTCGATTTGACCATTGCGGATTCTATAAACATACCGCCCAGCAATGCCAATATTACTTCCAGAAATTAACGCATTCGGGCCAAAATTAAGAAAAGCCCCATCGCTTAATGAGCCAGGTAATTGGTAATGCGTTCCTGCTACACCCGTTCCTTTGGTCAAACCAACGACGGCATTACCAGATTCATCCCAATGAATTTGCCCATAATTAAATTGGATATCAAAATCGCCTGCAGCGTAGTCTGGACGTGAAATCAATATCGCTTGGAAGTTATTACGTTCCCCTGACCTTGCCGAAAATCCGCCAACATTTACCCAATTCACACCAAATGCATTAAACCCATTCATCTGCGAGTTGCCATAGGTAACAGGACTAGAACCGGCATAGCTGGTGTAAACATCCGAGAAGAAGGGTGCAATTAGACCTGTCACGCCAGTAGCTAGTGAAGAAGCAGGATTTGAAAAAGCTTGCGGTCTGTATTGGCCCGATCCAACACCGAAAGTAATATTTCCGTTGTTGTTAACAAACACTTGGGTTTGTGTCGTTCCATAGAGATTGGCTGAAAACCCCAAAGAAACTGCCCCTGAAAAACAATCATCACAGGCACCCAGTGAGTTAATTAAAAACCCCGGCGCCGTGTTGATATTTTGTGCGTGCGCTTGACTCATCACTCCACCTAGGATGGACAAACCAAAAACAGCGCTCATCGTCGAGATTCGCAAAAAATTCCCGAAAGATGAAGTTACAAGTTGATTACCTACTTTCGATGTTTTAAGCTGACTTTTATTTTTACCCTGCCCTTTGGCGCTCTCAGTAACAGCTTGGTAGCAAGAAGTGGCGTGGTTCCAGACGATGCGGTAAATGTGGTTCATTTAAATTCTCCGGGTTAGTTATTTTTTAGTTGCAATTGCAATTGCAACCAAATGATTCTAAACTGTATTTAAATGTTAAAAACTGTGAATATTACCGATAAAATAAGTGCTAACCCTTGGTTTTCTGCATTAAGAAGTGATATTTGTAACAAAATAGGCTCTATGGAAAACAAATGAACTAGCCTGAACAAGTGTTTTTGCTATTATTATAGTAGCATATTAGTTAATAAATACGCTATTTACAACCAAATATCACCTATTTTTTAGGGTTTTTTGGGGGATTTTTGGTTACATTACTGACTTTTCACAGCAATCGCCGTCCTAAGAAGCGGCAATGCTGCTAACATCGCCACCCTGCCCGCTTCAATAGACTTGCGTTTAGACGCAAAATCTGCACTGGAAACACCTGCTAGCGCTGGTCGCACGGCGACATCGGCTTCGCGCAGTTCAAACGAGTTGATCGACAAGCTCATGATGGCGAAGGTTTGCAGCATGATGTCCATGGTGCTCAGAGCGGGGTTGCTCTCTGGGGTCGCAGAAATATCGACAGCAATCACCACTTCAGCTCCCATTTGCCTTGCATAGCGCACAGGAACTGGCGACACCAAACCGCCATCAACATACTCTCGCGTGCCGATTTTCACCGGCTGAAACACACCGGGTACAGAGCTGGATGCACGCACAGCCGTGGCCGCGTCGCCCGTTTGAAACAACACACCTTTGCCATTGTGCAAATCCGTCGCCACAATGCCCAGCGGCATGGGAAGAGAATCGATTTTTCTACCGCCCACTTGACCGCTCACATAACGCGCCAGCGCCTCGCCGCGCAGCATGCCACGGCTGATGAAAGGCAGCGTCCAATCGGTCAACGCGGCTTCTTCCATGGTTTCTGCCACGGTTTGCAGCTGTGCGCCGGTTTTACCACTTGCATAAATGGCAGCTACCAGACTGCCAGCGGACGTGCCCACCACCAAATCGGGCTTGATGCCGGCCTCTTCCAGCACCTGAATCACGCCTATATGCGCAAAACCACGGGCCGCACCACCACCCAAGGCTAGGCCAATTTTGGGTAGCTTTTTGGTGAAAACCATGGGCGTGGTGGGCGCATCGGGTGCAGTTGGCGTGGGTTGCATCAAGCTGCAACCAGTTAGTAGAAGCCCCACCATGCATGCGGCTATCAAAGTCACATGAGATTTTGTTTTATAATTGAGAATGATTCGCATTTACATTAATTTTCCGTATTTCTATTTTTAACTGTTTTTAATTTTTTTGAAGGACTCACCATGTTTAAACGTTCGTTAATGACTCTCGCTGTTGTATCTAGCGCGATGATGTCAATCAACACAGCACAGGCTCAGGGCACTGACAAAGTGCTTAACCTGTATTCTGCACGCCATTACGCCACAGACGAGGTACTTTACTCAACTTTCACCAAGACCACAGGCATCAAAATCAACCGCGTTGATGCGGATGACGCGGGCATCATCACCCGTTTGAAAGCCGAAGGATCAGCTTCGCCAGCTGATTTGATTTTGTTGGTGGATGCAGCACGTTTGACCAAAGCAGATGCTGAGGGTTTGTTTTTACCCATCAAATCCAAGAAGCTAGACGACAGCATTCCTGCCAATTTGCGATCTGCAGCTACAAAAGACGGCGTGACTTGGACGGGCTATTCAACACGCGCACGTGTCATCGTATACGACAAAGTCAAGGTGAACAAATCAGATGTTGCCAGCTATGAGCAACTGGCTGACCCCATCAACAAAGGCAAAGTCTGCACCCGCTCCGGCTCACACCCTTACAACTTGAGCTTGTTTTCATCCATGATGGAGCACAACGGCGAGGCGAAAACCGAAGCCTTCCTCAAAGGCATGGTCGCCAACATGGCGCGTGCGCCCAAGGGTGGCGATACAGATCAAATCAACGGCGTCGCCTCAGGCGAATGCGCCATTGCCTTGGCCAACACCTACTACGTCGCCCGCATGATGCGCTCGACCAAGCCAGAAGACATCGCTGCCATGGCCAAAGTCGGCATCATGTTCCCAAATCAAGCTACCACCGGCACACACATGAACATCGCTGGCGGCGCAGTGGCGAAATACGCTAAAAACCGCGACAACGCGATTTTGTTCATGGAATACCTCGCCAGCCCCTTCGCGCAAGACCACTTTGCGAACGGCAACAACGAGTGGCCCACGGTCAAAGGCGTGCAGATTGACAACGCAGCCCTTAAAGCAATGAGTGGTGGAGCATTTAAATCTGAGACGATTCCCCTCGCAGCCGTAGCTAAAAATCAGGTCAAAGTGCAGCAGATGCTGGACCGCGTCGGCTACAAGTAAGCCAAACACCATTGAGCTGAGCGATAATTACCCTTTACGTTAACGTCAACTAAAAAGGGTAATTTCATGGACATCAAAGGCAAAGTATTCATCGTCACCGGCGGCGCATCAGGCTTGGGTGAGGGCACAGCGCGTATGCTGGCAGCCAGCGGCGGCATGGTGGTGATTGCAGACATGCAAGCCGACAAAGGCGAAGCCATCGCAAAAGAAATCGGCGGCGCTTTTGTGAAGTGCGACGTGACTACTGAGGCCGATGGCCAAGCCGTCGTCGCCAAAGCCGTGTCTATGGGCAAACTCATGGGTTTGGTCAACTGCGCAGGCATCGCAACCGGTGAAAAAACCGTCGGCAAAAACGGCCCGCACAACTTTGAAACCTTCAAACGCACCGTCACCATCAACCTAATTGGTAGCTTCAACATGATCCGCCTAGCGGCAGACGCCATGTGCAAAAACGAGCCAGAATCCACTGGCGAGCGCGGCGCGATCATCTCCACCGCATCCGTAGCCGCTTACGACGGCCAAATCGGCCAAGCCGCCTACAGCGCGTCCAAAGGCGGCGTTGTCGGCATGACCCTGCCCATCGCCCGCGACTTGGCCCGCAACGGCATCCGCAACATGACCATCGCCCCCGGCATTTTTGGCACCCCCATGATGTTCGGCATGCCCCAAGACGTGCAAGACGCCCTGGCCGCAGCCGTGCCGTTCCCATCACGTTTGGGTACGCCGCAAGATTACGCCAAACTGGCCAAGCATATTTTTGAGAACGACATGCTCAACGGCGAAACGATTCGTCTGGATGGCGCGATTCGCCTCGCACCGAAGTAATTCGAATTTAACCTGCCAAAAGCCTGCATGTCTTCGGATGTGCGGGCTTTTTTATTGCCGTCATGCAGCCGAATTGCTGTTACACCAAAGACTTATACAAATTGAAAACGCTGACCACCGAAATCAGCGTTCCGACCAGTAGCAACAAGGTACGGGTTTGTAATTTGCTGCACAGATAAGCGGCAAAGGGCGCTGCAAACAAACCACCGATCACCAAGCCTGCTACGATCATCCACGGGCCAAAACCGACCAAGGCTGTGAAGGTGATGGCGCTGCCAAAGGTCAAGAAAAACTCTGCGAAGTTGACCGACCCAATGGTGGTCCTGGGGTCTTGCCCCGTTCCTACCAAGGTCGTCGTAACAACAGGGCCCCAGCCGCCGCCGCCTATGGCATCGACAAAACCACCGACCAGCGCCAATTTGGCAACATGCTTGGGCTCTTGCCGATTCGCTTTAATTTTCTTAAAAACCTTGCTGATGATGTAGATCCCCATCACCATCAAATAGGCGGAAATGTACGGTTTGATTACCTTCCCATCGATGTTCGTCAAAATATAAGCGCCAGTGACTGCACCTGTTATCCCTGGCAGCAAAAGTTTTAGAAAAAGTTTTTTGTTGACGTTGCCAAGTTTGGCGTGTGCTATGCCAGAAACACCTGTTGTAAACACTTCAGCAACATGCACGCTGGCAGAAGCCATAGCTGGGCTGACGCCACTTGCCATTAAAAAAGTGGTTGAAGTCAGACCGTACGCCATGCCCAAGGCCCCATCAACAATTTGCGCAAAGAGTCCGACGGCGACGGCGCTCCAAAAAACGTCGCTGGCCAAGGCCTCGCTCAACAGCGCTTTTGCCGCCGTCGTGCCGCTGCCGAAAAGTTGTATCAGCAGAAAGCAAAAGGCCAGCGCCAGCATGCTGGAAGTCAGCCACACAGCACCACGGATGACGCGGCTTTGCGAGTCGGCCAAAGCGATTTTCTCTATTGATCTTTCAAGCGGTGGTATCCCCAGACGTTGGTGTTCAGAATTCAAAGCGTTGTCACTTAAATCAATATCTCTAAATTTCATTAAGAAATTCTATTTCATACCAGAAAATGCATGATGCCAAAGATTTTATAGATAAAAAAATAATATTTAATTATATTGTTATATCTTTTTAAGAATATAACTCTCATATGAAAAGAAAATAACTGTGCCATCATCAAGCTTACATGTAGAATAGAATGTCGAATTTACTATAAATTTCATAGCACCTTAGTCAATAAATACGCCGGCTAGAGTCACATTTAAGGGGTAAAAATGATAAATTTCACTAAAACTAGCAAATTTGCTAAATTTGGCTCTACGTCGGCGATTCTTGCCACTCTGCTGGCAGGCTGCGCTACCAATCAGCCGCAATTCACCTACACCGCTCCCATCCTCCCCGAAGCCGCCTCTGGCTTCACCGAGAAACCGGGCTGGGCGACTAAGAAATTTGCCGTGGCGGCGGCGAATCCGCTAGCGACAGACGCGGGCTACCAAGTCCTCAAAGCGGGCGGCAGTGCGGTGGATGCTGCGGTGGCGGTGCAGATGGTGCTGGGATTGGTGGAGCCGCAGTCTAGCGGGATTGGCGGCGGGGCGTTTTTGCTGCACCAAGACGGCAAACCGAACGGGAAAATGGAAGCGTTTGATGGCCGCGAAACCGCGCCTGC
>JANMTB010000215.1:0-13709 GCA_031390045.1 Polaromonas sp.
GCCCACGGTGTCGCCAGTCACAGCTGCTTTGTGCGCTTCCGAGCCTTTACCGCCGTGGTTACCGTCTTCAATGTACTTTTTCGCATTGTCCCAAGCGCCACCGCCGGTGCACATCGAAATCGCTACGAACAAGCCTGTCACAATCGTACCCATCAGCAAGCCACCCAAGGCTTTTGGCCCAAGTACCAAGCCGACCAAAATTGGCACTACCACTGGCAAGAGCGATGGAATCATCATCTCTTTGATAGCGGCAGAGGTTAGCATGTCAACAGCGGCGCTGTAGTCAGGCTTACGCTGGCCAGCCATGATCGCGCCGTCAGCAAACTGGCGACGTACTTCCACTACCACAGAGCCAGCTGCGCGGCCTACAGCCTCCATCGCCATCGCGCCAAAGAGGTAAGGAATCAAACCGCCGATAAACAGGCCGATGATGACCATTGGGTCGCTCAAATCAAAGCTGATCGCTTTGCCGTAAGCTTCTAATTTGTGGGTGTAATCCGCAAACAACACGAGTGCCGCCAAGCCAGCTGAACCAATCGCGTAGCCTTTGGTCACGGCTTTGGTGGTGTTGCCGACGGCATCCAGCGGGTCGGTGACATCGCGTACGCTTTTTGGCATTTCGGCCATTTCAGCGATACCGCCAGCGTTGTCAGTGATAGGGCCGTAAGCGTCCAAAGCCACCACGATGCCCGCCATGGACAACATGGACGTTGCCGCAATAGCGATACCGTACAAACCAGCCAATGAGTAAGCCGCCATGATAGCGATACACACAAAAATCACTGGCCAAGCGGTAGAGCGCATTGAAACGCCCAAGCCGGCAATGATGTTGGTGCCGTGACCTGTTGTTGACGCAGCAGCAATGTGCTTCACAGGCGCGTATTGCGTGCCGGTGTAGTACTCAGTGATCCACACCAAAGCTGCCGTGAGCGCCAAGCCCACAAAACAAGCACCAAACAGTGCCATTTGGCTACCAGCTGCTTTGATAGAGTTATCAGGCATCAACCATGTTGTCACAAAGTAAAAAGCGATGAGTGATAAACCGCCAGCCACAGCCAAGCCTTTGTACAAGGCTGGCATCACGTTTTTCATGCCAGGTGACGCTTTGACGACGAAGCAGCCAATGATAGAAGCGATGATAGAAACTGCACCGAGAGCCAATGGATAAACCACAGCCGCCGTACCTGCGCCAGTAACGAGCAAAGCGCCCAACACCATGGTCGCAATCAGTGTCACCGCATAAGTTTCAAACAAATCGGCAGCCATACCAGCGCAGTCTCCCACGTTGTCGCCCACATTGTCGGCAATCACAGCAGGGTTGCGTGGGTCATCTTCTGGGATGCCAGCTTCCACTTTACCCACCAAGTCTGCACCGACGTCAGCGCCTTTGGTGAAAATACCGCCACCCAAACGGGCGAAAATCGAAATCAGTGACGAGCCGAAAGCAAAACCAATCAGCGGATTCAGCATTTTGGCCAAGTTTTTATCTGGCGTCATGCTGCCGTTGCCGACCAAGAACCAGTAAAACGCAGTCACGCCAAGCAAGCCAAGGCCAACCACCAGCATGCCGGTGATAGCACCACCGCGAAACGCGACATCAAGCGCTGGGCCAATGCCTTTGGTTGCTGCTTGAGCGGTGCGTACATTGGCTTTGACCGACACGTTCATGCCGATAAAGCCGCACAAGCCAGACAAGAGCGCGCCAATGACGAAGCCAACGGCAGACAAGCTGTCTAAGAAGAAGAAAATCAAAATCGCTAAAACTACACCGACGATGGTGATGGTTTTGTACTGGCGCGCTAAATACGCAGCAGCACCGGTTTGAATCGCGGCTGCAATCTCTTGCATGCGCGGGTTACCAGCGTCTTGGGAAAGAATCCAACTGCGAGCCCAAAAGCCGTATCCCACGGCGATCAGTCCGCAAACGAGCGCCAAAATTAGCGCGGAATTGCCTGTCATGATGTTTATCTCCTCGAATGTTTAATCGCATGAAGAGAGCAGGCCTTGGTTTCAACACTTAAGAGTTTTGAAGTCAACGCCAGCTCCCGCTGCGTTGCTTCCTCGCTGTCCTTATGCGGACATGTCGATTGGCCAACGGAGGCACTTTAACTCGAAAATGTGACAATTTCGCGCTGCGCAAGCCTATTGAAAGTAAAATGCGGGTTAATACTTACGTCAGCCACCCTTTTCATCACTTTTTTATAACTTTAAGAGCTACTCACCATGTCCCTAGACAAAGTCACCCCCGGTAAAAACGCCCCACATGAATTCAACGTCATCATCGAAATCCCGATGAATGCTGACCCGATCAAGTACGAAGTCGACAAAGAATCTGGCGCGATTTTTGTGGATCGCTTCATGAGCACAGCGATGCATTACCCCACCAACTATGGCTACATCCCCAAAACCTTGAGTGGTGATGGTGACCCAGTCGACGTACTGGTCATAACCCCAGTCCCCTTGATCCCCGGTGTTGTCGTCACTTGCCGCGCCATTGGCATCTTGAAAATGACCGACGAAGCTGGTGAAGACGGCAAAGTCTTGGCTGTGCCTATCGACAAAAAATGCTCGCTCTACACCCAGTGGCAAAAACCCGAAGATTTGAACAACCTACGCCTCAAAACCATTTCCCACTTCTTTGAGCACTACAAAGACTTAGAAGAAAACAAATGGGTCAAAATCAACGGCTGGGAAGGCCCAGAAGCCGCCGCGAAAGAGATCACAGACGGTATTGCGAACTACCAGAAGGATTTGAAGGCGTAAAAATGCCATTTTAGAGATAAATATACAGCTGGTCCACGAATTTATTGCCTAAGAAGCTATTAAAAGTATAGCAAATTTATCTTAAAATGCATCATATAAGCCGCTAGATTTTACGATCTAGCGGCTTTTATTCCTTCTTATTGGCGTAATCCCTTGGTTCATGATTGATATTTGTGCGTAAACTAAGTTCTTGTAAGCATGCACACAATGAAGAAGTTGCAGTTTTACGACATATCCACCTACATTCGCAAAAGGACAAAAACGATGAAACAATTTACAAAAACGTTGCTATCTGCAGCTATCGTAGCGGCTGCGCTTAGCGGTTGCGCTACTTCTGGCGGCTCTGGCGGGTGGACTTCGCTGGTGGACGGCACCAAAGGTTTGGACAACTTCAACCGTGTGGGCGATGCGAACTGGGTAGCGTCTGACGGCGCGATTCAAGCCAGTACAGGCGGCAAAGACCCGGGCTATTTGGTGACGAAAAATACATATAAAGATTTCATGCTGCAGGCGGAATTTTGGTCGAGTGACGACGCTAACAGCGGTATTTTCATGCGCTGCCAAGATCCAGGCAAGATCAACGACGAAAATTGCTACGAAGCCAATATTTTCGACCAACGCCCAGACCCAACCTACGGCACAGGTGCTATCGTTAAAGTAGCTAAAGTGTCACCCATGCCAAAGGCTGGTGGCAAGTGGAACACGTATGAAATCACCATGCAAGGTAAGCGCTTGGTATTGGTGCTCAACGGCGTGAAAACCGTGGATATTGAAGACTCCAAACTTGTCAGCGGCCCGATAGCACTGCAGTGGGGGCGGGGCACGATCAAGTGGCGCAAGGTTGAAATCAAGGCTTTGTAAATCAATATTTACCTCTAAGACTCAATTTTAGAGGTAATATTCGTTCTAGCCGGCGTATTTATTGCCTAAAGTGCTATCATAAAAATAGCAAATTCGAGATGCTTACCAGCGCACTGGCAAGGCTTTGAGTCGGGTCAACTTGCGGCTTTTGAAGCTGATGTAGCCGCCAATTTCTAAATCTTTTAAAAGTTTGCTCACCATTTCGCGCGATGCGCCTACGTCTGCGGCTAACTCTTGGTGGGTGATGTTGATGGTGACCGCTACTTCAGGGGTAATCTTCTCAATGATGTGCTTTAAGCGTGAATACACGTCTAAAAGTGCGATATTGCGGGCATTGTCAGTCGATTGTCTGGCGCGGCTGATGACGGTATGCAGCATTTCGGTAGCAAATTGGGGCTGATCATGCATGAAAGCCTTGACTTGCGCGTTGGTAACTATCGCGCAAATGCTAGTCTCTAGCGCTTCAATTGAAGCTGATCGGCGGCCACCATCGAGAGTCAATTCGCCAAAGTATTCGCCCGCATCGATATAGCCGTAGGTGATTTCTTTGCCTGATAAAGACGAGCCATAAGCCCGTACGCGTCCTTCTAGCAAGATGTAAATGACATCGCCAGGGTCGCCGTCTTTAAAAATAAGCTTGCCTTTTTTGAAGGTTTGCTGCGTACCTTGCGCGGCTAGCAATTGCAAATCAGGGTGTAGATCGGGTGATTGGGCGCGCAGATTGGTCATGTCAATGATTTCGCTTTTGTCAAAAAGTGTCGAGAGCGATTCTCGCATAGCTAGACATCACGCTAGAGAACGCGTAGACCTTGGATAAATAAATTTGCGCAAACCCAACAGCTCAGGCGCAACAAAGGGCTTCCAAGACTCCTGCTTTTGCGCCAATCGGTCCGCCACCACCCACCAAGCGCTAGGGTTCAGACCGATGCCCACGTGGCTGGCGAAAACTTCGATGTTCTCCGTTTGTGGGTTTACCTTGCAGCTGGCCTGAATGCTGCCTTGCCACGCTACGATACCGTCACTGCGCGAGTAAACGCTGCTAGTCGGCACGGCAGCAGGAGCCATCGGCAGGTCGTAATTGGTATGCTCCATGTCCGTGTTGCGCCCCGTGGCCAGCTCGTAAATGCGCCAAGCGTTGGTCGATTTGGGTGAGCCTGCAAACGGCGTGCCTAGAGTGATGACGCAATGCACCATCTCAGGCAACAATTTCGCCATCTCCCGTGCGTAAATGCCGCCCAAGCTCCAGCCCACCAAGCTAACTTTGCGGCCCGTTGCTTCAAACACTTGTCTGATTTGATGCTGCGCCGCGTCTAAAACGCCAGAACGAGGGCCTAAATTGAGCCCTTGCCCCCAGCCCGTCGTCACATAGCCCAAGCCATCCAAATACTTGCGCAGTGGCACCGTGCTGATGTCGCCAGCGCTCAAGCCCGGAAACACAATCACATGCGTGCCATCGCCCGTCGCATCGCATTTGGGTGCGCGCTTCAAGGCTGGCCATGCAGGCAGCACCGCGCCAAACTCCCAAAATGCTCGAAATTCAAGCGCTAAAAGCGCCAAATTTGGCGGGTCAACGTCATGCAGCGGCACGTAGGGTTGTGGCATATCGATATATTTAAAAGGTGAGCTACGCTCGCTCGCATAGCTGCTGCGCTGCGTCGTTTGGTTGTTCAAGGCTGCCGATTGCGTTTGTGGCATGTTTTATATAGGTACATATTTATGTTACCCAATGTTGTTTTTGCTGTACCGTACAGTAGCAGAATAGTGTTGTGCTTGGTTTGCGAATTACACTTTTTCATAGGTAAAGTGACAAAAATGCACGTTTTTTGCCGATATTAGAGCGTGTACTCTTAAATCGGGTCGCATAGGGGACGCAGGATGTTCGGGTAAGTACTGATTTAACGCAACATCGTTACTGCCTATAACTAAATTTCCAATATTGCCTCTAAACAAAATCCAAACGACATTCAAACGAAATCAAAACGATGTACTACGAACCTGGCATCACCCACCACGGCTTACCTTTTGACCCCTTCAAATCCTGCGTCGTGCCGCGACCGATTGGCTGGATTTCCACCGTTGACGGCCAAGGCCGCCACAATCTCGCGCCTTACAGCCAATTTCAAAACATCAGTTTCGATCCGCCTATCGTCATGTTTTCAGCCAACCAAGATACCACTGGCAACCGCAAAGATTCCGTACGCAATGCCGAACAAACCGGCGAATTCGTTTGGAACATGGCGACTTACGAGTTGCGTGACGCCGTCAACATCTCCGCCGAAGAGCTGCCGCACGGCGTTGACGAGTTCGAGAGGGCAGGGCTGCAAAAACTCCCCTCTAAACTCGTCAAACCCATGCGCGTCGCCCGCTCCCCCATCCAGTTCGAATGCGTCTACCTCAACACCCTGCGCTTCCCCGGCACCCCACCCATGGGCACCGCAGACGTCGTCTTCGGTCGCGTGGTGGCCGTGCACATCGCCGATGAAGCCATAGACGTCAACGGCATGGTCGATGTCCTAAAAATCCAACCCCTAGCCCGCATGGGTTACTACGACTACACCTTTGTAGACAACAAATTCCAAATGGTCATCCCCGGCAATAACAAAGCCCTGCTAGCGGGGCTGGAAGGGTCGGCGGATAAGGCGAAAATGCCTGGATAGCTTGTTTTAGGCGCTATTTATGGCTGTAGCCAGTGTTTTTGCTGCCTTAGTAGCTATATTATTTGTAGCAAGTTGGTGTATTTGAAAATTGGCTAATTGCTTGTTTTTGGCAAATTTTGATTTAAAATACTGTACATTAAAACAGTAATAAAATTAAAATGCATCCACAATTTACTTGCACTTCTTTAATAATGCATCTACAATTTGCTCATGGTCAGCTTTGATGAGACAAAGCGCCTGAGCAATATCAGGAACCATGGGTTTGACTTCATCGGGTGCGAATCCGTTTTCGCAGAATTCACCATCACCCGTGAAGATGGGCGCGATGCATACGGTGAGCTGCGTTTGCAGACGCTGGGGTTGTGGGGCGAAGCCGTCGTTTTCATCGTTCACACCCCACGCGGCGAGATTGACCACATTATTTCGATCAGAAAGGCAGAAAAACATGAAGAACGCATCTACTGGAAAAACTTCCCAAATTGACCCCGACAGCCCACGTACAACAGTGGCCGATTGGGAAGGTGCTGTGCTCAAACAAGGTGGCGTCGTCATCGGCAAAGCCAGAACGCGCGGCCCCAATACCCGCCCGACCAAAGAACAAGTAGCCGTACGCTACAGCCCCGATGTTTTGGCAGCTTTTCGCGCCACAGGTGCGGGCTGGCAGACGCGGATGAATGAAGCATTGAGGGATTGGTTGCGGACGCATTCGCCTGTTTGAGAGCTATTTTTGGCTATAGCCGTCGTATTTATTGCCTAAGCTGCTATGTTATTTATAGTATTTTGTAGCTGTGCGTAGCTGGTTTGTTTCCCCCACTCACCCCCAACCCCTCTCGCCCCGCGGGGCGAAAGGGGAGCTTTCACTTGGTGTTGGTGGTTAAGTTAGGACCTACAGGCGCGCGAGTTTTGTAATAACTGCTGTATAGATTACAGTTTCCAAAATGATTGATTTATTTCGAAAAATAACAGAGGAGAAAGCTTGGAGGCGTGAAGCTGAATTATTCTTGCGCCAGAAGGATATTTCTGAGGTATTCGTTAGAGATTTTCATACTTCGTGGATTGAGAAGGGCCACGATATAAGAGCACAAATTCAAGACGATGAGATATTGGTGAAATTGCTTGAGCACGTGCTTCCAAAATACAGCGGTAAAGCACTCATTCTGTACAGAGGTGAGAATTTAATTAGATGGGAAAAGGGATCAATAGGACTTTGCTGGACAGATTCAATTGATGTGGCCCGAATGTTTGGCAGAGGACTAAATGCAAGAGATAGTGGAAGTCTATTGCTATCCTGCGATTTCGAAGCGGATTGGATTATTTCGTCACCCAACGCGCATAGCAAATGGTTGGGAGAAAACGAATATACGGTGAATCCATTTAAGATATCCAATATTAGTGATTTGGAAAAATATCCGCCATTTTCCCGCACGACCAATTAATTGAGTCATCAGGAAATACGCTTTAATTTCAGCCCTTCAACGGACTCCTCCTCCCCAAATCCTCCATATAGTTCTCAATCCCTTGCCCTTCGCGGTCTAGGAAGCGCT
Organism: Polaromonas sp.; assembly: GCA_031390045.1. Lineage (GTDB taxonomy): Bacteria > Pseudomonadota > Gammaproteobacteria > Burkholderiales > Burkholderiaceae_C > Aalborgiella. The sequence goes on from JANMTB010000215.1 coordinate 7,826, forward strand.
GGACGGCCTCCGAAAAGGCGGGGTGTGCTAGCCAGTGGGCGCTGGTGGCTTTGATGGGGAGCAGGGCTCTGGCCATTTTGTGTTCGCCCTGCGCGCCGCCTTCAAAGCGGTGGTAGCCGTGCTGGATGCACCATTCAATGGGCTGGTAGTAGCAAGCTTCAAAATGCAAGCAATCGACGCGTTCTAAAGCGCCCCAGTAGCGGCCATAGGCTATTTTTTTTGCTTTCTCACCTCTTTTTTCGATGATTTTTGACATTTTATCGTCTAAAAGGTCATTTTTAGAGGTAAATTCGTCACTAGCCGGCGTATTTATTGCCTGAACAGCTACTAAACTTGTAGCAATAGGTTGGCCTTTGCGTTCTGCGGTGAAGAGCAGCCAGTTCTCGGGCATGGTGGTTTGCGTCTGCTTGAAGAAGTCGCGGCTCAAATACGGAGCGTTGCCGTGCTCCCAGTAGGTGCGTTCGTAGCAGCGGTAAAAGAAATCCCAGTCTGCATCGCTGATATCTGCCCCTAGCGCCCAGCGGAAAGTGACACCAGCTTCGGCGACTTTACGGCGCTCGGCGCGGATTTTTTTGCGTTTGTCTTGAGCTAGGGTACTTAAAAAATCATCAAAACTAGAATAGGTTGAGTTCGTCCAGTGAAATTGAACGGTGTGCCGCAGCATCAGTTTTTCGGCTTTGCAGGTTTCCACATCTTCATCGCTGCAAAACAGCAGGTGCAGAGACGATAACTCGTGTTTTTCGCACCAAGCAATCACCGCTTTCAACAAGATTTGACGCGAATCCGCATCCCGCGCCAGCAGCCGCGAGCCGGGCACGGGGGTGAAGGGCGGGGCGATGAGGGCTTTGGGGTAATAGGGTAGGCCGTGCTGCTGGTAGGCGTTGGCCCAGCTGTGGTCGAAGACGAATTCGCCGTAGGAATGGTCTTTGAGGTAGAGCGGGCAGGCTGCTTGCAACTCATCACCGAGCCATAAGGTGATGAAGCGGGGCGTCCAGCCCGTCTCAGGGCTGGCACTGCCGCTTTGGTGCATTGCCGCCAAATATTCGTGCCGCATGAAGGGGCTGGGTTGGCTTTGTAGGGCGAGCAGGGCGTTCCATGCGGCGCTATTCACTTCTAGCGGCGAGGTGTGTTCACGAATGACATAATCGAGTGAATCTGAACTTGTTTTGACTGACATTTAATATTATTTTCTCTGATCTATGACACTCAAAATCTGCGTAGCCCAGCTTAACCTCCATGTAGGCGATTTGCACGGCAATGCGCAAAAAATGATCAATGCCGCGCACGAGGCCTACGAACACGGCGCTCGGCTGATGTTGACACCCGAATTGTCCATCTGCGGCTACGCGGCGGAAGACTTGTTTTTGCGCCCCGCATTCGTCTCTGCCTGTCATGATGCCGTGAAAATGGTGGCCAACGCTTGCGCAGGGTTAAAAGGTATGGTCGTGGTCGTCGGTCACCCCACGGGCGGGGACGAACGCAGCAAATCGGTGGCGATTCAGCGGCGGTTCAACGCGGCCAGCGTCATCAGCGAGGGGCGAATTTTAGAAACCTACGCCAAGCGCGAGCTGCCGAACTACCAGGTGTTTGACGAGCGGCGTTATTTCACCCCAGGGCAGGGCGTTTGCGTTTTCCAAGTCGGTGAAGCGGGTCAACAAGTCAGCGTTGGGCTGCTGATTTGTGAGGACGCTTGGTTTGAAGAACCCGCACAGCTGGCTTTGGAAGCGGGTGCGCAGGTGCTGGCGGTGATCAACGCCTCGCCTTTCCATGCCGGCAAGGGCGGGGAACGGGTCGATCGCATGGCAGATCGCGTCAAAGCGACAGGTTTGCCGTTGATTTATGCGCACTTGGTCGGCGGCCAGGATGAGGTGGTGTTTGATGGCGGTTCGTTTGCGCTCAATGCTAAAGCGAAATTGGTGGCTAGAGCAGAGAGCTTTAAAGAAAAACTACTCTATATTGGTGTAAATGCTGGTAAAGCCAGTGAAAATTCGACTCTAGCCGGCGTGTCTGTTACCTCAGAAGCTATTGATTTAATAGTAAATGAAGTCGATGGAAAGAATGATCTTATCGCTCCACAACGCAGTGATGAAGCAGACTTGTGGGACGCCTTGGTGCTAGGTATTCGCGACTATTTGGGTAAAAACGGCTTCCCGGGTGCGATTTTGGGCTTATCGGGCGGGATCGACTCGGCGCTAGTCTTGGCGCTAGCAGTCGACGCTTTGGGCAAAGACAAAGTTCGCACCGTGATGATGCCGTCACCTTACACCGCAGACATCAGTTGGATAGACGCTCGCGAAATGGCTAAACGCATGGGGGTGCGTTATGACGAAATCTCCATCGTGCCCGAATTTGAGGCGTTCAAAAAGAGTTTAGCCAGCGAGTTTACGGGTTTGGCCGAGGACACGACCGAAGAAAACATCCAAGCGCGGATTCGAGGCACGCTGCTAATGGCGTTGTCCAATAAATTTGGTAGCATGGTGCTCACGACGGGGAATAAATCGGAAATGGCGACTGGCTACTGCACGCTCTACGGCGATATGGCTGGAGGCTTTGCTGCTATTAAAGACATAGCAAAAACAACCGTATTCAAGCTCTGTCAGTGGCGAAATCTGAACGACCCGAATGGTACGGGTAGCAACCCCATCCCCGAGCGCATCATCACCCGCCCCCCCAGCGCCGAGCTGCGTGCCGACCAAAAAGACCAAGACAGCCTGCCGCCGTATGAGGTGCTGGACGCAATTTTGGAGCGCTACATGGAAAACGACCAAAGCATTACCGAGATTTTGGCCGCTGGTTTTGCACCGGCAGATGTGCAGCGCGTTACCCATCTGATCAAAATCAACGAACACAAACGCCGCCAAGCACCGATTGGTATTCGCGTGACGCATCGCAGCTTTGGTAAGGATTGGCGGTATCCGATCACGAGTAAATTCAGGGCATGAACTGTTGCATTAGAAAAATAGCCGCAAATTTTGTTACGATGTCAGTCATATCTAAAAAATCAAACTAGGGAGCAACCATGAAACTCATCACCGCCATTCTCAAACCTTTCAAACTCGAAGAAGTCCGCGAAGCCTTGGCTGAATGTGGCGTGACGGGCCTGACCGTGACAGAAGTCAAAGGCTTTGGTCGTCAAAAAGGCCACACTGAGTTGTATCGTGGCGCAGAGTACGTGGTCGATTTTTTGCCGAAAGTCAAAGTTGAAGTGGTTGTTAAAACTGCTGATTTAGATTTGTGCGTCGACGCCATCGTGAAAGCTGCCCGTACGGGCAAAATCGGCGACGGTAAGATTTTTGTCACCAGCGTGGAGCGTGTTGTGCGCATCCGTACAGGTGAGGAAGACGAAGTCGCGGTTTAAATCGACGGTTTAATTTTAGATTTTCAGAAGGCAAAGCGCTGTAGCAATGCAGCTCCCCAAACGCCGCCGCATAGCAACAAGCTGAGCAATACGGCGGCGCTGCCCATGTCTTTGGCGCGCTTGGATAAGGCATGCCACTCTGGACCGATGCGGTCGATGGCGGTTTCAATGCCGGTGTTGAGCAGTTCCACAATCATCACGATGAGTACAGTTCCGGCTAAAAGCGCGGTTTCCACCCAAGTTTCGCCGAGCCAAAAAGCTAAGGGAACTAGAAAAATAGCCGCTGTGGTCTCTTGCCTGAAAGCTGTTTCGCCCCAGCCGGCTTTCATGCCTTCTATCGAATAACCGCCCGCATGAATAATGCGGTTGATGCCGGTACGGGCTTTTTGAGGGTTGACTACGGAGTTTGAATCGGGGTTATTGGGTTGCTGCATGCAGCGATTATCAACGATCAATCATGACCGAAATGACCGAGTGAAATTATCTGCTAAGAGGTTTTGAGTCGATCAAACGCGTGCCTGACCAGACGTCGTGCCAAAACTGCTGCTGCGGTTGAAAGCGGCTTAGCAGTGCATAAACCAGTACCCAGCCGATAACAAGAACAGAGGTTTCACCGCCACTGAGCGAAAACGGTGCAATAGCAGCCAACGGTGGCAATAGCCATACCCAGCTCAGCGCATAACGCACCAAAGCGCGCATTTGGGTAATGGGTTGACCCGTTGTGGAGACGACGCGGATATTCCATGTTTTCATCGCCAAGGTTTGCCCTTTGGCCCAAAACCAAGCGAAATAGATGCCGAAAATCAGGAAGAGAAAAGCTTGTAGTGCATGTCGATTGTTCAACGCATGCCGAGTTTGGCTGAGCGTTCCAAACAGGTAGCCGGCGATGAAAACAACGCCAAACATCAGCAAACCCTCGTACATCCAGCATGCCATGCGGCGTTTTAAACTTGGTGTCGTACTGAGCGACACATCTTTTGATGCGTCTGAATCAAACAACGCTTCGCTCATCTAACGGGTGCTTTGTCTGTTTTGGGTGAGCTGGCGACCAATTTGTCTTTGGCAACAGGTTTTGCCGCGGTAGCTGCACCTGTTGGCTTAGGAGCTACATCAATATTGGCCAAAGCTTGCTTGGTTTCGGGTGGCAAAGCCTTGTAGCTTTCCCATTTGGCTTGTTTGTCTTTGGGAGTCAAAGTTTTGTTCTGCGCGAAGTTGATGCGCGCTTGCTCACGCTGCTTGGCGCTTAAGCCCGCCCATTCGGTCATACGGCTGTGTAATTTGGTTTTGTCTTGTGGGCTAAATTGATCAAAATTAGCAGAAACAGCGATCCATTTGCGTTTATGTCCATCTGACAAGCTTGACCAGTTGCCATTCAAGGGTTGTAGCGCTGTTTTTTGCGCAGGCGTCAATTTGTCCCACGTTTCAGCTGCAGTTTTCGTGGCTTTGTTTGCGACCACGGGTTTTGCTACAAGGGTACTAGCTGGAGCAGCTGGTGACAAAGTAGGAGATGAAGTCGTAACGGCTGTTTGCGCCAAAGCAAGTCCAGCTAAGCAAAGAAGCGCTGCCGCTGCAACGCTTACTATGCTGGGTAGGATTAATTTTGTGCGCTCTTGCATGTCAGTTGAACAATTACTGTGCCGCGTTTTCACCAGGGTGGGTGGCGTTGTAATCTGCATGCAGCTTTAAAAATTGTGCAAAGCCGGCGTCAGCATAAGCAGCAGGTGGCAAGGCGTCAACCAGCAAAGCAGAGTCAACTTCAGCCAATTCTTTAGCGCGCATGTCGTTTTGAACGACTGAAATCGACACCAAGCCCACCACAAGAGCTATCAATGGCAAAAAAGCTGCCAAACGGTTCCACAGATTCAAACCTTCGTCATCAAAACTCATGCTGGCAGAGCCGTCAGAGCCATAAACGGAACTTGCTGATTTGGTTGAGGTGATGATTTGTATGCGTTTACGATTTGTTACGGCTTGCTGGCGTGCAACACGCAAACGTTCAGAAATATCGTGGGGTAATTCAGCGTTGCCGCTAGACAAGCGGGCAGCGATGCGCAAACCAAAGCGGTCTTGCGACAGTTGCGCGGTGTCTTTTAATAGGTTATTGGGTAAGGTAGTCATAGTGTTATTCCTCGAGCTTTCAAAGCTTTGGCTAGTGCAGCCACGGCTCTGGAGCAGTGCGTTTTCACGCTTCCCTCTGAGCAACCCATGGCGGCAGCAGTCTCGGCTACATCAAGTTCCTCCCAATAACGCATGAGGAAGGCTTCTCGTTGACGCGCTGGCAATTCTTGTATTTCGGCCTCGATTTCTCTAAAAGTTTGTGCTCTACTCGTTGCAGACTCAGCACTTTCCGTGCCATCTGAGTCGTTTTTCAGCTCTAAAGTTTCCAAAATATTGAAATCACCATCATCTCCGGCAGATTCAAAGTCGCTAAAGTTGGAGAAAACGGCTCTTTGGGTTTTTTGGCGCCGAAACCAGTCTAGGGTGCAGTTAGACAAAATGCGCTGAAAAAGCATGGGCAACTCGTTC
>JANMTB010000098.1:0-3747 GCA_031390045.1 Polaromonas sp.
CGATGCGCGTCCACATCTGCACGGTATGCGTTGCCGGTGGTGCGTTCAGTAGCTGGTGGATAGCAAGATATTGCTTCGCTTGTTCAGGATATTCTTGCAAAGCTTGCGAGATAGGGTGCATAGACAAACCCTGCGCAGTGGCTGCCAGCTGTGCTCTGACGTAAGCACGACCTGCGTTGATTTGCGTCAACCGATCATTGCCTTGAGTGATCAAATAGAAAAAGGCGGGTGTCGCATCCATTTTGGCGTCAAACTCTTTGATTTGGCTGGCTATGGAAGAGTCATCATTAGCCGGCGCTTTGTTTCTGTCAAACAGCCCTAGTGCAACAACTGCGCGTATGAATGGGCTGTTGTTCGAAATACCATCTGGGTTTTTCTTGATTTCATCCGGCCCAACCCGCATGAGTTTTAAAGATTCAAGAATGGTGCGTGGCGTTGTTAGTTCGATGCGCCATGCTTCTTTGGCGATGGCGCGGTGTTTGTTGCGTAATTGTGCTTCGCTTGAACCTACAAAACCTATTTGAACGGGTAGACCTGCGACGCTAACTGTGATTGCTTGAATCGCTGAAGTTGGAAGGTCTTTAACCTCGTAGGTTTGGCGGTTTGTTCGACGCTTCAAGATTTGCTCAAACAACGGATCTCTTACAATGGTAGCGTCTTGTGTGAGTTTGATTCGGGCTGTTGGTCGACGATCAACGCTCTTAGCATCAAATCCGCCATCCGGGAAAAGCGTGATCTCTGCACGGTACCCCAGTTGTTTGGCTGCCATATCCAAGAGTTCGAGGAAAGTCCCTTGACCAATTAAAATTTGACGCGAATACGGATCGGTTTCTGGCAGCAAGCGCGTGGTATCGCAATACAAGGTGATCTCATTAGCTTGTTTCAGATCAACCAGCCAAGACTGCAAGTTGTGCGGGTTCGGTGCCAAGATGGCGTAACTTAGCATCTGTTTTCTAACATCGCTGTCTTGTGCTGGTGGTTTCCAAGCTGCAATTGCTTCTGCAGGTAGATCACTGGAGCATCCTAGTAAAGGCATGGTTGCGGCGAAAACTGCACCGCCACCCACAAGTCGGATAAACGCTCGTCGCTGAGCTGATGCTGTCGAGATAGTGTTGAGTTTGTGATTCATACTTTTGAATTTGAAGTTGCGATGTTTGAATTGTCAAAGTTCATCGCTTAATGCACAATTGGCTATCTTGGCACACCAGTTATGCATATTTGTATATCTTAAAGCGCTCAAACACACTCAGAATCAACCCATGACACCTCAATTCGACTGGCAATTGATCCGTTCCTTCCTCGCAGCGCTGGACGCTGGCAGCTTACTGGGCGCGGCTAAGGTGCTGAAAACCAGCCAGCCCACTGTGGGGCGACATGTGGCAGAGCTTGAATCACAACTCGGTGTGGTGCTGTTTGAGCGCACGGGGCGTGGCTTACAGCCCACGGCGATGGCGCTGAGCTTGGCTGACTCGGCGCGTGCGATGGAAATTGGCGCGTTGCAACTGAGAAATCGCTTGTCTGGCGCACAGGCCCAGGTGCAGGGCACAGTGCGCATCACGGCTAGCCAGCCGGTTGCCAATTTTTTACTGCCACCGATTTTGGTTCGGATGCGTGAGGTGTTGCCGGATATACAAATCGAACTGGTTTCCAGCAACACAGTGAGCAATCTATTGCGACGCGAGGCTGATATCGCCGTGCGCATGGTGTCGCCAGACCAGTTAACAGTGGTGGCGAAAAAACTAGGGACTGTCAGCGTGGGTGTCTACGCCCATAAAAAATACTTGGCACGCTGTGGTGTGCCCGAGCAAGCAGAAGATTTAATCCAACACACGATGATTGGCTACGACACCGAAGATGTGATGATTCGCGGTTTTGCACAATTTGGGCAAGCCATGACGAAAGAGTCGTTTGCGTTTAGAAGTGATGACTTGGTGGTGCAACACCAAGCGCTGCTCGCCGGTGTAGGCATCGCTTTTGTGGCAGATTACTCGGCCCGAAATAACCCTGATTTGATCAAACTCTTCCCGATGCTGCCACTGCCAAAATTGCCGATGTGGTTGGCCGTGCACCGCGAGATTCGCACCAGCAAGCCTATACGCGCTGTGTTTGATTATTTAGCAAAAGAGTTACGCCAAGTTACTTAACTCTAAGTTATTAACACGATAAATAGCTATAAATTTTGCAGCTATTTAGGCAATCAATACATTGTCTAAACTCATTGCGATGTCACAAATTGAAGCAAGTATGAATCCTTCGGGCTGAATCCGTTGTCTGGCTGCGCTCGTATACCCAGTGGCATATCGCCAATTCAACCTTACTAGGAGTTTATTATGCGCACTAAAAAACTTGGCTTAGGCCTGCTAGCAGCTGCCGCTGCGTTTACAGCAGGCGTCAGTATCGCATCCAGCCACCGCGAGGCGCCCTTTATCACGACCAGTCCCAAAGTAGACGGAACTGATTTTTATATGTTCCGCAGCTATGAAGGCATTAACGCTAATGGTACGGGAGGGCGTAGCGATTACGTGACGCTGATCGCCAACTACCAGCCCTTGCAGGCTCCGTACGGGGGGCCTAACTACTTTTCAATGGATGGCAATGCGCTCTACGAGATCCACATCGATAACAATGGCAATGGTGCCGAAGACCTTTCTTTTCAGTTCCGTTTCAACAACAAGTTGAACAATGTATCACTCCCAATTGGCACTGGCGCAGCCCAAAAGACAGTCGCCATACCCCTTATTCAAGCGGGCACCGTAACCAATGTGTCAGATGCCAATTTGAATGTGAACGAGACTTATACGGTCAATGTCATGTGGGGTGACCGCCGCAAAGGTACCGCCTTCCCTGTGACAAAAACAACGGGTGGCACCACCACCTTTGAGAAACCGGTGGACTATATTGGTGTGAAAACCTTGGGTAACAGTGCCGCCTACGCGACCTATGCCGGCAAACACATCCATAACATCACCATCCCGGGCTGTCCTGCGGGTAAAAATACCGGTAAGGTTTTTGTCGGCCAGCGACAAGAAGGTTTTGCTGTGAATCTGGGACCCATTTTCGACTTGGTGAATGCCACCGCAGCGCAGATCACGAACCCTGCATTGATCAACGCCTTTGCCGGAAACTCTATTCAAGACTCCAATGTCACCTCGATAGCGTTGGAAGTGCACAAAGACTGTTTGACAGCGGGCTCAGACCCCGTGATTGGTGGTTGGACAAGTGCCAGTCTACGACAGGCTCGTGTGTTGTTTGACAAGCCACACTCGCGTTTCCATACGACTGAAAAAACGGGTGGTGCATGGACTCAGGTGTCCCGATTGGGTAACCCACTGGTCAACGAGGTGGTGATTGGCCTGAAGGACAAAGACAGGTTCAACGGTTCTAAGCCTAAGGATGATGGTCATTTTTTAAAATACGTCACCAATCCTACTTTACCAGCGTTGCTCGGTCTCGTCTTGGCTGGTGACCTTGCTGGCTTGGCGCCCACCAATATTCCGCGTACAGATTTGGCCACGGTATTTTTGACGGGCATCTCGGGTGTTAACAAACCGACTAGAGTTACGCCCTCAGAAATGCTGCGCCTAAATACGGCGATTACACCGGTGCAGTTTGCCGACCAAAACCGTTTGGGTGTGGCTGGAGAGGTGTTGCGTGTGGGTGGTCTGGCAAACTTGGGCAATGCGAAAGACTTGGCTGGTTTCCCTAATGGCCGTCGTCCTAAAGATGACGTGGTAGACATCGCTTTGG
>JANMTB010000106.1:0-61828 GCA_031390045.1 Polaromonas sp.
TCTGGCCGCGTATAAGCCATAAATACTGCTGCCAAAGCCGCTAGGGCTACTGCCCAAGCCAGCAAGCGTTTGATGGTGTAGTGCGAGTCTTGCATGGTCTAAATGATACGTTATTTAAGTTTATGCAGGTTTCAGAGGTGACCGTACAACGGCGGTTTCTTTCACTGGCAAGTTTATCAAACCACCGAATATGCCCAGCGCGATAATGATGTACCACATCACGTCATAGCTCTTGTTCGCATCAAAGATCACCGCACCCATCCATGCGCCTAAAAACGAACCGATTTGGTGGCTGAAAAAGACCAAGCCGCTGAGCATGGACAAGTGCTGAATGCCAAACATTTGCGCCACTAAAACGTTGGTTACCGGCACCGTGGATAACCATAATAAACCCATCAAACTTGCAAATATATACACGCTCATAGGCGTTAGTGGTGCGAGTATAAAGACAGCCACAATAACGGCTCGAGCAAAATAAATAAAAGATAATATTTTAGTTTTCGACATGCGTTGGCCTAGTGAGCCAGCAATATAGGTACCAAACACGTTAAATAATCCCACCAAAGCCAGTGCGTAGCTCGCCACTTGCGGCGACAAGCCTTGGTCTTTCAAATAGCTGGGCAAATGTACGCCTATGAAAACAACTTGAAAACCGCACACAAAATACCCTGCCATCAAGAGCTGAAAACTCGGGTATTTGAAGGCTTCAGTCAGCGCTTGCATGATCGTTTGGTCACGTTTGACGGTCGTAGCGCCGTTGGAAAAAGCATGTTCGCGCAAGCCAAACGACAGCGGAATCATCAGCAATGTCGCAAAACCCAACATCACCAGTGCTTGCTGCCAGCCAAAGCTGCTGATCAAGAAACCCTCGGTTGGCACCATCAAAAACTGCCCAAACGAACCTGCTGCTGCTGCGACACCCATGGCCCAAGAGCGTTTTTCGGCAGGCACGTTGCGGCCAATCACCCCGTAAATCACCGCGTAAGTCGTGCCAGCTTGTGCCGCGCCGATCAAAATACCGGCACTCAAAGCAAACAAAAACGGCGTATTAGCGTAAGCCATGCCGACCAAACCCAGTGCATACAAAATTGCGCCGCCAATAATGACTTTGAACGCGCCAAACTTGTCTGCCAGCATGCCAGCGCCAATACCGGTCACGCCCCAAGCGAGGTTTTGAATCGCGATAGCAAACGCAAAGTTCTCGCGTGTCCAGCCGTATTGGGTGGTTATGGGCTGTAGCCACAGGCCAAAACCGTGTCGAATACCCATGGCGAGTGTAACAATGGCTGCGCCGCAAATGAGAACTTGTGTGAGACTGAGTGGTTTGTGGGTTGATGAGGATGTCGTCATCCCTTGAGTTTAGCTTGCACCAGCACAAGATGCTGTCACGCAAGTTGAATCCTCCACTTGATATTTGATATACTGTTTATTAATACAGTAATAAATTGCTACCGTCTACAATGCACCGCTATGGCTACCAAACCCGCTTCCAAACCTGCTGAATATTCCGAAAGCTCGATCCGCGTTTTGAAAGGCCTTGAGCCCGTCAAACAACGTCCCGGCATGTACACGCGGACCGACAACCCGCTGCACGTCATCCAAGAAGTGCTGGACAACTCGGCAGACGAAGCGCTGGCAGGACATGGCAAAAAGATCAAGGTGACTTTACACAGCGATGGCTCGGTCAGCATCGAAGACGATGGTCGTGGCATTCCGTTTGGCATGCACCCGACTGAAAAAGCACCCGTGATTGAGCTGGTGTTCACCCAATTGCACGCCGGCGGTAAATTTGACAAAGGCAAGGGAGGCGCGTACAGCTTCTCGGGCGGTTTGCATGGCGTGGGTGTGAGTGTGACGAATGCTTTGGCGAAACGCCTAGAAGCCACCAGCTACCGCGAAGGCTCGGTTGCAAGCCTCGTTTTCTCTGCTGGCGATGTGATTGAACCCTTGAAGGTTCGTAAAACGGGTGAGGGCGACCGCAAAACTGGTACGACGGTGCGGGTCTGGATCGACCCCAAATACTTTGAAACAGCGCAGTTACCAATGACGGAGCTGATGCACCTGCTGCGCAGCAAAGCGGTGCTGATGCCGGGCGTGACTGTCACCCTCGTCAACGAAAAAACCAAAGAAACCCAAAACTGGCAATACAAAGGCGGTTTGCGTGATTATTTGATGCAAACGCTTACGGGCGACCCGGTCATTCCCTTGTTTGAAGAGGAAGGCTTTGCAGACAGTGCAAGTGAAAGCTTCGCCGAAGGCGAGGGCGCGCAGTGGTGTGTGTCCTTCACCGAAGACGGCTCGCCGGTGCGCGAAAGCTATGTCAATTTGATTCCCACCAGCGCAGGTGGTACCCATGAAAGCGGTCTACGCGATGGTTTGTTCACAGCTGTCAAAAGCTTCATCGACCTACACAGCTTGCTGCCCAAAGGGGTGAAGTTGATGCCAGAAGACGTCTTCGCCCGCGCCAGCTATGTGCTGTCTGCCAAGGTGCTAGACCCACAGTTTCAGGGGCAGATCAAAGAGCGCTTGAATTCGCGCGATGCGGTGCGTTTGGTTTCAGGTTTTGTACGTCCTTCATTAGAGCTGTGGCTGAATCAACACGTTGATTACGGCAAAAAATTGGCCGAACTCGCCATCAAAGCCGCACAAACCCGTCAAAAAGCGGGTCAAAAGGTTGAAAAGCGCAAAGGCTCTGGTGTGGCAGTCTTGCCAGGAAAGTTGACCGATTGCGAGAGCAAAGACATTGCCTACAACGAGGTGTTTTTGGTCGAGGGCGACTCCGCTGGCGGCAGTGCCAAAATGGGGCGCGACAAAGAAACCCAAGCGATTTTGCCGTTGCGGGGAAAGATTTTGAACACCTGGGAGGTCGAGCGCGACCGTTTGTTTGCCAATACCGAGATCCACGACATTTCGGTCGCCATTGGCGTTGACCCACATGGTGCGAGCGATTCGCCAGATTTGACGGGATTGCGCTACGGAAAAATCTGCATTTTGAGTGATGCGGACGTGGACGGCTCACACATTCAGGTACTTTTGCTCACACTCTTTTTCAGACATTTCCCCAAATTGATAGAAACTGGGCACATCTACGTAGCGCGACCGCCGTTGTTCAGAGTCGATGCGCCAGCGCGCGGTAAAAAACCGGCTTCTAAGGTCTACGCCTTGGATGCTGGCGAGCTTGAGGCGATTTTGGATAAACTGCGCAAAGACAATGTGAAAGAGGGCGCTTGGAGCATCAGCCGCTTCAAGGGTTTGGGCGAGATGAACGCTGAGCAGCTGTGGGACACCACGCTGAACCCCGACACCCGCCGCCTGCTACCCGTTGATTTGGGCAAAATGAACTTCAAAGAGACCGAGGATTTGATCACCAAGCTGATGGGCAAAGGCGAAGCAGCAAGTCGCCGTGAGCTGATGGAGTTGCATGGCGATTCGGTTGAAGTTGATATTTGAATTGATGTTTAAGTAAAACTGAGAACAATGATGTGGTTTAAGAGTTTATTGTACTTTATAGGTAAAATTCGCCTGAAGCCGGCGTATTTGTTGCCTCTAATGCTATTATTTTCGCAGCAAAATGCATATGCGGACGTGTGGGGCTACGTCGATGCCAAAGGCGTTGCTCACTTCGCCGCAGAGCGCGTGGATGACCGTTACGAGTTGTTTTTCAAAGGCGGCGAAAGTTTTGACACTGAGAACGGCGTATCGGCCAAACGCAGCGGTGAATCTGCGGCGGGATCGCCCACAGTGGCTACCAAATCTCCAGCCAATGCCAAAATCCTTGCTTATTTTGACGTGTCCACCAACTACAAAGCTGTTCGCCACCATATGCGCGAAGCGGCTAAAACTTACAACGTTGATTTTGAGTTGTTGCAGGCCATCATCGTAGCCGAATCAGGTTTTGACCACCTTGCTGTGTCACCCAAAGGCGCGATAGGTTTGATGCAGCTGATGCCAGATACCGCCAAGCGCTTTGGCGTGAAGGCTGACAAAAACAAAAGCGTCGAAGACAAACTACGCGATCCGAAAACCAATATCAATGCTGGTGCTAAGTATTTGCGTGCGTTGATCAATATGTTTCCCGGTAAATTGGAGCTGGCCATAGCTTCCTACAACGCTGGCGAAGGCGCTGTGCAAAAGTACGGCAACACGATTCCGCCTTACAAAGAAACGCAAAATTACGTCAAAACCGTGGTTCAAACCTTTTTGGCTATCAAGCCGCCTGTCACGCTGCTACAAGCTAAAGCAGCAGAAAAGTCATTAGCCGCAAGCTCTGCTACTACCGCAAGCAGTGCGCCAAATCGTGTTCGTATGACGATGGGCGGTGCTGTGGTTGGCGGCGCCGTTGGTCGGGGCAATATGATCGCACCACTGGCAAAAGCTGATTCGGCGACCGTACTAAATCAATAAAAATCAATAAAATTAAAAATACATTTCAGTTTTCAATTTTCATGACAGACCCAACCCTTTTTGACCTTCCACCTGAAGATGTAGATGCCGATCTGAACCTCGCCAATTACGCCCAACGTGCTTATCTTGAATACGCGCTCAGCGTCGTCAAGGGGCGCGCCCTGCCAGATGTCTGCGATGGTCAAAAGCCCGTACAGCGCCGCATTTTGTACAGCATGTCGCGTATGGGCTTGGGCTATGGCGGCGCGAACGGCACGGTAGGTGCCAAACCCGTCAAATCTGCCCGCGTGGTGGGCGATGTTTTGGGCAAATACCACCCGCACGGCGACTCTGCCGCGTACGACGCCATGGTGCGCATGGCGCAAGATTTCTCGCAGCGCTACCCACTGATTGACGGTCAAGGCAACTTCGGCTCGCGCGATGGCGACGGCGCTGCCGCAATGCGCTACACCGAGGCACGTTTGGCCAAAATCACCAGCTTGCTGATGGACGAACTCGACCAAGGCACGGTTGATTTCATCCCCAACTACGACGGCAGCGAAACCGAGCCCAGCCAACTTCCTGCGCGTTTGCCGTTCACCTTGCTCAACGGCGCCAGCGGCATTGCGGTCGGTTTGGCAACTGAAATCCCTAGCCACAATTTGCGCGAAATCGCCGAAGCTTGCGTCGCCTTGATCAAAACGCCGAAGCTGACGGACGACGAGTTGTTCACTATCATCCCCGGCCCCGACTACCCAGGTGGTGGACAAATCATCAGCAGCAGCTCTGATATTGCCGACGCTTACCGCACAGGCCGTGGCTCGCTCAAAGTACGCGCACGTTGGAAAATTGAAGAGCTGGCGCGTGGCCAGTGGCAACTGGTCGTGACTGAGTTGCCGATTGGCGTGAGCACCCAAAAAGTATTGGAAGAGATTGAAGAAATCACCAACCCCAAGGTCAAAACTGGAAAAAAAGCGCTGAGTTTGGACCAAACCAACCTCAAAGCCAGCGTGCTGGCGGTGTTGGATGTGGTGCGTGATGAGTCGAACAAAGACGCGGCAGTGCGCCTCGTTTTCGAGCCCAAAACCAGCAAAATTGGCCAGCAAGAGCTGATTACAGCTTTACTCGCACATACATCGCTGGAAACCTCATCGTCGATCAACCTCACGATGATCGGCATCGACGGCAGACCGACGCTGAAGTCACTGCGCCAAATATTGAATGAGTGGATCGAGTTCCGCCACCAAACCATTGGCAAACGCTCGCAGCACAAGCTGGACAAAGTGCTGGATCGCATCCACATCTTAGAAGGCCGTGCGCTGATTTTGCTCAATATTGACGAGGTGATTGCGATCATCCGCCAGTCTGATGAGCCGAAAGCTGCGCTGATCGCCCGTTTTAAGCTCTCAGAGCGCCAAGCCGACGATATTTTGGACATTCGCCTGCGTCAATTGGCGCGTTTGGAAGCGATCAAGATCGAGCAAGAGCTGGCTGAATTGCGCACCGAGCAGGGTAAATTGGAAGAGATTTTGGGTAGCCCAGCGGCTTTGCGCCGCTTGATGATCAAAGAGATCGAGACCGACGCCAAGCAGTTTGCTGATGCACGTCGCACGCTGATTCAAACCGAGAAAAAATCGGTCGTCGAGGTGAAAATTGTTGACGAAGCCGTCACCGTTGTTGTGAGTTCCATGGGTTGGGTTCGCGCCCGCACCGCGCATGGTCACGAGGCAAGCAGCTTCGCCTTCAAAGCGGGTGACGATTTGTACGCCACGTTTGAATGCCGCACGGTGGACACGCTCTTGGCATTCGGTGGCAATGGCCGCGTCTATTCCGTGCCTGTAGCGATGCTGCCAGGCGCACGGGGCGATGGTCAACCCGTCACCACGCTGATTGAGCTGGAATCTGGCACAAAATTAGTCCATTACTTCGCAGGCCCAGCTAGCGCCAGTTTACTGCTATCAAGTTCTGCAGGTTACGGCTTTTTAGCGACGGTGGAAAGCATGACGTCCCGCCTCAAAGCTGGCAAAGCTTTTGTGACTTGCAACGAAGGCGAGTCCATGAATCGCCCATCGCTAGTTGCCAATGCCGCCACCGTGCCACCGTTCGCCGCCACGCACGTGGCTTGCGCATCTGCAGGAAGCCGCATATTAACCTTTGAAATCAAAGACTTGAAAGCCATGACCAACGGTGGCAGAGGTTTGATGTTGATTGACCTTGAAGCCAAAGACACCCTAGCTGGCGCAGCCGCATACACCCGCAGCATCAACATCAAAGGCATAGGCCGAGGCGGTAAACCCCGCGAAGAAACCATAGAAATCCGCAGCCTCAACAACGCCCGAGCCGCCCGTGGCCGCAAAGGCAAAGCCGCTGATTTGGGTTTCAAGCCGACGGATGTGATTCGGGTTGAGTAATTGGGTCAAATAATATTATGTGGCAATATGCTTTAAAAATATTATTATCTGCTGCAGTATTGGTTGCTGTATCTGAGTTGGCCAAACGCAGCTCGTTTTGGGGTGCGGCTTTAGCATCTATACCCTTAACATCATTATTAGCTTTTATTTGGTTGTATTTGGATACGGGTGATGTGCAGCGCGTCATCAGTCTGTCAAACGGGATATTCTGGTTAGTTATTCCATCGCTGGTTTTGTTTGTTGCATTGCCGTTGTTGTTACGTAGTGGTTTGAATTTTTGGCTCAGCTTGCTTCTAGCCAGCGCAGCCACAGCTATCTCATATGTTGGTATGGTCAAGTTATTGCCGCTATTTGGTGTAAAACTTGATTAAAGAACTAAAAATACTTAAAATATCGTTATAGACACCGTGTTTATTGCCTAAGCAGCTATTAAAATGATAGTAAATATTTACCCATAAAGCATCTGTGATCATCAAAATAGACGACCTGCTAGGCTCCGAAATCGCCAAACTACTGCAAGAGCATTTGGACCATATGTATTCCGTATCCCCAGCCGCCAGCGTGCATGCTTTGGATATTGAAGCCCTGCGCCATCCAGATATTACCTTTTGGAGCGCCTGGGAAGATAATCATCTATGCGGCTGCGGCGCGATTAAAAAGATTAATAGTGAGTATGCAGAACTTAAATCAATGCGAACTGCAAACGAGTATCAACGGCAAGGTGTGGCGCTCAACATACTCAATACTGTGATTATTGAAGCTAAAAACCGAGGTTATCAAAAACTATACCTGGAAACCGGCTCACAACCGGCTTTCTTTCCAGCCCGCACCCTGTATCTAAACCGTGGCTTTAAACTCTGCGAGCCCTTTGAAGGCTATATTCATGACGAGAACAGCGTTTTTATGAGTTTTGACTTGTAAATGCACCAAAATAGAAGATAAATTGCCTATAGCCGTTGTATTTATTGGCTTAATAGCATTAATATTTATAGCAAATATTAATGCTTTAAATTACTTCCATCGTTCTCAAGGCTGCAATTTCTTCCGGTTTGTATCCCAATTCCTCAAGTATCTCGTCGGTATGTTCGCCTAACAAGGGTGCGCGTTGCAAGGGGATTTTTTCGGTTTCGGACAGGGTAAATGCACCGCGCGTGATGGGGGCGGTGTGCGGCATGCCGGGGAAGGCTAGGGGGTTGAGCAGTTGGGACGCTGCAATTTGCGGATGTTTTAGCGCTTGCTGTGGCGAAAGCACCGGGCCGCAGGGGATTTTGGCATCGCCTAGCTGCTGGAAGGCTTGGTCTAAACTGCGTTCTGCGCACCACTGGGCGACGCGGGCGCTGATCAGCTCGCCGTGTTGGCCTCGCAGCTCATCGTCGGCAAAGCGTGGGTCAGATAGCCAATCGGGTTCGCCAATGAGTTTGGCGATGCGGTCAAACAGAGGTTTGCCGACGACTTGTACCAAAATCCAGCCATCTTGGGTTCGGTATATGTCTACGGGTGCCGCCGTTTGGCCGCGGTTGCCAGTGGGGACGCGGTTCGGCGCGGCGACGGCTTGCTCAATCAGCGCGCCATTGTTGAAGCTAACGGCGGTGGCTAGCAATGAGCCTGTGACCACTTGACCCTGCCCAGTCTGCCCACGCGCCATCAAAGCCGCCATCGCACCCAAAGCGCAGTGCAGGGCGGTGCCAAAATCGACCCAGTTGACGGCGGCGCGGTAGGGCTCGTCGGGCTGACCCGTCATGTACACCACGCCCGACATGGCTTGCGCTACACCGTCAAACCCCACGTTTTTTGCCAACGGGCCGCTAGATCCAAATGCTGAGCTGGTGACCAAAATTATGTCGGGTTTGATGGCTTTGAGCGTCTCATAGTCCAGCCCCATTTGCTTCAAAGCGGGTTCGGGTAGGTTGGCGACCACAATATCTGCGCTGAGTACGAGTTTGGCGACCACGTCTCTGCCTTTGGGCGTTAGAGGGTCTAGCGTCAACGAGCGTTTGTTGCGATTGATCTGCATGAACATGCCGCCTTCGCCAGAGGCGGCGATGGGTGCGATGTAGCGGTCTTCACCACCGGTGCGTTTTTCAATCCGAATCACATCTGCACCATATTCCCCCAGCAGCGTGGCGCAATAGGGGCCTGCAATGTAGCGGCCAAAATCGAGCACCCGAATACCGGAAAGTAAGTGTTTTGTCATGCGTAACTCGGTTTAAATTTCAAATTTCAAAACTGACGCCTTGGGCGAGTGGCAGGCTGGTTGAGTAGTTGACGGTATTCGTGGTGCGTCGCATATAGGCTTTCCAGCTGTCGGAGCCGGCTTCTCTGCCACCGCCTGTTTCTTTTTCGCCACCGAAAGCGCCGCCGATTTCAGCGCCGCTGGGGCCAATGTTGACGTTAGCAATGCCGCAGTCTGAGCCGCTGCTGGCGATGAATTGCTCGGCTTCACGCATGTTGAGGGTGAAGATGGAGGAGGACAGGCCTGCGGTTACCGCGTTGTTCATGGCAATGGCGTCGCTCAATTCGGTGTAGCGGACGACGTACAAAATTGGGGCGAAAGTTTCACGCAAAGCAGGTCCGCTGTGCGATGCGAGTTCGACGATAGCGGGGCGGACAAAATACGCGCTTCCAGAGGCGGTTTCAGAGACATTTTCATCTGAGGAAGCACTGGTTTTAACGCGTTCACCGCCGTGCACAACAGCACCCAATTGGCGGGATTCTGCCAAAGCAGCTTGCATGTTGTCAAAGGCGGCGGCGTCGATGAGCGGCCCAACCAATGTGCCTGCAGCGCGCGGGTCGCCAACCGCTACATTGGCATAAACTTTGGCGAGGTTGGGCACGAGCTGTGCATAGACGCTGTCGTGCACAAACAGGCGTCGCAGGCTGGTGCAACGCTGGCCGGCTGTGCCCATGGCAGAAAAGGCGATCGCGCGTAGGGTTAAATCGAGGTCGGCACTGGGGCAGACGATGGCAGCATTATTCCCACCCAGCTCCAAAATGGCACGTGCAAAGCGTGTAGCCAAGCGTGGTGCAACGCTGCGTCCCATGGCGGTGGAGCCAGTGGCGCTGAGGACTTTGACACGGTGGTCGTCAACCAGTATTTCGCCAACATCGCGCTTGCCGATCAGCAGTTCTAGCAATCCTGCGGGCGCGTCATTCGAGATGGCGTTGAACTTATTGATAGCACGTAAGGCAATAGAATGGACGGCTAGGGCAGTTAATGGTGTTTTTTCAGACGGTTTCCAAACCACAGGATTGCCGCAAACCAAGGCGAGTGCTGCGTTCCACGACCAAACGGCGACGGGAAAGTTAAACGCTGAAATCACCCCGCAAACGCCCAGCGGATGCCACGTTTCCATCATCCGGTGCTCTGAGCGCTCTGTCGTCATAGTGATGCCATGCAATTGACGTGAGAGACCGACCGCGAAGTCGCAAATATCAATCATCTCTTGTACCTCACCCGCGCCTTCGGAAGTGATTTTTCCCGCTTCTAGGGTGACGAGCATGGCTAAATCGGCATTGGCAGTGCGTAATTCTTCACCCAACAACCGCACCAACTCACCACGGCGTGGTGCGGGAACATTGCGCCAGGTTTGAAAGGCGGCGTCAGCACGGGTGATGGCGGCGGTGGTGTCGGCAGCGCTGGTGTCGATGACGTTGGCGATTTGCTCGCCAGTGATGGGGGAATTGACCCGTAGATTACCTGCTGTGTAGCTGGAAGCGGGTACTCCAAGTCGCTGCAAAATTTCGGTGGTTTGGGAGGCAATCTGGTTTGGGTTAGCAGGGTTGAAAGGCTGGTTCATGATGTTGATCTAATATTTAACATCAACTTTAACCGATGAAGTCGATTTAGGGCAAAACCAGCGTGGATAATCACTGACAACTTTATTTGTATGGCATGAACGACATCAGCTCATCTTTTTCAACCGCATTCGCACTCGTCACATCGCTAGACGGCAAGCTGTGGGAGATTGTCGCTCGCTCGCTGTGGGTGAGTGGGGTGGCAACATTGTTGGCAAGCGGTATCGGGGTTTTGTTAGGTGCCTGGCTGGCGGTGGCGCGATTTTCAGGGCGCGGGGTGGTTTTGGCGCTGCTGAACACGATGCTGGCTATTCCGTCTGTCGTCGTCGGTTTGCTGGTCTATTTGATGCTGTCGCGCTCTGGGCCGTTGGGGAGCTTGGGTTGGTTGTTCAGTGTCAAGGCGATGGTTGTGGCGCAGACGCTGTTGATTTTGCCAATAGTTGTGGCATTGACTCGGCAGTTGATCGAGGATGCAGATGTGCTGCATGGTGAGCAATTGCAGTCGCTCGGAGCGGGCAGTTTCATGCGGGCCGTGCTGCATGTCTGGGATGAGCGTTTTGCTGTGCTGATGGTGCTTTTGGCAGCGTTTGGCCGGGCGATTGCCGAAGTGGGCGCTGTGATGGTGGTGGGAGGCAATATCGAGGGATTCACGCGGGTGATGACAACGGCTATTGCACTGGAAACGAGCAAGGGCGACTTGCCACTGGCGCTGGGGTTGGGTTTGGTGCTCCTAGCGGTGGTGCTGCTCATCAATGCTGTAGTGGCACTGGTGCGACGTGGCGTTACGCTGAATAGCCAAGGAGCCCGCGCATGACAACTTTGTTTGATTTGCAGCAGGTCACGGTGCGTTATGGGCAAGTACATGCGCTGCAGGGCCTAGATTTGCAGATTTTGCAAGGGCAGCGCTTGGCGCTGATTGGTGCTAACGGTAGCGGCAAAAGCTCCCTGTTGAGGGTGTTGAATGGCTTGGTTTCTAAGGAATTGGCCGGTCAAATCACTGTACAAAAAGGCGTTCGACAAGCCATGTTGTTTCAGCGCCCGCATATGCTACGCATGACCGTGCAGAGCAATGTGGCGATGGGTTTGTGGCTCAAAGGCGTATCGTGGGCGGTTGCTAAAACGCGTGCTTTGGAGGCGCTTGAGTGCGTTGGATTACAGGGCGAGGCAGCACGACCGGCAAAAGCGCTGTCTATGGGGCAACAGCAGCGTGTGGCGTTTGCGCGAGCGCTAGCGCAGCAACCCAATGTGTTGCTGTTAGACGAGCCAACCGCGAGTATGGATCCGCATGCTAAACGCGAAGTCGAGTCGCTGATGCACACGTTTGCAGGTTCACAAAACGAAGAAGCGATGACGCTGATTTTTGCTAGCCACAATCTTGGCCAAGTCAAGCGCTTAGCGACGCATGTGGCGTATTTGGAGCACGGCAAGCTGTTGGCATATCTGCCGGTCGATGATTTTTTTGAGACGGAAAAGCTGCGTTTAATATCACCTGCAGCAGATGCATTTTTAAAAGGTGAAACGAATTAGTTCAGAAACTTCTTAGCTTTATTGGTGACTAGTTTTCTGTACAGGGTGGCGCGGCTGATGCCTAAATCTCGTGCGGCTTGGGCGATGTTGCCACGGGCTTTATCAACCGCTTGTTTGATCAAATCTGCTTCTATGTCTCGCAAAGCATGCCCTGAACGTGCGGAATCTGTCCGAATATGCAGTTGTGCGCGTTCGTTTTCAGGACGAAGTGCCAGGGCAATCAAACGCAATCCTGACCACAAAGGCACTTCTACAACAACGTGCGCTCGGCGCGAGGTGTCAAACAGCATCGTGAACGGCATGGCAAACAAATCGCTGGCATGCAAGTTGAAGCTGCTCAGCTGCGACAACTGAGGCAGCATCAGCCGTGCCGTTTGATTCGCACCAAGAATACTACCATCGTTATCTAGTGCGATCAAGCCATCGGTGTCTTCACCTAGCGGCTGACCCGGCCAGTTGACACGTAGTAGCAAATTATGCGGTTGTTGCAGTAGCAGCGCATTTTCAATAGTACGCGCCGTCAAACTGGTAAGGTGTTTCAATTCTGGGCGTTCTGGCACCATGATGCCTGTGAGGTCAAGCATGCCAATGCACTGACCACGTGATCCAAAAAGGGGCGAACCAGCGCAGCTAAAAGATGTGTTGTCATTGAAAAAGTGCTCGCCACGATGTAACCAAACAGGTTGCAGCTCAGCCAAGACAGCGCCAATAGCTGTGGTCCCGACTGCTTTTTCAGACAAATCTACACCGATGCGGCTGATCAAACGCGCACGCTTGTCAGCTTGGTCAATCGGGCCATTGGAATCGATGACAATGCCTTGCGCATTGGTCAAAATAGCGAAATATTGGGTGCCAGCAATAGCGCGACCTAGCTTGTCCATCAGGGGTTTGGCGGCTTGCACCAGCTCATGGTTGGCGACATCAACACGGCGTAAATCTTGGCTACTGATTTGAGCAAATTCAACCGCTGTTTGCGGCTGGTAGCCGCTGGACAAACAACGTTTCCAGGAACGCTCAATCCAACCATCAAGGTAGCCAGCGTAAGAAGCACCGTCACTTTCCAAAATGGAGCGACGTGCAACGGCAATGTTATTCAATCTCGCATCGACAGGTGTCATTTTGACCTCTTTTTGTCTAGTTGCTGATGTCTCGTCAGCCTTGCTTATTGTCTCAAGCTCAATTTATAACATACGCAGCTGACTTCATGCCAACGATCGTTAAGGCTATAGAACCAACCAAATGCAAACCAGCAGTCAGCAAGGCCAGGGCATAGCGGCCTTGATTCAGCATAACGACAACTTCCGCTGAAAAACTAGAAAAAGTAGTGAGTGCGCCTAAAAAACCAGTGACCAAGGCCAAGCGCCACACAGGGTCTAGGTTAGGCATAGCCTGAAAAACCGCAATGCTTACGCCAACTAGATAGCCACCGATCAAATTAGCCACTAGTGTGCCCCAAGGCATGGTTAAGTCTACAGCGGGACTTACCGTGCTGGGATTAAGCCAAATTCCTAGTTGCCAGCGGGCGAGGGCACCGGTGCTGGCGCCTATACAGATGGCGATGATGATAAGCATGGGGTTGAAGTATAACGGGCAATGTTTCGGGCAACAAAAAACCCGCCGAGGCGGGTTTTTAACGTATGCAGGTAAGAATTATTTCTTAGCAGCAGGCTCTGCAGCTGCAGCTGGTTTTGCATCGGCAGCTTTTGCTGCGGCTGGTTTAGCATCAGCAGCTTTTGCGTCTTTAGCAGCAGGCTTGTCCTTAGCGGCTTTTGCGTCAGCTTTAGCTTTAGCGTCAGCTTCTTTTTTAGTTTTTGCTTCGTCAGCTTTTGCTTTTTTAGCATCGGCTTTAGCTTTGGCTTCAGCATCTTTCTTAGCTTTTGCTTCTACTTTTGGATCAGCTTTTGCTTCAGGTTTCGCTTCAGCTTTTTTGTCTGTAGCGGCAGCTGCGGCAGGAGCAGCAGCAGCAGCCGGCTTGGCATCGGCCTTTTTCTCGACAGCTGCAGCAACTGGTTTGGCATCTTTAGCGTCTTTTGCAGCTGCTGGCTTTTCAGCAGCTTTTGCAGGTGCGGCTGCTACGCCTTTGAAGCTTGCTCCGCCAACGGTTAGGCCTTCAGCAGAAAATTTGGCTGCATTGGCTTCGCCGACACCGTTAACGCGTGTGACCAAATCATTCCAGTCTTTAAAGTTGCCACCTTTTTTCTTTTCGTCCAAAATTTTGGCAGAAATCGCGGGGCCGATACCTTTGATACCGTCTAGTTCGGCAGCAGTGGCTTTGTTCACGTCAACTGCAGCGAAAGAAACAGCTGCATACATCATGACCATCGCGGCCAGAATTTTTTTCAACATATCAAGACTCCTAGTTATAAAAGTAAGGTTAAAGGGAAACTAACAAAAAAACACACAGAGCTAAAAGCCAACCAGTTAACTTTTAACGTATTTGGCTGGGCTGGACTATAACGGTACTTTCTTCTGTTCAGTTGACTAAAACTGAAAAAAGGGCAAAAACCATACGTTTTATATGTATTTGTGCCAATTAGCACACATTTAGCTGCTAATTATGGTCGATTTCTCGCTAATTCTTGGATGTAGGATGCAACGCCTTGTCCAACATCTACAAAAACATGGTCGCATCCAGCTGCCCGAAGTGCCGTTAAATCAGCTTGGGTATGGCATTGGTATTTACCGACCAAGGCATCGGGAAATGGTATGTATTGAATCAACCTTTGAGCCACCATGTCGGTTAAAGACAGTACGGGTTTGCCTGATTGTTGGTGCATTGTGTTGACAACCGACTGCGCAATATCGTTGAACGGTTGCGCGCGACCAGTTCCCAAATTGAACAAACCCGATTTACCTGGGTTGTCAAAAAACCATAAATTCACAGCTACCACATCATCAATATAGACAAAATCGCGTTGTTGCATGCCGGGAGCATAGCCGCCGTATTCACCAAACAGTTTCACATCACCATGTTCTTTGAATTGGTTGAATTGATGAAACGCAACGCTGGCCATGCGACCTTTGTGCTGCTCACGGTTGCCGTAAACATTGAAGTAGCGAAAGCCAACGACTTGACTCGTCGCGTTTTCAAACTTGGGACCTATTAAATAACGCAAACGCTGATCAAACAATAATTTGGAATAGCCGTAAACATTGAGTGGGCGTTCGCAGGTGGGTGATTCAATAAACGTGTCGCTTCCGCCGTATGTGGCTGCCGAAGACGCATATAGCAGCCGCGTGCCTTGCGCTTGGCTGGCCGTAAACAAATCACAGGACAAACGGTAGTTGTTATGCATCATGTACTGGCCGTTTTGCTCCATGGTGTCACTACAAGCGCCTTCATGAAACACCGCTTCAATTTTGCCGTAGCCCTTAGCCGCAAATTTTTCGTAGAAAACGCTGACATCAACGTAGTCAGCGATCTTGAGATCAACCAAATTTTGAAACTTGTCACCTTGCGTTAAATCGTCAACTGCAATGATGTTGCTGATGCCGCGCTCGTTCAAACCTTTGATGATGTTGGCACCAATGAAACCGGCAGCGCCGGTCACAACGACGGTGTTTGCTTGAGAGTTCATTCAAATAGCTCCTTAAATGACACCGTTGCCGTGCCAAATTTACCCACCACAATGCCGCCTGCTTTGTTTGCATAGGGCATAGCTTCGCGTAAGGGCAAACCAGCAGCCAGCAGAGTGGCAAGGGTGGCGATGACGGTATCGCCAGCGCCTGTCACATCAAACACTTCCAAGGCGAGCGTTGGCACATGCAAAGCACCTTGCGCATCAAACAAAGACATGCCTTCTTCGCTGCGCGTAACTAAAATGGCGTCAAGTTTTAGCTGTGTGCGTAAATTTTGCGCTTTGATCCCAAGCTCGGCATCGTCTTTCCAAGCGCCTACCGCTGCTTGCATTTCGTTTTTGTTGGGTGTGATAACGGTTGCGCCAGCGTAGCGCACGTAATCTGATCCTTTGGGGTCTACCAGCACAGTTTTACCAGCGCTGCGTGCTAATGCGATCATGTCAACCACGTGCGCTAAGCTGCCTTTGGCGTAATCGGAAAACAACACGACTTCATGGGTCACTAGATGTTTTGCAAACTCTGATGTTTGTGAAGCCAGCACTTCAAGTTTGGGTGTATTTTCGAAATCAACACGCAAGAGTTGTTGCTGCCTGCCGATGACACGTAATTTGACGGTGGTTTTTAAGTCCGCGTCACGCCCAAAGTAGGGCTTGATGCCAGTTGTAGCAACCAAGGCTTCAAGTTTATGGCTGGCTTCATCATGGCCTACAACAGTGAGCAAGGAAGCTTGCGCACCCATGGTAACGACGTTGTAGGCGACGTTGGCAGCTGCGCCAATCCGGTCTTCTTCACGTGTCACACGCACAACGGGCACGGGTGCTTCTGGTGAGATGCGGTCTACGGTGCCATACCAATAGCGATCAAGCATGGCATCGCCTACAACCAACACTTTGGCTTTGGCAATTGCTTCTTTTGAGATGGACTTAAAAATGATCTGAGGAAGGGGCATGTTCAAATATAGAGGTTTTATAGTTCTTCAATGCGCTTGCCGGGGTAACTGTCCCACGTCTGGCAACCAGGGCAATTCCAATAATGTTGCACAGCATCAAAACCACATGCTGCACAGCGATAGCGACGTAAGGGGGTCACCGCATGGTCAAGTGCACGCTGGACTTGTGGGTGAAATTGTTCGTGCTCAAGCTTTTCACCAGAAATCCATTGTGCTGCGGCAATCAATGAAGGTTCGTTTTCCAAATGCTTGACATACCAATCACGCGCAGAGTTGCCTGATGGTGAGAGTGCATCAAGCTGTACTATCGCATCCAGTACATCTAATGATGGATTTTTTTTGTAGCTGGTTTGCAGCAACACCAATGCTTGCTCGTTGCGTTGGCACTCGCTGGCTAATGAGCTGAATTGCTTTGCTATAAGTGGAATAATCAAACTGTCTTGTACGATCAAAGCACTGAGTATTTCATAGGCCGATTTTGCATCGCCCATACGGTGCATAACGTTGGCTAAATCGATGTGTGGACGTGGTGCATGGGGCGCAACGGCGATGGCTTGGTCTAACAATGCTTTTGCCCGACCGAGTTCACCTAGTTTGGCTTTGACAGAGGCTTGTTCGCACAAATAATGGGCTTGACGGCTACTGAAACTGCCGTGTCCGGCGGTTTGCAATTTTTCTGCAATTTCAGAAGCGTGCTCCCAATCACGTGAGCGTTCGTAAATAGAGAGTAAGGATAACAATGACTGCGCCTCATACGGCGTATTGTCTAACTTGCGCAAGGCATCTTCTGCGCGATCAAGCAATCCGGCTTTTAAAAAATCTAAGGCTAAGGCATGCTGCGCACGCTCACTTTCGGCTTGGCTTAAATCACCACGAGACAGCAGATGCTCATGCACGCGCACAGCACGGTCGTATTCGCCACGCCGGCGAAACAAATTACCGAGTGCAAAATGAAGCTCAGAAGTATCAGGGTCGCTTTGGACGGCCTCAACAAAAGCATCAATGGCTTTGTCTTGTTGCTCGTTTAATAAAAAATTCAGACCTTTGAAATACGCTTTGGGTGCTTGTCGGTTTTCCATGCGTAGCTGGCGTAAATCGAAGCTCGACGCCATCCAACCCAATACGAAGGCCAATGGCAAACCTAACAAAATCCAACTCAAATCAAAATTCATAGGGCTTAAAAAATTTTAGACAACAGTTTCAGAGTATTGTGTTCGCTTTTTTAGACTTCATCGCAACGCGTCTGTGCAGCCACCAACGTGGCACCATACCGAGAATGCCGACCATCAGCCCACAAGCGAAAACAGCCAAAACTACAATAACCAGCGATGTTTTCCACATGGTGCCAAAGAAGAAGTAAACGGTTATTTCTTGTTGGTTATTGAGTGCAAACGCAAATAGCGTAAAAAAAATGGCTGCTTTAAGTACCCACTTAAGCAACCACGTCAGTTTGTTCATGTGATGTTGTTAAATTCAAATGTTCAAAATTTAAAAATCATTAAAGTGACAAGTATCAAGCTTTTTTAGTCAATGCATCAACAGATTCACGTAAAGCTTTACCTGTTTTGAAATGTGGCACACGTTTCTCAGGAATAGCAACGCTTTCGCCTGAGCGTGGGTTGCGACCAATGCGCGGTGCACGGTAGCTGACCGAGAAACTGCCAAAACCACGAATTTCAATGCGGTGGCCACGTACAAGGGCGTTGCTCATGGCATCAACCAATGCCTTAACGGCAGACTCAGCGTCTCTGTGGGTTAACTGGTCGAAACGGGCTGCTAACTCTTCTACCAAATCAGAACGTGTCATGTCGCTCTACACCAAAGTTTTAGCTTGCACAATAAATAACGCCACACTTGTTGGGAATATTTTCAATTGAAAAAATCTTCCTATCAGGTGTGACGTCTTCAATTAATCAAAAATTGATTAATTATTCTTTATCACCGCCGTTGTCCAACTTAGCGCGCAGCAATGCACCCAAGCTGGTCGTACCGGCGTTTTCACGCGCTGACGACTGGCTCAGTGCTGCCATGGCTTCGCCTTGGTCAGCAGCATCTTTGGCCTTGATAGACAACTGGATGTTACGTGTTTTGCGGTCAATGTTGACCACAACAGCTGTAACTTCGTCGCCTTCTTTGAGCACGTTGCGTGCGTCTTCAACGCGGTCGCGGCTGATTTCTGAAGCGCGCAAGTAGCCCAATATGTCTTCGCCGAGGTCGATTTCAGCGCCCTTAGCGTCAACCGTCTTGACCTTACCTGTAACCACTTGGCCTTTGTCGTTGATAGACGCAAAGGTGGTGAACGGGTCAGAGTCGAGTTGCTTGATACCCAAAGAGATACGCTCGCGGTCGACATCAATCGCCAAGACCAACGCTTCAACTTCTTGGCCCTTTTTGTAGTTGCGCACTGCTGCTTCGCCAGTTTCGTTCCATGACAGATCGGAGAGGTGAACCAAACCGTCGATGCCAGCTGCCAAACCAACGAATACACCAAAGTCTGTGATGGATTTGATCGGACCTTTGACGCGGTCGCCACGCTTGGTGTTTTGCGCGAAATCTTGCCATGGGTTGGCTTTGCATTGCTTCATGCCCAAAGAAATACGGCGTTTGTCTTCGTCGATTTCCAAAACCATGACTTCAACTTCGTCACCCAAGGTCACGAGCTTAGAAGGAGCGATGTTTTTGTTGGTCCAGTCCATTTCAGAAACGTGCACCAAACCTTCGATGCCTGGCTCGAGTTCCACAAATGCGCCGTAGTCAGCGATATTGGTGATCTTACCGAACAAGCGTGTGTCTTGTGGGTAGCGACGGTTAACGCCCATCCAAGGATCATCACCCATTTGCTTGAGACCCAAGGAAACGCGGTTTTTCTCAGTATCAAACTTGAGAATTTTGGCGGTGATTTCTTGACCCGCAGTGACCACTTCTGATGGGTGGCGAACACGGCGCCATGCCATGTCGGTGATGTGCAACAAGCCATCAATGCCGCCCAAGTCAACGAATGCACCGTATTCAGTGATGTTTTTAACCACGCCGTGAACAACTGCGCCTTCTTTCAATGTCTCCATCATCTTGGCGCGCTCTGCACCTTGAGAGACTTCCAACACTGCGCGGTGGCTCAGCACCACGTTGTTACGCTTACGATCAAGCTTGATAACTTTGAATTGCAAAGTCTTGTTTTCGTAGGGGGACAAGTCTTTGATAGGACGCGCTTCGATGAGCGAGCCTGGCAAGAAAGCGCGGATGCCATTGACCAAAACGGTCAAGCCACCTTTGACTTTGCCAGAGGTAACGCCAGTGACGAACTCGCCAGATTCGAGCGATTTCTCTAAGCTCATCCATGACGCAAGGCGCTTGGCTGTGTCGCGGCTGACGATAGTGTCGCCGTAACCGTTTTCCATTTGAACAATGGCAACTGACACGAATTCGCCAACTTGGCATTCGATGTCACCATTGTCGCTTTTGAATTCTGATAGGGGAACGTAGGCTTCTGATTTCAGGCCTGCGTTAACAACAACGAAGCTGTGCTCAATACGAATCACTTCAGCGGTGACGACTTCACCAATGCGTGTTTCGGAGCTTTTCTGGGATTCTTCAAATAGGTCTGCAAAAGATTCTGACATGTATTTTCCTATGCCATCTAAAGTATTATGTACAGCAGCACAATTGCTCCTGTTTCTATAGCTAAAGACGGATATTTTCTGCCGGTTAGGGCGGGTTAAGTTTATAAAATGCCATTAAACCATGCACTTGTCGTGCGAGGGGAGTTTAAAAGCGCTGTTTGCCTTGCCACCAGTTCAATACGGCTTTGACCGATTCTTCAATCGATAAATCTGAGTTGTCCAAAAGCTTAGCATCTTGCGCTGGCTTCAAAGGAGCAACGCTGCGGGAAGAGTCCCGTTCGTCACGCGCTTCAAGGTCTGCACTAAGAACGTCGAGTATAGCTGAAATTCCCTTTGAAATCAACTGGTTATGGCGCCGTAAAGCACGTTTTTCAGCGCTAGCAGTCAAAAATACCTTCAAAGCGGCGTTAGGGAAGATCACCGTACCCATATCGCGTCCGTCCGCCACCAAACCGGGCAGGGTGCGAAAGCTGTGCTGCAGCTTCACCAAAGCCTGCCGAACCATAGGCAAAACCGACACTTGCGAGGCGTGCATGCCGCCCGCTTCAGAGCGGATGTCATGGCTAACATCGTCGCCATTCAGCAAAATGCTGTCACCCTCAAACCTCAAATGAAGTTTTTCAACCAAACTTGTTGCCAACACAGCGATGGCGATTTCGTCCTTAGGCTCCAAGCTTAAACCCTGCTGCAGCGCCGCAAAAGCAGTCACACGGTATAAAGCTCCCGAATCTAGGTAGTGGTAGCCCAGTTTTTGAGCTAATTGCGATGCCAAACTGCCTTTGCCAGAGGCGCTGGGGCCATCCACGGTGATGACGGGAATATTCTTTAAGTCAGTTTCAGCCACCGAAAACAGCGCTTCGAAGTAATCGGGAAAGGTTTTTGCGACGCATTTGGGGTCCAAAATGCGAACTGGTAAACCGGCCGGGTTGAACGCTGCGATTGAGAAGCACATGGCGACACGGTGGTCGTCATAGGTGTGAATCGGTGCGGTTTTCCAGTCTGCAGCGGTTTTTGGCGGCGTGATACTGATAAAGTCTACGCCTTCGATGACGGTTGCGCCCAATTTGCGCAATTCTGCAGCCATAGCGGCGATACGATCAGTTTCTTTGACGCGCCAGCTGGCGATGTTGCGCAGCGTTGTCGTGCCGTCTGCGTAAAGTGCCATCACAGCCAAAGTCATTGCTGCGTCGGGGATATGGTTGCAGTCTAAATCAACCGCTTTTAAGGGCCAAGAGCCGCGTGAAATTTCAAGGTGATTTGGGCCGCTGTTGACAACCGCACCCATGGCTTGTGCAGCTTCTATGAATCGAATATCGCCCTGAATTGAATCGGCGCCTACGCCTTCGACGCGAATAGCGTAATTTGTACTATAAACATCATTATTAATGTCATTTTTTGTTATAGCCGTCGTATTTATTGATCCTAATGCTATAAAATAGCTAGCAGATGAAGCATCGGCTTCGACGTGAATGCTGCCCGGTGAAACGTACCGGCACCCTTGGGGTATCGTGAACTTTTGCCATCCATCGCGTTGTACCTTGATGCCAAAACGCGCTAGTAAATTCAGCGTGATGTCGATGTACGGTTTTGAGATCAGCTCACCTTGCACTTCAAGCACGATATCTTGCGTCGCCACCAGAGGCAGCGCAAGGAGTAGAGCAGTCAAAAACTGGCTAGAAACATCGCCACGGACTTTGATCGGCTCATTTAAATGGAAGGATTTTGCAGCCCTAATACGTAGCGGCGGGTAGCCATCTTGTCCCAAATAGTCAATCTGACATCCCAATTGGCGCAGTCCATCGACCAAATCACCAATCGGCCGCTCATGCATGCGTGGCACGCCGCTGAGTTCGAACTCCGTGCTTCCCTTCGCTAACAGCGCTAAAGCAGCCGTTAACGGACGCATTGCCGTGCCAGCGTTGCCCATGTATAGCTTGGCCGATTGCAAAACCGAATGAATGCCTAAGCCATTGATTTCAATTGAATTTTTGACTAATCCATTGGGTTTTTGGATCGTGCAGCCAAGTTGCGACAGGGCGGTCAGCATCACCTGCGTGTCGTCTGAATCCAGTAAATCATGCACCGTTGTGGTGCCTTGGCTCAGGGCTGAGAGTAGTAAAACGCGATTAGAAATACTTTTCGAACCTGGTAAAACGACTGTGCCGTGAGCGTGACTGAGCGCGGGAATGTCTAAAAAATCGGTATTGAACATGCTTACAAATTTGGAAACTAAAGTTGAAGCTAAAAATAAGCGCAGAGAGTTCTATTTTTTGGAACGGCTAGGCGCCTCACCAGACATACTGTTGTCAATGTGCCATTGGTTGCGTAACTGGCTGGCTTTTGCAATAGCAGCTTCTAATGCTTGGCTGTTATTACCTTGCAAGCTGGCTTCAAAACCCTGCAAAGTTTGCTTGAAGAGATCGATTTGCGAGAGTATTTGTATGCGATTTGCCAGCAAAATGTCGTGCCACATCTGCGGCTCACTGGCCGCGATGCGGGTGAAATCTCTAAACCCCGTGCCAGCCAAGCCGAAATAATCAGCACCATGGTTTTGCCCAGCGATACTGTTCATCAAGGTAAATGCCAATAAATGTGGCAAGTGGCTGACGGCGGCAAAGGCAGCGTCATGCGCCTCCGGCGACATGATTTGTACGTGGCAATCCAGTGCCGTCCACACAGTCTTGGCTTTGTTCAACTGCGCCATCTGCGTGCGTGCGATTGGTGTGAAAATGACTTGGCGGCCAGCGTACAAATTAACATCGGCGTTGTCTACGCCAGAGAGTTCTTTGCCCGCTATGGGGTGAGCCGGCACAAACGTGCCAATAAGATTACCCAATATACGCTGCGCGGCGTCAACCACATCTTGCTTGGTAGAACCCACGTCCATGATCAGCATCTCAGGTGTGATCAGGTGCTTGATGGCTTTGAAGGTGCCTTCGGTGGCGGCGACAGGTACGGCGATCAACACAATGTCAGAGCCAGAAACCGCTTGCAGTGCTGATGCGGCTTCCACATCAATCACGCCAAGTTGCAATGCACGCGATGTGGTGCTGGGTGATTTGCTGTAGCCAACGATGCGTTTTACCAAGCCAGCGCGTTTCATAGCCAAAGCGAATGAGCTGCCCATCAAACCACAGCCGATGATGCCCAACTGCTCGTAGGCTGGTGCTTTTACTTTGCTAAAAAGACCCATAGATGATCACTTTAATCGCTCACGGCATAGCTGCCGAGCAATTTATAAAACGCGCAAGAGCTTTGCAACTCTTTCAACGCGCTGGCCACATGCGGCTGCGACGGATGACCCGCCAAATCGATGTAAAAGTAATATTCCCATTGGCCAGAGCGGGCAGGGCGCGATTCAAACCGGGTCATCGATACGCCATGGTTTTTCAGTGGAATCAGCAAATCGTGCACCGCTCCAGGCTTGTTAGGTACTGAGACCACCAAGCTGACGCAGTCTTTGCCTGAAGCGGTAGGCATAGGCAGCGTTTGCGGTAGACAGACGACGGCAAAGCGCGTGCGGTTAAACGCATCATCTTGAATCGCATGTGAGGCAATATGCAGGCCAAATTCTGCACCCGCGCGTTCGCTGGCAATACCTGCCCAAGCTGGGTTGGTCGCTGCCAAACGTGCGCCTTCTGCATTGCTTGATACAGCGCGACGCTCAGCATTTGGTAAATGCTTGGCCAGCCAGCCTTGACACTGAGCCAGCGCTTGCGGATGCGCCAAAACAACTTCAACATTTTCTAAAGAATTAGACAAACGCAGCAAATGGTGGCGCACTAAAAAGCTGGCTTCACCGATGATGTGCAACGGCGAATTGAGGAACAAATCCAAGGTACGCGTCACCACGCCTTCGGTGTTGTTTTCCACGGGAACAACGCCAAAATCGGCACTTCCCGCTGTGGTGGCGTGAAACACCTCGTCAAAACTGCTGCAGGGAATATGCTCTATGCTGGTACCAAAAAACTGCAATGCCGCCATTTCGCTGAACGTACCCGCTGGCCCCAAATAAGCGACACGCTGGGGTGCTTCTAAAGAGCGGCAAGCCGACATCACCTCGCGCCAAATATGCGCAACGCTGGCATTTTTGAGTGGCCCAGAATTTGCTGCTTGCAAGCCGCTGATGACTTGCGCCTCGCGCTCCGGGCGGTAAACAGGCGAGCCATCAATCTTCTTGATCTCACCCACTTCACCCGCATAGCCCGCACGACGGTTGAGCAGTGCCAACAGCTTTTTGTCGGTCGCATCAATCAAATCGCGTAGTTCTAGCAGGGTTTTACTCATTGAATTAGTATGTATTGATTTTTTAGTGTTAAATATGGCTATAGCCGGCGTATTTATTGCCTAGAGTGCTATTAAATATATAGTAAATTGAAATATTTTTTTTCGTGTTATTTAAGCTTCAGTAGATTCAGCTGAATCATCTGCAGCGTCCTCAGGTGCGGCATCTTCTGGCGCAGCGTCTGATGGATTCGCATCGTTCTCCACAATGCGCTGCAAACCGCTGAGTTGCGAGCCTTCGTCCAAGCCAATCAGTGTCACGCCTTGTGTCGCACGTCCCATTTCGCGGATTTCACTGACACGGGTGCGAACCAGCACACCTTTGTCGGTGATCAGCATGATTTCGTCGTCGGTATGCACCAATGTAGCCGCAACCACTTTGCCGTTGCGCTCAGACTGCTGGATGGCGATCATGCCTTTGGTGCCGCGTCCGTGGCGGGTGTATTCGGTGATGCTGGTGCGTTTGCCATAGCCGTTTTGGGTGGCGGTCAGCACACTTTGCTGTTCATCCTCAGCAACCAGCATGGCAATCACGCTTTGGCCGTCTTCCAAGTTCATGCCGCGCACGCCGCGAGCATTTCTGCCCATTGGTCGCACGTCGTTTTCGTCGAAACGTACCGCTTTGCCACCGTCGCTGAACAACATGACGTCGTGCTGGCCATCGGTCAATGCTGCGCCAATCAAATAGTCGTTGTCATCCAAACCAACGGCTATGATGCCGCCTTTGCGTGGGTTGTTGAACTCATCTAAAGACGTTTTCTTGACCGTGCCCATGCAGGTGGCCATGAAGACAAACTGGTCAGCAGGGAAACTGGTTTTCTCACCCGTTAAAGGCAATACGACGGTGATTTTTTCGCCCTCTTGCAGCGGGAACATGTTGACAATCGGTCGTCCTCGTGAACCGCGCGAACCGGTCGGTACTTCCCAAACTTTAAGCCAATACAGACGGCCACGGTTAGAGAAACACAAGATGTAGTCGTGAGTATTAGCCACGAAGAGCTGATCGACCCAATCGTCATCTTTGGTCTGGGTGGCTTGCTTGCCGCGTCCGCCACGCTTTTGCGCGCGGTATTCAGACAAAGGTTGGCTCTTGATGTATCCGCTGTGGCTCATGGTTACGACCATGTCGGTGGGGGTGATCAAGTCTTCGGTGCTCAAATCAAACGAGCTGTGCTCCACCAAGCTTCGGCGTGCGCCTATCTTGGTTTGACCGAATTCCATTTTGATAGCAAGGAGCTCTTCGCTGATGATGGTCGAAACGCGTTCTGGAGTCGTCAAAATGTGCAGCAAATCGTCAATCTCAGCCATGACCTCTTTGTATTCAGCGACGATTTTGTCTTGCTCTAAGCCAGTCAAACGCTGCAGACGCATTTGCAAAATCTCTTGTGCTTGGACTTCTGAGAGTTTGTACAAACCGCGAGCTTCCAAGCCAAATTCACGTTCTAAGCCGTCTGGGCGATAGTCGTCTGCGCTGATTACGTCGCCATCTGAGCGCGTACGGGTGAGCATCTCGCGTACCAACTTACTGTCCCATGATTGCGCCATCAAGGCTGCCTTAGCCACTGGAGGTGTGGGTGCATTGCGAATCAAGGCAATAAATTCGTCAATATTTGCTAGCGCTACCGCTAAACCCTCTAATACATGACCGCGTTCCCGTGCTTTTCGTAGAGTAAAAACTGTACGGCGTGTGACAACTTCACGGCGATGGTCCAAGAAGACTTCTAATAAATCTTTCAAGTTACAAAGCTTTGGCTGGCCATTGACCAAAGCCACCATGTTGATACCAAAAGTGTCTTGCAGTTGGGTTTGCTTGTACAAATTGTTCAGCACCACTTCAGGCACTTCGCCGCGTTTCAACTCAATCACCAAGCGCATGCCGGATTTGTCTGACTCGTCTTGAATGTGCGAAATACCTTCAATTTTCTTCTCATGCACCAGCTCCGCCATGCGCTCTTGCAGGGTCTTTTTGTTGACTTGATAGGGCAGTTCGTCCACGATGATGGACTGGCGCTGGCCTTTGTCGATGTCTTCAAAATGACACTTGGCGCGCATCACAACGCGGCCGCGGCCCGTGCGGTAGCCGTCTTTCACGCCGTTAATGCCGTAAATAATGCCAGCGGTCGGGAAGTCTGGCGCGGGGATGATTTCCATCAGCTCGTCAATGCTGGCTTCAGGGTTTTTAAGTAAATGCAAGCAGGCATCAACCACTTCGTTCAGGTTGTGTGGTGGAATGTTGGTGGCCATACCAACGGCAATACCACCCGCGCCATTGATCAGCAAATTGGGTAAGCGGCTAGGCATGACCAAGGGTTCGTTTTCTGAGCCGTCGTAGTTCGGGCCGAAGTCGACCGTCTCTTTGTCCAAATCAGCCAACAACTCATGCGCGATTTTGGCAAGGCGGATCTCGGTGTAACGCATTGCAGCAGCGTTATCGCCATCGACCGAGCCGAAGTTACCCTGGCCGTCAACCAACATATGACGCATCGAAAAATCTTGCGCCATACGAACGATGGTGTCATACACCGATTGGTCTCCGTGTGGGTGGTATTTACCAATCACGTCACCCACAATACGGGCAGATTTCTTGTAAGGTTTGTTGTAGTCGTTCGATAACTCGTACATCGCGTAGAGAACACGGCGGTGCACTGGTTTCAAACCGTCACGTGCATCGGGCAGAGCACGACCCACGATCACGCTCATGGCGTAATCTAGATAGCTGCGGCGCATTTCCTCTTCGAGGCTAATAGGCAAGGTTTCTTTGGCGAACTGAGTCATGAGCGGTATGTAGCCTGATGAGAAAAGAAGAGCAAACAGTATTCACAACGACATAAATCGCTTATGAATAATTATTCTTAACCCGTCATTTTAAGCGGGCTTGGGTGTTGTGTGCGAGCAACGGATAACAATTTTTAGCTGTTTAAGGAACTTATCCATCATTTAGAGCGGTTACAACTTTACAGCTGTGGCACAATAAGTCATAACGATTCATGTGATGGTACAAGTGTCGTAACAATTCCGCAGCATTGCTGCTAGCTATTTTCTGGGGATACGAATGATCAAACTAAATAAAGTCGCAATGCTGTTTGCAACAGTGGCAGTTGCAGGCTCTGCCTTTGCAACAGGATCAACCACCAACAGTGACAACTGGCGTAGTGCTCAGGGTAATTTGCAGTGGAAAATTGGCAATGCATCCGGTCTTTGCTGGCGCAACGCTAACTGGACACCAGCTACGGCTGCGCCTGGCTGCGATGGCGCAATCGTTAAAACTGCTGCTCCAGCACCAGCTGCTGTGGTAGCTCCAGTAATTGTTGCTCCTGCACCTGTTCCTGCTCCTGCTCCTGCTCCTGCTCCTGCTCCTGCTCCTGCTCCTGCAGTAGTTGCGACTCCTGCTCCCGCAGTTGTCCCAGCACCTGCTCCAGCACCAGCTGCTAAGCGTCCTGCAAAGCAAGATCGCAACTAATCTGTTGTTTTATGCAATATTTTTCAGAGTTGTCTGAATGAATGTTGTTAAAAATAAGTTATATTTGTCGTTGTTAGATTTGAGTTCAATTTTAAAAAGGTAATATAAATGAAGACACTAAATAAAGTCGCAATGCTGTTTGCAACAGTAGCTATTGCAGGTTCAGCTTTCGCAAACGGTTCAACTACTAACAGCGACAACTGGCGCAGTGGCCAAGGTAATTTGCAGTGGAAAATTGGTAACGCATCAGGCCTGTGCTGGCGCAATGCGAACTGGACACCAGCAACTGCTGCTCCAGGTTGCGATGGCGCTATCGCCAAAGTTGCTGCTCCAGCGCCAGTTGCAGTAGTAGCTCCAGTAACAGTTGCTCCAGCTCCAGCTGCCGCAGCACCAGTAGCTCCAAAGCCAGCTGCAGCACCTGCCGCTCCTGCGCCAAGCGCCGCAGCTGCAACCAAAGTAACATACGCTGCGGATGCATTCTTTGCGTCAAACAACGCTGTACTCAAAGCTGCTGGCAAAGCAAAATTGGACGACTTGGTTGATAAAGTCAAGGGTATCAACCTTGAAGTCATTGTTGCTGTGGGTCACACTGACTCAACTGGCAAAGATGCTTCAAACCAAGCATTGTCAGTGCGTCGCGCTGAAGCTGTAAAGGCTTACTTGGTGTCTAAAGGCATTGAGAAAAATCGCGTTTACACCGAAGGCAAAGGCTCTAAGCAGCCAGTTGCTGACAACAAGACCAAAGAAGGTCGCGCTAAAAACAACCGCGTTGAAATCGAAGTGGTTGGTACTCAGAAGAAGTAAAGAAGAAATAATTTAACGATTTAACCCATTCGCCCCAGTGGTGAATGGATGAAGCGTAAAATTAAAAAGCCCCCGAGGTCAAACTCTGGGGCTTTTTTCAATAGAAAGTTAAAAACTGTGAGCCTTGCTAAACAAGTCCAGCCAACATCAAAAACAAGCAATGTTGACCCTGCCGAACTAGCTAAATTTTCAGATTTGGCGCACCATTGGTGGGACACAAGCAGCGAATTCGCACCCCTGCACGCGATCAACCCACTGCGCTTGGATTGGATCAATGGTTTATCGGCTTTGCAAGGCAAGCGCGTCCTAGACATCGGCTGCGGAGGTGGTATCTTGGCGGATGCCATGGCGCGTAAGGGTGCTGACGTGCTAGGCATTGATTTGGCCACCAAATCGCTCAAAGTAGCGCAATTACACGCCTTAGAAGCGCAAACGCCAAATGTAAGTTACCGTGAAATTGCTGCTGAAGATTTAGCGACCGAACAAGCCGCCAGTTTCGATATTGTTACCTGCATGGAAATGCTGGAGCACGTGCCAGACCCTGAATCTATTGTTGCTGCCTGCAGCACCTTGGTCAAGCCTGGAGGATGGGTATTTTTCTCAACCATCAACCGCAACAGCAGGGCATTTTTGCAAGCAATTGTGGGTGCAGAATATGTGCTGAGCATGCTGCCACGTGGCACCCACGAGTACGCAAAATTCATTACCCCTAGCGAATTGGCGTCGTTTGCGCGACAAGTTGGACTTGACATTCAAGCGACACGAGGCTTAGAGTTCAATCCGCTATCAAAACGATACAAATTAAGCAGCGACACACGGGTTAACTATATGCTCGCTACACAAAAATCAGCGTGATATTGGTTATGCTTAACAGTATTTAAATAGGCTCATAAGTATTACTGGTGACATTGTGAAAATTATTGAAAAACCATTCCTTGAATCCAATGAGTTGAAATACGTTGTGGGGCAGCAAACCGTCAAAGCCGTGTTGTTTGACTTGGATGGGACTTTGATCGATAGTGCGCCCGATTTGGCTGCCGCTGCCGACAAAATGCGTATTGATCGTGGCTTGGTATCACTTCCCTATGAGCTATACCGTCCTATGGCTGGTGCAGGTGCGCGCGGTATGTTAGGTGTAGCTTTTGATATGGCGCCTGAGCACTCTAACTTTATCACTTGGCGGGAAGAGTTTTTTTACAACTACGAGATGTGTTTGACGCAACGTACGAAGGCGTTTGCCGGTGTTGAAGAACTTTTGTGCAGTCTCAAACTGCGCGGCCTGAACTGGGGCATTGTGACGAACAAATCTTCCCGTTTTACAGACGCGTTGGTGCGCAAAATGCCTGTCTTGCGAGAGGCTGCGGTCGTTATTAGCGGCGACACGACGGCACATGCCAAACCGCATCCCGAGCCGATGTTTGAAGCAGCTAGGCGTTTAAATATTGCACCACAGTATTGCGTCTACATTGGTGACGACAAACGAGACATTGAAGCTGGCCAAGCTGCTGGCATGCCTAGTTTGGCCGCTTTGTGGGGCTATATGGGTAGCCATGATGTGAGCACTTGGCAAGCCAATGCGATTTTGAACGAGCCAGATTGTGTGCTTGAATGGTTAGATGGCCATTTATAAAAACCTGTTTGGTATAATATTTATAGCATTACAGGCATATATAACGCCGGCTACAGCCTGTTTTGATGATATTTTTTTAGGTAAATCACTGCAATCACTTCAAAGCAGCTTGCTATATGTTTGGTCACCACGTATGGTGCTGTCTGCCACGCAGGCACGACTAGCGGCAGAATCTGCCAAAGCTTTAAATGTGCAGTTTGTCCCTTTGGTCGATGGGCGTATTGCAGCCTCTGAATGGCAATCAGCGCTGCGAACTTTAGCAACGACGCAGCCGATGGATGCCGAAGTTTTGGCAGCAACCCAAGTGCTTTGTTCCGAAAAATTGATCGAAAAAGATGCTTACACCCACTTTCCGACCGCTTTTGTCGTGAAAAGTGGGGAAATTCACCCTAATCGACTGATTGGTGCAATGCCAGCTAATTTTTGGCAGCAAGGCATCAACGAGCGTTTGCAAGCTCGAAAAGATGCCAAAACAGCTGATGTAACTGAAATAGCAGTATCGAATTTGAATCCACAGCAATGCATTCCACAAAATCAATTTATTGCGCTGGATCCGCAATTGGCGGGCTTGGACGATGACAATCAAGTGGCATTAGGCGCTTACGAGCGTATCAGCCCTGATGGACGGTATGTGCTGCGCTCTTATTCAGGTAAAAAACTGTCAGCGGTGAGCTTGGTGGAGTTGCCTGGGCCTGCGGGATTGACGGCAATCAAGGGCCAAATCAGCCGTCAAAAAATCACTTCAACACCGTTTTCTAACGAAGCTTTTCCCGTGCAAGGCAGCTGGCGGTATCTGGTTGATACGAATGGTGATCACTATACTTTTAATAGCATACTAGGCAATAAATACGTCGGTAAAAACACAATTAAACCACTTTTTTCAGGTGGCATGGATGGCTTTTATGCGGCTGCGGCTGAAGTGGTTGGCGCGTACCCATTGCGGGATAGTAAACCGGTACAGATACGCTCACTCAGCTGGCCCAATGCGAATGGCGGTAGTTCAAATACATCAGACCAGCAAGGCATGGGCATGCTGACATCGCGCACACTCTCAGTGAATGGCACAGCGAATCAAATCAGCTCTGACACAGGACGTATCAATCACTGCATGGATCGTTTGTCGCAAGATGGTTCTATGTATGCGCTACCGATGATTTCGGTAGATGGCCAAGAATTTGCCGCCTTGCCGCAAAACCCTATCTCCGGCGTGCCCACCATGCGCATTTTCCGTTTCGGTGCTGATGGCAAGCGGTGCGAGCCGGTTGGGCAGTTCACTTTGCAGTCTGGCAAGGTGATTTTTGGCTTCTCATCTGCAGCAAAAAAGCATGCTGATGTGGCTTATGAGTACCGTGGGCAGGTTTGGTGGGTGCAGCGCAATAACAGCGGGAAACCGCAGTTGCCTCTCAATTTAGCACCTTGGGAAGATCCAGCTGTCGCCGGTAATAAAGCCAATCCGGCTTACAAAGACGTCACTGCCAACGCCTTTCCGGGCTTTACTCGCGATGGCCGCGTCATTTACGCAGCCAATTGGAAGCGTTGTGTGGGCGCAAACATGGGCAAAGACTGCACACAAGAGGGCGGTTATGTCGTCTCCGACCCTTATCAAAGCAATGCCTACCGTGCTGAGTTGATAAAAAACAGTTCAAAAGCGCCCAAAAGCTGCATCACAGTACAAGAAGTTGCCAATGAACGGACCGCTTTTGCCGCGTTTCACAGCATTTTGGACTGATTTAGTGATGATTTGTTGGGTTG
Source organism: Polaromonas sp. (assembly GCA_031390045.1). Classification (GTDB taxonomy): domain Bacteria; phylum Pseudomonadota; class Gammaproteobacteria; order Burkholderiales; family Burkholderiaceae_C; genus Aalborgiella. The sequence continues at coordinate 32,195 of JANMTB010000106.1, forward strand.
CTCTTGAAAACAGCCAAGACGTCGTAAAATAGCTATTGAGGGGCTGCACTGGTTTCGACGCGGGTACGGACGCGCAGTGGGGCATGCCGAGCTTGGATCATGCTCGTTAAATTCGATTCAAAAACTTAACTGCAAACGACGAACGTTTCGCACTCGCTGCTTAATTGCACGTGAGCTCTACAACAGCAGGCCGATGGGCTGGGCAAGGGTGATTTAGCAATAAATCGTCCAGGCTGTGGAGTCATTTTCATCGGCTGGTTTGAACCTGGGCACCTTAGGTTTGAACGAGACAATAGGGCGCTGGCGGACTTTGTAGCGTGCTCCTGCGCGACAAGGCGAGTGAGATACAAATCAGACGGCTAAGCATGTAGATCTACGCGAAAAAGTCTTGTGGACGCGGGTTCAAATCCCGCCAGCTCCACCATTTATATGGTAAATATCGCTCTAACCGGCATATTTATTGCCTATATAGCTATAAAAAATATAGCATATTATCACTATATTTTTTATCATGACACAAACCCTTTCCATCGTGATGCTAGGGGCCAGCGGTGCAGTAGGCGGCGTTGCTGCACTAGCGCTCAGCCAATTGCCCGAAATCAAACAGCTAACGTTGCTCAATCGAAAAGAACTTCCAGCACTTTTATTACCGAAGGTGATACAACTCATCCGTGATGTCACTGACCCTAAAGATTATTCGCAGTTTCTAAGCGGTCACCAAGTGGCCATATGTTGCCTAGGCGTGGGGCAACCTTCTAAAGTTAGCAAAGTAGAGTTTGTCAAAATTGACAAAACAGCTGCACTCGCTTTTGCAACTGCCTGCAAGCAAGCGGGTGTGCGGCATTTTCAGCTGCTTAGCGCTGTGGGCGCCGATGCAAAATCGAACAGCCATTACCTGCAAACCAAAGGCGAGCTGCAAGATGCCATCATTGCCTTGGGTTTTGAGCGGACGAGCTTCTTTCAGCCTTCCATGATTTTGACGCCGACCAACCGCTATGGTTTCTCTCAAGGCGTCATGCTAGCGGTGTGGCCATCGCTGTCGGCGGTATTGCAAGGTGGTTTGCGTAAATACCGTGGCATCAATGTCGCGACACTTGGTTGCGCTATCGCTAAAAACGTTATCACAGCCGGACAAGGTCTAGAAATCTTGCGTTGGGATCAAATAAACAGCCTATAGCCGGCGTATTTATTGCCTAAGCAGCTATTATAAATATAGCTATTTAGGCGTTTAAAACACTGAATTACAACGCTGCATTAATACCTACATTAATACGCTGCAATCACACCATCACTGCGAGGATCTGCCGCACCAAGGTACAAACCGTCTGGTTGCCGAACGATGGCTCCCGCATGGCCCATGGTGTCACTGTAGTCTGGGTAGATCTCTACGTCATGTCCTGCATCGCGCAATTGCTGCATCGCAGCTGGGGCGAAGCGGTTTTCAAATTTAAGCGTGGTGGTGTTTTGCCCCCAAGTTTTTCCCAACAACCAGCGTGGTGCGGAAACGGCTGTTTGCAGCGTTTGCCCAAAAAAAGCGTAACGACTGAAAATAGCCGATTGGCTTTGCGGCTGTCCATCGCCGCCCATGTTGCCGTAAACCATGTGGCGGCCATCGTCAAAACGGGCGTGGGCGGGGTTGAGAGTGTGGAAAGGCTTTTTGAACGGCTCAAGAGCTAGGTGTGATGTGGGGTCGAGCAAGAAGCTAGAGCCTCGGTTTTGCCACGCAATGCCCGTGTCTGAGAGAACGACACCAGAGCCAAACTCCCAATAAACGCTTTGGATATAGCTGACCATACGGCCGCTGCTGTCGGCAGTTCCCATCCAAATGGTGTCGCCATGGATGGTTTTTTCAGGCCAAGGCAGAGCTTTTTCCATGTCTACGGCTTCTACGCATTGGTCGATGAAGGCATCGCTCAAGAACTGATCTGGAGAGACGCCATTGGCCGCCATCGTTTTAGGGTCAGCCACGTGGCGATTGCGTACTTTGAAAGCTTGCTTGGTGGCTTCAACGAGCGCATGTAAATATTCAAAACCTTCTGCTTCTTTGATGTTGTGGCGAAGTCGCAATTTGTCAAAAATCGCCAAAATCATCAGGGAAGCTATTCCCTGAGTGGGTGGCGTCATGTTGTAAAGCGTAGCACCAGTAACTTTAACGGATAGCGGTTTGACGCTGTTGGCACGGTGGGCATGCAAATCACTCAAACGTAATGGGCTACCAATGCGTTCGTGCTCAGCAGCTATTTTTTCAGCAATGCTGCCTCGGTAAAAATCGTCCAAACCTTTCTCAGCCAAGGTTTGCAAGGTATTGCCAAGCGCGGGGTACGTACGCAAGGTATTGACGGTGGGCACGTCTTTGCCGTTTAAGAACTGAGTTGCAAAACCGGGTTGATGGCCTAATTCGGGTAAAAACTTAGTCGTGAAATTGACTTGGCTTTGTGTGACTGGCGCGCCATTTTTGGCGTACCAAATCGCGTCTTGCAGCAAACGAGAAACGGGTAATTTGCCACCCAATCGGGTTGAATGAGTTAGCGCCTCTTGCCAACCTGAAATCGCACCAGCGACAGTGTTGGCCGCCAAGGGGCCGCGGCCTGGAATCGCAGCTAATCCTTTGCTTTTGTAAAAATCAATCGTTGCTAGGCCAGCAGCGCGTCCGCATGCATCAATAGCAATGGGCTGTTGGCCAGGCTCAGAAATAATCCAAAACCCGTCACCACCAATCGAATTCATGTGGGGGTAAACAACGGGAATAGTAGCTGCAGCGGCGACCATCGCTTCGATAGCGTTGCCGCCATCACGTAAAACTTGTGAGGCGCTGTTTGCTGCAAGGTGGTGTGGCGCAGTGACCATGCCGCGCGGAGATGTGAGAGTTTGATGCATTCGATTGACTTTTGGTTTTGGGTTAGTTTTTTAAGAATTTAGCAGCTATTGCGCTGAGCGCTTTGACATACGCATCCATCGGCACCCGCACCACACCAGCGCCAATTTGCCCAATACCAGCTTCTTTGTGCGCAATACCTGTGGTCACGAGCGGGCGAATACCCGTATCAACCACCTTGCGCACATCAATACCGCAAGGTGCGCCTGCAAAATCTAGTGCTGGCAAACTCAGTGCAGGATTTTTGGTGACAGTGATTTCGTACATTTCTTTGCTGTAGCGCACCGCATCGCTCACTGTGCCGCCAGCCAAGAGCGTCAGCGCTGGCGATGCTGCAAACGAGCAACCACCAAAACCAGCGGTTTCGGTGATGGCACTGTCGCCAATATCAGGGCAAGCGTCTTCTTGTTTGAAACCAGGGAAAAATAAGCCGGTAGGTAAGTCGGATTTGGCGGTGAACCACTCTTTGCCCATGCCACTGACGCGTAAACCTGTTTCAGTGCCGTTTCGCGCCATGGCGGTGACGACGGTACTGAACGGAATGTTGTGTGCGGCATCCATGATGGCTTTGCATGACACCATGGAGAAATTTAAGAAAAACTGCGAGTTTTTCGATAGAAAATCTAAAGTTTGGCGAATATGATCTTGTTGCACACTCGTTTTGGTCATGTCCAAGCCCGCCAAAGGCACAGCGAGTTGCATGAAAAAAAGTGACGTGCTAGCTGCGTTGCGACTGTGCACCTCATCCCCCATCAGCAGCGCTTGCGATTGAATAGCTTTGAGGTCAATGCCTCCTGTTTTATCGAAGTTATGACGTACAGCCGCTTTTAAAACAGGTGCTAAAACTGATTCAAACCATTTGAGTTTTTGAATCACATCAGGTCCATTCGCACCAAAGCGCAAGCAACGGCCAATGCCTTCATTGATATTGGTGTAAGAAATGTTGCCATTACTCGCCTCACGCACTTTGATGAGCGGCATGGATGCGCTGATGATGCCTGTCATCGGGCCCACAGCGTCAAAATCATGGCATTGGGCGAATTCGATCTCACTTTTTTCAAGCATCGTCTGTGCTTTTTCGGGCGTATCAGTCCAACCTTCGTACAACACCGCACCAATCATCGCACCTTGCATGGGGCCGCACATGTCATGCCATGCTACGGGTGGTCCTGCGTGCAAGAGCACACGCGTGTTTTTCAACTCGTGCCATACGCCGTCTGCACGCAAGGGTATGTCTTCCCACATCGGCCTTGCGTTGATGATGCGTTTGGTCGCTTCTGCATTGGCACTTTCAATGCGTGGGTCATGCATCAATTGCGCTAATTGCCAGGCCACTAAAGGGACAGAATTGCCTGGGGGTTGCCATTGCAGATTAGTTAATACTCCGCCATTCGAAGTGACGCTTTGGTTGAAGCCGTCAATGCCGATGTTGATAACGGATGGGGCTTGTGTTAATAAATTATTCGATATTTGCATAATTTGAGTTTTCTAAATGCTTGAGGTATTTATTGATTTAGCGATTGATTTTGAGTTGTGAGTGCGAGCAGTAGTCCTGCCAACATGTCAGCACCAGAGCTTGCACCAATAGTTAAAAGTTTTTGGCAAGACCTTTCAATTTCTACACTATTTTTAGAGTTTAATGCGATCAAAACGTCATGCAATGTGCTATAGCTACAGCCAGCCATCAAGTCGTCGAGCAGGGCAGCGCTGATAACGTTGGTTGATTCTTTTGCGGCGTTATGAATTTGCATCTTCGCCGCTGGCAATCTTTCAATCCAAGCTTGGCGTGGCGAATGCGCTAGTGCAAAAAAAATGCCGCCAATGAAATCATCGCCGCTGGGTGTCAGACCGTTACCTAAACCTATGACGCGCAAAGCTGCAGATGTAAACGCATGCAAATCGTTAGCAATAAGCGCATGTTTGATCGCATCAAAACGCGCTGAGTTGAGATTCATGGGGAATGGCATTTCATTGTTTTGCATCCAAAGCAACAATCCCTTGGTTTTAATTGCAAGTGGATGGTTTGAATTAAGAAGGGTTTTGCAAATCAATGCGCCTTCAAACAAGCTATCGGCTTTGAATGAGACTGTTTCCGGTAGCCACATGGAAAACGCGTTGCGCGGGTGATCAGTCGAGGCTTGTTTACCTGCCCAAACAATATCGCCATCCAAATAGGCGTAGTCTGTTCCCTCGAAGCCGGGGATTTTTTGCATGCCATCAGTCCTCATGGTGGTAGCGGCGGTCACAGGGCTTTAGGTCCTAATGTGATATGCGTACCAGCGCGTCCCATCAGAGCATCAAATGCCTTTTCTAGCGATGTGATAATGACAACGCCATCTGCGTTAGCTTCCGGCGACTCTTCTAAAAACGTGATGGCTGACTCAATTTTTGGCCCCATGCTGCCCGCAGGAAATTGGCCTTCTTTTGAATATTGGCGCGCTTCAGCCAGAGTCATATGATCCAGCCAGCGTTGTGTTGGTTTGTTAAAATCCAGCGCTACTTTTTCCACGCCTGTAAGCATGATCAAGGCATCGGCATGCAAATGCGCTGCTAGCATCGCACTGGTCAAGTCTTTATCAATCACAGCTGCCACACCTTTTAAGTGACCTTCTGGCGTAACAACTACTGGCACACCGCCACCGCCGCAGGCAATGGGTATCACGCCGGCTTCAAGCAAAGCGTCAATGGTTGGTAGGTCTAAAATTTTCTTAGGCTTTGGACTGGCCACGATTCGCCGCCAACCACGGCCCGAATCTTCAGCAAACAACCAGCCGGAGGATTTGGCTAGCTTTTTAGCATCTGCTTCTTTGAAGAATTTACCGACAGGTTTTGTCGGGTTTTGAAAAGCAGGGTCGTTTGGATCAACCTCGACTTCTGTGATCACGCAGGAGACGACCGCGTTCATGCCGTGGTCGTGCAACACATTGGCAAAACTCTGCTGCAACATATAGCCCATGCCACCCTGTGAATGGGCGACGCATACGTCCATGGGCATAGGCGGCAACTCGTCTGCCGTTTTTGCCATGCGGTACAAAATATTACCTACAACTGGGCCATTGCCATGTGTCAAAACAAGCTGCCAACCCGCTTTGATGATCTCCACAAAATGAACGCATACTTCGCGCATTAATTCCAACTGCTCTACGGCCGTCCCAGTGATGGTGGGCGGGTAAGCTGCATTGCCACCAAGTGCCACGACCACGCGTTTAAGCTTGCTTTTTTGCACGTGCTTGACCATGCGCTTTGGCTTTGCAATCCCCGCCGATGCTGTTGTGTATGTCATACCCTTATTTCACCCACTGCGCAGCTAACCAGGCCGCATTGGCGCTATTACTTGTTAGTACCATACCAGCAGATCGCAAAATTGTTTCTTGTTTTGCCAACACTTGTGGATCAAGTTCCGTACCACACACAAAACCGACGATGGCTAGCTTCCTATTGCCCTTAGTCGCGATTTTCTTAGCTTGTTCTATCGCTTTTGCCAGTTCCGTTGCTGGGTCTGCGTGTGCGCCCCAGCCGATCACCACATCCATCAAGATGACGCGAACGCTAGGGTCGGCAGCTTCTTTGAGCAAGCGGTCGATACGGGTCGTTTGGTCAATCATGGGGTGTGGTCTGCCCACGGTAAAGTCGTCATCGCCTAAATCCAATGCCGTGTGTTCTTTGCTCTCTTTCAACGGGTTACTCAACGTCATGTCTTTGTTTGTCGGGACGTTAGACCAAGCGCGCAAACCTGACTGCGCCCAAATGATTTGTGCCTCAGCAGCATATGTACCGCCCGAAAACAAAGCGCGTAAATACTTTTGCGTTTTGTTAAACAAGGGTTTTCGTGGTATCGCGTAAATCTGAGATGCTGTCTTTTTAACGCCAGACATTTTCACTGCCACAGCCGCGCAATCCACCAAAGTGCTGACGATGTGGATACGCTTGGCTGGCGATTTGATGCTGCTGCCCAAAAACACGACAACTGCTGGTTTACCAGCAGCCACCAAAGCGGCCAAGACTTTATCGGTCACTTCAGCTGCTGGCGGTTTTGAAACTATAGCGATGACTTTGGTTGACGCATCGACTGCCAGCAAAGCGATACCTTGCAGCATGGTGATGCCACCCACGTCAGCATAAACATCGCGCCCGCCAGTGCCAATCGCATGGCTGATGCCGCCGCCCATCCGGTGAATCTGCGTCGTTACTTCTTGCAAACCCGTACCTGAAGCTGCGACGATGCCGATCGCGCCACGGCGCACAGTGTTGGCAAAGCCTAAAGGTACACCGCCGATGATGGCCGTACCGCAATCTGGCCCCATGACCAACACACCGCGCTTTTGCGCTTCTTGTTTGATGGTTATTTCTTGCGCCAATGGCACGTTATCGCTAAACATGAACACATTTAAACCACTTTTGACTGCTTTCAATGCTTCTGCAGCAGCGTAGATGCCAGGAACTGAGATTTGCGCAATATTCGCCGTTTGCATTGCCGCCAAGCCCATGCCGAGGGTTCGAGCAGCAACGGCCTGGTTGGCATTATCGGAATCATGGGATGCCGTGGATCTTCCCGCTAAATCGCTCAATGATTCAGCTACAGCCGCATCACAAGCGGCTTGCGTTTTCGCTTGAACCACCACCATGATGTCACTCGGGCCTGCGGTACTGATGCTCATAACCAACAAACCAGCTTCTTGCAAAATCTCCTTGTTCGCGGGGTTGCCCATCTGCAGCGTGGCATTGACGACTTCCGGTATTGCCAATAAACGTTGCGCAACCCGCATCAAGGCTACGGAGTCTTTGTAGAGGTTGTGATGGACGAAAGCCGATGTGAATAAAGATGTATGACTAGCCATAGATTCTCAAAAGTGTATACAATTTAGCGAAAGTATAGCCATGATACTTTGAAGTTAGGCATTTTCCTACTCATTTTTCAAATTGCAATACAGCCAAATTTACAGCCATGATGCTTCCAAAATTGACCCCACTTGCCAATGCCAACTCGGCTTTTAATGAGCTGAACCCCGTACCACGATTGTTGATGGGTCCTGGGCCAATCAATGCCGACCCGCGCGTGCTCAAAGCCCTGTCAACACAGCTTTTAGGCCAGTTTGACCCCCAATTTCGTTTGATGATGCGTGAAACCATGGCCCTTTATCGTGCTTTTTTTGAAACGCAAAACGATTGGACTTTTGTTTTGGATGGCACAGCACGCTCAGCCATTGAAATGGTCATGATGTCTGCCATCGAGAATGGTGACAAAGTCTTGGTTTGTAGTTTTGGTCGGTTTGGACAATTGTTAGACGAAATTGCACAACGCTGCGGCGCCAATGTCAAGGTCATTCACACCGATTGGGGAACCGTCTTTGATTTGGAGCAAATTGAAACCGAGATTAAAGAGTTTTCGCCTAAATTAGTCGCTATTTGCCAAGGTGATACCTCAACAACGATGCTGCAGCCGCTGGAAGGATTAGGCGAACTTTGCCACCGCTATGGCGCGATGCTGCAGGTTGATGCCACTGCCTCTTGCGGCGGTACACCTTTGCCTGCAGACGCTTGGGCAGTTGATGCCGTGACAGCTGGTTTGCAAAAATGTTTGGCAGGGCCTTCGGGCATTGCACCTATTACCTTGTCAAACCGCATGGCGGAGTCGATTTACAGCCGACGTCACATTGAAGCGGGCTTGCGGCCAGCAAATTATGTGCCCGGAGTAGGCGCCCGCATCGCTTCCAACTACATGGACGTGGCGATGATCATGGACTACTGGAGCGATGCAGGTTTGAACCACCACACTGAAGCGACCAGCATGCTGTATTGCGCCCGTGAATGTGCGCGCATCTTTGTGCAAGAAGGCTTGCAAAACGTCTATTCAAGACATGCTGCGGGCTCGCGAGCAGTCGTTGCCGGTGTGCAATGCATGAATTTAAAAGTTTATGGCGACCTTGCCAACAAAATGCCCAACGTCACGGGCGTTTATATTCCCGACGGAATCAATGGCGACAAAGTACGCTCGGCTCTGTTGAATGATTTCAACATTGAGATCGGCACCAGCTTCGGCCCTTTGAATGGCAAGGTGTGGCGCATAGGTGCGATGGGGTACAACGCTCGCCAAGACACTATTTTGCAAACTTTAGGTGCGCTTGAGGTGGTTTTAGCCGCAGAAGGCCACAAATTCACACGCGGCGCGGGTGTCGATGCGGCTTATCAGAGTTACAAAACCAATTAATTAAGCTAAAAACGGCAAGCGAATTTGAGCACTTGAGTCTTTTAGCTGGATATTGATAAACATCAAACATAAGTTACTTGGAAACTCGATAATACTGGCTGAAAACGTAGTACTAGCTATCTTGCACATGTACTGTTTCATTAGGAAAACTCCATGTCAAATCGTCGCGAATTTATTATCCAATGTTCTTTTGCCACTAGCGCCGTAGCTACATCACTAGCGACTACCGCTGTCTTTGCCCAAGGTGCCATGCTCGATGAAAAAGATCCACAAGCTGTTGCCTTAGCCTACAAAGCAGATGGAACTAAGACTGATAAAGTCAAATTTCCAAAATATGACACTGCGCAAAATTGCACCAATTGCGCTTTGTACCAAGGTAAAGCGGCTGACAAAGCAGCCGGTTGCCCGCTTTTTGCTGGCAAGCAAGTAGCTGGCAAAGGCTGGTGTAGCGCTTGGGCTAAAAAGGCGTAAAAAGCCTTATCGTTAAATACAAGCGCTAAATTCAAGCTCTTTAGCCATGCAAAGCTTAACCATTTACTACGATGGTGAATGTCCGCTTTGCTTGGCTGAAATTCACTTTCTAAAAAACAGAAATACCCTCGGCTTGCTTGAATTTGTTGATGTGGCTGCTCCACAATATGATGAATCAGCACATCAGCTCACTTGCAAACTAGCGCTAGCCACCATGCAAGGGCGCTTGGGTGATGGCACCCAGCTTGAAGGCATTCCCGTATTTGCAGAAGCCTACAAACGGGCAAACTTGCCTAAGCTGTCATGGCTGTTTTCACGTAGTTGGTTAAAGCCATTTTTGAACGCTAGTTATTATGTTTTTGCAAAGTACAGGCACGGCGTTTCAAAAACCATTGGGCCCATGATGCTGAAGCTGTCAAAACGGTACACACCAGAAACGGCTAAATGACGATATCGGAACATGCGTTTTAGCGTCGTTTGGTTCAAGCGTGATTTGCGCGTTGCAGACCATGCAGCTTTACAAGCAGCCGCCCAACGCGGCCCCGTTTTATGCCTATACGTGATCGAGCCCAGTGTTTGGGTGCAGTCTGATGCGGCTCACCAGCACTACTTATTTTTGCTTGAAAGCTTACGCGATTTAGACGCTGATTTACGCCGTTTAGGTGGGAAATTGCATGTTTTATCCGGCGAATTTGTTGATGTTTTAGCTAGATTATTTATAGCAAATTCTTTTGTAGCAGTTTACGCGCACGAAGAAACGGGCAACGGCATCACTTATAAGCGCGACTTAGCTGTGGGGCAATGGTGCAATTCGCACAATGTTGAATTTTTTGAATTCAGACAATTTGGCGTGGTGCGCAAACTCAAAAATCGCAGCGATTGGAAAAGCCATTGGGACAAGCATGTTCGCTCGCTCATTTTGCCAGTGCCAGATGCGGTGCAACTGCAATTCGTGCCGCTACCTTGGCATGCAGCTTTGCTTCCAAGTCCTGTAAAGCTAGGTCTAATTACTGATGTGAAGTTACCAACGCCGAAGCAACGCCAACTGGGTGGTCGTCGTTTGGGTCTAGAGGTTTTGCAAGATTTTTTGAACGACAGAAGCGCGCAATATCGCGGCGGTATTTCGTCGCCATTGTCCGCCCCAACCGCGTGTTCTCGGCTCTCGCCATATTTAGCTTTTGGCTGTGTTAGCTTACGCGAAGTGGTGCAATCCACTTACCATGCCATTGCAGAGTTACCAGCAGGAAATTGGCAAAAAAAGGGTTTGGTTGCCTTTGTCAGCCGTTTGTACTGGCATTGCCATTTCATTCAAAAGTTAGAGTCAGAGCCGACGCTTGAATACCAAAACGTGCACCGAGGCTACGACGGCTTACGTGAAAACGATTGGAACCCAGCTCATTTTGAGGCTTTGACCACCGCTCGCACTGGCTGGCCGCTGGTCGATGCCTGCGTGGTGATGCTCCGCGAGACGGGCTGGCTCAACTTTCGTATGCGCGCCATGTTGGTATCTGTTGCCGCTTACCCGCTGTGGCTGCACTGGCAGCTTGTGGGGCAATGGCTGGCGCGGCAGTTTTTGGACTACGAGCCGGGCATCCACTGGAGCCAGATGCAAATGCAATCTGGCACGACGGGTATCAACACCACGCGGGTTTACAACCCCATCAAACAAGCGCAAGACCACGACCCGTACGGTTATTTCGTGCGCCGCTGGTTGCCTTATATGCGACGCGTGCCAGATGCTTGGCTGTTCGAGCCGTGGCGCATGCCGCAAGTGATGCAAGAGCATTTGAAATTGACCATTGGCATAGGCGGAGAATTTGACATCCCAGAGCCGGTAGTCGACCTGCAAACCGCCACCCGAGAAGCCAAAGCCAAGCTTCATGGACGACGCGCACAGCCCGAAGTGAAAGCAGGCAAAGCCTCGATTGTTGAAAAGCATGCTTCAAGATCGACGACGAGGACTAAAAAACCAACATCGACAAAAACGGCTACGACAATGACGCGCAGAGAAGCAACGATTAAAACCGAAAACCAACAAATTGCCTTGGATTTCTAGATTCCCCTGTTTTTATGAAAATGATCAAAAAAGCCAACTTACCCAGCAAAGTCTGTATCCACTGCCAGCGCCCATTCACATGGCGTAAAAAGTGGGAAAAGGTATGGGACGATGTGAAATACTGCTCTGATCGCTGCCGGATGAGCTATTCCGGAAGTAAGGGCGACAAGAAAGTATGACTGCTGGCATCTCCATCTATTGGTTTCGTAATGACCTGCGTATTATCGACAACCCTGCATTTGATAGCGCCTATCGAACAGCTACAAAACTGCATGCGGTTTACATTCACGACTCGAAACACAGCGTTGAAACGCATTGGGGATTTGAGTGCATGGCTGAGAATCGCAAGACATTTTTGGCAGCGAGGTTGCAGGATTTAGCATTGCAATTGCAAGCTTTTGGTATTGAGTTGATTGATTTACGCGGTACACCAAAAGACGCATTGACGGATTTTGCCAAGTCCTACGATACTTGCCAGATTTATTGCGAAGATATCGCCGCACCCGAAGAACAGGCTGACATTGCTAGCTTAAAAGCTGTTGGCTTTGAAGTCGATGTGCTTTGGCAATCCAGTTTGCTTGAGCCAGCAGATTTGCCATTCGAAGTTGAAGCGTTACCAGCCGTCTTCACTGCTTTTAGAAACAAAGTCGAAAAGCATGCCGTAAAACCGCGTTTACCACTGCAAACTGAATCTGGCTCTAAGGCGACAATTCCTGAATCTGCAGTCGAAAAGCATCTAAAACACTATTTCTCAAGCGATTTTGCGTTGACGTACAAGGCGACGCGCAATCAGCCGATGAACTTTGCGCCCGATCAGTACTTCTCAACAAAATTCTCCCCATGGTTGGCCTGTGGCGCTTTGTCTGCGCCCATGATTTATGAGAAATTGAAGCAATTTGAATCCGAACGGGGTGCGAACGACAGCACCTATTGGATTTGGTTTGAGCTTCTTTGGCGCGATTATTTCAGGTTTTTACATTTACAGAATGGCAAAAAACTTTATAGAAAACAAGGGCTTGGCAGCTTTGAGCTTGCACTAGTGCCGCATAACAAGCAAGGGTTTAAGCGTTGGTGCGAAGGGCAAACGGGCGAGCCGTTGGTCGACGCGGGCATGCGCGAGTTGGCTGCGACCGGATGGCTGTCCAACCGCATGCGCCAAGTCGTCGCTAGTTATTTGATTTATGACTTAGGTGGTGACTGGCGAGCGGGTGCTGCGTGGTTTGAAGCGCAGCTGATTGACTATGACGTTTACAGCAACCAAGGCAACTGGCTCTACATCGCAGGCCGCGGCACCGACCCGCGCGGTGGACGGCGGTTTAACCCGCACATGCAAGCGCAACAGCATGATTCAGAGGGTAAGTATCGACAGTTTTGGCGTGCAAATTGAATACAAAAGCGTTAAATTATGCTATGATTATTATAGCTGTTTATGAAATAAATACGCCGGCTACAGTCATAAGTACCTCTAAAAATTAGTCAATATTAACAATTTAAGGTAAATATGAAAAAGACGACACTCAGATTGATCTTAGGTGACCAATTGAACCCATTGCACAGCTGGTTTACAGTGGTGGATTGCAGCGTTATTTACGTGCTGATGGAACTGCGCCAAGAGACAGACTACGTGCTGCACCATGCGCAAAAAATACTGGCTATCTTTGCAGGTATGCGTGATTTTGCGGCGCTGCTTGAAGCGGCTGGTCACCGCGTGCATTATGTGAAGATTGACGATGCTGCGAATTTGCCGACCATCACAGAGAACCTAAATGCGCTGATCGCCAAGTACCAAGCCATCGCTTTTGAATACCAAGCGCCCGATGAGTGGCGGCTGGATATGCAAATGGCTGACTACGTAAAATCGCTCACTCAATCACAGTCAATATCAATGCAAATGGTTGATTCAGAACACTTTTTCACTGCTCGCGACGAGACAGCTTTGCTTTTCGGTGACCGCAAAAAGTGGCTGATGGAGACGTTTTACAGGCAAATGCGCGTAAAGCACGGCATCTTGATCGAAGACGACAGCAAGCCGCCTAAGCCTGTAGGTGGTCAATGGAATTTTGATGCTGAGAACCGCAAAGCTTGGCCCGGCTTGCCGCTAGCACCGTCAGACATTCGTGCTGAGCGTAGAAAAACGCACGACCACAGCGCCCTTTGGACAACGATAGTTAAAGCTGGCGTGAAAAGCTTTGGTGAGCCCCATGCAAGTAAGTTCGGCTGGCCGCTTAATCGGGCTGAGGCATTGGTGCAACTCGATATTTTTGTAGCCCAAGTCCTCCCTAATTTCGGCGATTTTGAAGATGCGATGAGCAGTAAGGAATGGCGTTTGTTTCACTCGTTGCTATCGTTTTCAATGAACGTGAAAATGCTGAATCCACGTGAAGTGGTGGCTAAAGCAGAAGCAGCGGGGCGCTCAGGCGCTGCGCCGCTGGCCGCGGTGGAAGGTTTTATTAGGCAAATATTGGGTTGGCGCGAGTTTATGCGCGGGTTTTATTGGGCAAAGATGCTAGACAGTTTGCCAGCAACGTATGCCGATAACAACTATTTCAACCACCAAATGCCATTGCCAAAGTGGTTTTGGACGGGCAAAACCCAGATGCGCTGCATGGCTGCCGCCATCGGACAATCGTTAGAGCAAGCCTACGCCCACCATATTCAACGGCTGATGGTGATTGGTAACTTTGCACTCTTGGCAGGGGTGAACCCGAAAGAACTTCACCACTGGTATTTGGGTATTTATATCGACGCCTTTGAGTGGGTCGAGCTGCCCAACACCGTGGGCATGAGCCAGTTTGCTGATGGCGGCTTGTTAGCGACCAAGCCTTACGTCAGCAGCGCCGCCTATATTGACCGCATGAGCGACTACTGCAAAGGCTGCCATTACGATAAAAAACTAAGGGAAGACACGCCCAACAAAAAAGCCTGCCCCTTCAACGCGTTGTATTGGGACTTTCACGTCAAGCATGCTGATAAATTAGCCAACAACCCGCGCATAGGCATGGTTTACCAGCAATTGAAAAAGATGGATGCTAGCAAAATTGAAGCGTTTCAAGTTCAAGCGGCAAACTTGAAAGGGCGCTTGGATAATCTGTAACCCAAACGCTTAATTCAGATAAATTTAGCCGCGCTTCACTTGTAATTTAGCCCCGATTCCTGCGCTCTGCCTCACCCACACGTGGCTCACCCATACGGTTCACGGTTAAAACGGGTCCTGGTTGATTCAGCATTTGCACGTGGTGCTGACGGCCACGGAACTCATAGGTCACATCCCAATAGACAGGCGTTGTGTTTGGCTCGTTCACGCATTTTTTGACATTGCGCGTGACGACCACTTGGCCAGGGCGACCATTGACTGCTGCCACGTTTGCACCAACCGCAGCGCCAGCTACTGCACCACCAATCGTTGCTAAATCTTTGCCACGTCCACCGCCAAACTGGTGCCCAATCACGCCACCCAGCACGGTTCCAGCCAACATGGATGGATCGGGAGCAAAGGTTTGCACGACTTGCTCAGCTTCGACCCAGCAGCGCTGCTTAGGTTCACCAAAGACCGCGCGAACGGCGACTACGTCAGCTTCATAGAGTCGATTTTCTCCCCGACGTGGCCGTGTGTCATAGGCAGGCATAGCCGGTGGTGCGTAGCGCTCGGGTTCGATTTTTGTCGGCATAACGACAACGGTTCGTACCGATGAGGCTCTGTCATTGATGCCCATTGCGTTGAAGGAAGGGTAGTTGCCAGGGCGCAAGACCGTGCATCTACCGGCAAAATTAACGTCTTCACAAATTTCCCAAACTTTAGTGCCTAGTACAACCACGGAAGAAGCCGTGTCATTGAAACCGTAGGCGCGTAAATCAGGCAAATTTTCTTGGCTGGTGAAGTTTCTGCCTTGAAAGTTTTCATGCTCAAACACAATGATTTGCGCACTAGCCAGTACAGTTGTTGCAACAGCAGCAGTGATAACGGTACTTTTTAGAATTGCTTTGAAGCTTACTTTCATGTCTATCTCCTATAGGTTTTAAATGATGGTCAAAAATCTTTCTAGATTTTAAAAAAAGTATATACCTGAACGATCTAGAAAAATGCACCTAGGAGACATTGGGATCACCCAAAGATGATATTTTTTTCACCCAAACCACTTATTCACATCCAAAGTTCCCCGCTCGCCAATGCTGTCTGCATGTGCCTTTAACCATTCCCGCCCACGCTCGTTGCCTTGCACGCGCAGCAGTTCTAAAAAAGGTGTGTGGGCTAGCACTTTGGTGTCTGATCGCTCTAAGGTGGGTAACTCGTTGATATCGATCATATGAAAGCGCATGTCATGTAAGCGCTGCTCAAGCCTACCTTTGTCGAATTGACTTCTTTCAGAAAAATGAGCGGCTTGCGTAAACATTCGCATTTCCCGCATAAAGTGGGCGCTGAAGGCTAAGTCGTTGATGCGGGTTTCAATCTCTTCGACGGTGTTGAGCTTGCCTTCACGCAACAACGGGTTGAGCAGTACCAATAGCACGTCGGCAGAATCACAGTCGTAAAACAATGGGAAAACCGCTGGGTTGGCCGTGTATCCGCCGTCCCAGTACAGTTCACAGTCGATTTCAATGTCGTGATGAATCTTGGGCAGGCAAGATGAGGCTAACAGCACGTCCACCGTCAACTCGTTTTCGCGAAAGATGCGTAATTTACCAGTGTTGACCTGCGTGGTACCCATGAAGAGTTTGAATGGGCTGTTTTTTTTTGCAAGCCTTCAAAGTCGATTTGCCGCTTCAACACGTCACGCAAGGGGTTCAAACCAAGGGGGTTGAGCTGGTATGGCGAGAATTGCCCCGCCCAGTTGGCCATCATTTTGCTGGCTGTGATTGGTGTAGTTTCAGTATTGATCAAATCAACTTCCCTCACTTGTCGTTTGTAGAAATGTACAAACAAATATCAGTATAGGGTTTTCCCTTATAAATGGATGAAAAAAGGGTAAAAATGGATGGAAGTTGGTTAAAAATTGGTTGGAAAAACGAGAAAAATGGATCAAAGCACGAATCAGCTACAAAGTGAGCGAAACAAATTGCGCGCAGGCTATGATTAGCCATGAGCAAAATGATGCATTTAGAAGATATTCTGTATACCCAAGGCTTCGGCACGCGCCGTGTGTGCGCGGGTTTGATTGAAAAAGGGTTGGTAGAGGTCTATTTAGAGGATAAATCTTCATCAGCCGGCGTATTTGTTGCCAAGATAGCTATGGATAATGTAGCAAATTACGTTACAAAAGGATTCCGCTTTCGGGTGCAAGGCGTTGATTGGGAATACCACGAGATGGCTTATGTGCTGTTTAACAAACCTACAGGCAGCGAATGCTCTCAAAAGCCGTCCATGCACCCCAGCATCTACACCTTTTTGCCGTCGCCGTTGCGTCTACGTCCGCAAAAAAGCGCGATTCAAGGCGTGCAGGCTGTTGGGCGATTGGACCAAGACACCACGGGTATGCTGTTGATGAGTGACGATGGCCAGTTCATTCACCGCATGAGTTCGCCGAAAAAGCACGTGTCCAAGGTCTATGAAGTGATCACCAAACACCCGTTGGACGACAAACAACTGCAAAAGCTGCTCGCTGGTGTCGTTTTGGACGATGACCCGAAGCCCGTCAAAGCCGCAGCGGCCGAAATAATCTCTGAGCATCACATTAAACTCACTTTGACAGAGGGCAAATACCACCAAGTCAAGCGGATGCTGGCGGCTGTGAGCAACCGCGTGGAGGGGCTGCACAGATCGCAAATTGGTGGTTTGAAGCTGCCGGACGACCTGTTGCCAGGTCAATGGCGCTGGCTCAATGAGGCGGATATGGCGTTGATGCTTAGCTCGCCATCTTCACAAATGACTCAAAGTAAGGCTGAATGATGCGCTATCCACTGAAAACTACGGCTATTTGGCTTGCTTTGTTGTGTTTGCCTTTGTCTGTTTTTTCACAAAAAAGTGTTTATTTAGAAGAGCTTACGACACAAGAGGTCAGCGCGATGGTGAAAAATTCACCTTCATTGGTCATCATTCCTGTGGGCGGTACCGAGCAAAACGGGCCGCACATGGCGCTTGGTAAGCACAACACCCGCGTCAAGGTGCTGGTAGGGCGGATTGCTCAGCAATTAGCTGCTCAAAAAATCAACACCATCGTCGCGCCCGTGGTGAGCTATGTACCCGAAGGCAACATCAGCCCACCGACCGAGCACATGAAGTGGGCAGGCACGATATCGATTTCTGATGACGCCTTCAAAAGCATGCTGCTTTCGGCGGCGCGTAGCTTTCGGCAGCATGGGTTTACCGATATCGTGATATTGGGTGACAGTGGCAATTACCAGTCCATGCTGGCGCAAGTGGCGGTTACCTTCAACAAAGACAGCAAAAATGCACCTGCACGCATGCATTTCATTGGCGATTACTACAAAGCAACGCAAGCCAACTATATCGCCGCTTTACAGGCAAAAGGGCTGAGCGACGCTGAAATCGGCACCCACGCTGGATCGGCAGACACGTCACTCTTGATGGCGATTGAGCCCATCATGGTGAAACCCGACAAGTTTGCCGAAGCTGCCAAAGAAGGCAGGGCAGGTGGCACACTGGGCGACCCCAGAGCCGCCACCGCAGCATTAGGCCAAATAGCAGCGGACGCTATGGTTAAAATGAGCATCTTAGCAATACAAAAAGCAATTCAGAAATGACGATTGGCATGATTACAAATACGAAGACAAATACGAAAACATTGAAGAAGTTGCTGATTGCCGCTGCCAGTGTGCTAGCGGGTAGTGCGATTGTGGGTGCTTGGGCTGTGGCTCAAACCACGACTCAGCCGACTGTTCCAGCTAATCAGTCGACGCTTAAAAAAGAATCAAATTTGGCTGCAGCCGGCGCATCTGTTGCCTCTGGAGCTATTAATACAGTAGCAGGAATGCCTGCTGTGGTTGATCCTAAAAACCTCTACAGCGAGACTGTATCGAGCAAAATGAGCCCCGCTGTTGAGGGCGCTTTGGAGCGCGTGTATGTACCGAATCGCGGTGAAAACACAGTCTCGGTGATTGACCCGAACACACTAAAAGTTATCGACAAATTCAAAGTCGGCATCAACCCGCAGCACGTCGTACCGTCGTGGGATTTGGGCACGCTGTGGGTGGCGAACAATGCCGAGGGCCGCACCGACGGTAGCTTGACACCCATCAACCCGAAAACGGGAAAATCTGGCAAATCCATCCCTGTAGATGACCCGTACAACCTGTATTGGTCAACAGACGGCAAATTTGCGATCGTGGTGGCAGAGGCCTACAAACGCCTTGATTTCCGCGATGCGAAGACCATGGAGATGAAGTTCACGATACCTACGCCTTTGTGCGCTGGCATCAACCATGCAGATTTTTCGATTGACGGCAAATTTGCGGTATTCACCTGCGAATTCAACGGCTCCATCACCAAAATCGACTTGGTGAACCGCAAGGTGCTTGCAACAGTCAAACTCAATGCGTATTTTGACCGTCCTAACGCCTTGGCGGCCATTGCAAAAGTCAACCCGACTGCAACCAGCGCACTGAGCACAAAAATGCGTTACATTGCAGACCCCGACAGTCCAGGCTCGCAAATTTGTACCACGCCAGGTATGCCGCAAGATGTGCGGATTTCGCCTGATGGTTCTACTTTTTATATTGCCGATATGATGGTCGACGGTGTGCATGTGGTGGATGGTGAGTCGTTCAAGCAAACTGGTTTCATTCCTACGGGTAAGGGTGCACACGGCATTTACCCTAGCCGCGATGGCAAAAGTTTTTATGTCGCCAACCGTGGCAGTAACAAAATTCGGGGCACACCGAATGGTCCTGGCAGCGTTTCCGTGGTGGATTTTGCAACCAAAAAAGTCACTAAAACGTGGGCCATTCCTGGCGGTGGCAGCCCTGACATGGGCAACGTCAGCGTAAATGGTAAATACCTATGGCTGGGTGGCCGCTATGACGACACCGTGTACCGTTTTGATACCGATACGGGCGCGGTAGACAAAATCAAGGTTGGCCGCGAGCCGCATGGCTTGACGGTTTGGCCACAACCAGGTCGTTACTCATTAGGTCATACCGGTAATTTGCGCTAAATTTTGCCTTTTAGGGCTTTTTAGCTATATTGGAGTGCTATGAACTTGATGCTTAACTCCTTTTGGCGAGCTGCTGCGTACTGCTTGCACCCACGCGTGATCGCGCTGTCGTTTTTGCCGCTAATCATCATGATCGGTTTAGCGCTGGGTGTGGGCTATTTCTTTTGGGAGCCGGTGCTGGAATGGGTGCGCGTGTCGCTCGATTCATTTGGCTGGATGACGACCATTTGGACATGGTTGCAAAACAATGGCATGGGCAGCTTAAAAACGGTGTTGGTGCCGCTCTTGGTGATTTTTGCCATCACGCCCGTTGTGGTGATTTTGTCGCTTATCTTGGTCGCGGTATTGATGACGCCGGCGATGGTGTCATTAGTCTCAGAGCGGCGTTTCCCGAAGCTTGAGCACAAAAAAGGCGCTTCTTTTGCGGCGATGGTGGGGTGGTCATTCAGTTCAACCTTGGTCGCTGTTTTGGCGTTGCTGGTGTCGATTCCGCTGTGGTTTATTCCGCCCTTGATTTTGATTGTGCCACCCTTGATTTGGGGCTGGCTGACCTACCGTGTCATGAGCTTCGACGCCTTGGCTGAGCACGCCAGCAGCGAGGAGCGGAAAACGCTTTTGAAGAATCACCGTGGCAATTTGTTGGTCATAGGCATCATCAGCGGCTACCTAGGCGCCGCACCTAGTTTGGTGTGGGCGTCGGGTGCGTTGTTTGCGGCGGCATTCATTGTTTTAGTACCTGTAGCGATTTGGATTTACACGCTGGTGTTTGGTTTTGCTTCGTTGTGGTTCAGTCACTATTGCCTAGCGGCATTGGCGCAATTGCGGGCAGAAAAAGCCATTGCAGAAGCCGCTGCAGAGGCTACTAAAGTGGCAGATCAATTAGCAGAACAAGTAGCAGCCAAAGCCGCTGCCCAAACCGCCGCTGCTGCAGCCAAGGCAAGCGCGGCGGCATTTCCTGCGTCTTCAACCTATGCGCCCACACTGGAATATATTGAAGAAGTTCCTAAAAAGATCGATCCGCCCAAAATGGGTTTTTAAAGTTCACCGTATAAAAATCGGCACTTATTTCAACAAGATTGCGATCTAGCCGGCGCATTTATTGCCTAAGCAGCTATCATAAACATAGCAAATATTAAAAGTCTAGTTTTGGATAATTTTATATGGATTTGACGACTTAGCCGGCGTGATTATTCATATATTTGCTATCAATTCGATAGTAAAAAGGTATTCTCTGTTATTTGTCTGCATAACCTTTTAATGATCTCCCTGAAGATTGTCCCTGTAAACTTGACCCATTTATGTCAAACACCACGTCAAATACCTTAAAAACTCCCATATTCGGCCTCATCGTGATTGGTGACGAAATCATGTCCGGCAAACGCGTGGATAAGCATTTACCCAAAGTCGTCGAGCTGCTGGCGGAGCGCGGCTTGCAGCTTGAGTATGCGGATTACGTGGGCGATTCGCCTCAGCGCATCACAACCACGCTAAAACGCGCTTTTGACTCTGGCGATGTGGTGTTTTCCACTGGCGGCATAGGCGCGACACCAGATGATCACACGCGGCAATGTGCGGCTAAAGCATTGGGTGTTGAGCTTGCCTTGCACCCCGTCGCTGAGACCCTTATTCGTGAACGGATGAAAGATGTAGCGCGTGAGAACGGCACGGCTTATGAGCCAGCGCACGCGGATAATATTCATCGCCTGAACATGGGCATGTTCCCAGCTGGTGCGAAGATTATTGCGAATCCGTACAACAAGATTCCGGGTTTTAGTTGCGTCGGCAAATCAGGGCAGGGCGCTGTCCACTTCGTGCCTGGATTTCCGGTCATGGCGTGGCCTATGGTGGCTTCTGTGTTGGATACGCAATACGCCGATCATTTCCAAAAATCGGCGTATATTGAAAAATCGGTGATCGTTTTTGGCTCGATGGAAGCCATGCTGACACCTTTGATGCTGGAATTGGAGAAGAACCACGCTGGCATCAAGGTTTTTAGCTTGCCAAGTGTGGATCATCCCACGCATGGACGGCATATCGAGTTAGGTGTCAAGGGGACACCAGAGGCCGTGGCACTAGCTTACCCTGCCATGTTGGCTGGGCTTCAGAAGTTTGAATCGAAATTAGGGCCTGAATTGGTGCGTTAATGACCATACCCATGTTTATTGCACCAAAATAGTGCAATGCATTGAAAGGTAAATTTTCGTTTCTGGTGCAGTTTGGCTTCATTTGAGCAGAGAAGCTTGTAAAATCCTTGGCACAAATCATGCTTATTAAGCTTGTTTAGTCTGTTTTATTAACCCGCCAAATGGCGAATTTAGGAGATTTTGATGGCAAAGACCGTCGCTGACGTGATGAAAATGGTTAAAGACAATGAGGTCAAGTTTGTTGACTTCCGCTTTACCGATACCCGTGGCAAAGAACAGCACGTGACCGTGCCTGTGTCTCATTTTGACGAAGACAAATTCACCTCAGGCCACGCGTTTGACGGTTCTTCCATCGCTGGTTGGAAAGGCATTGAAGCATCTGACATGCAATTGATGCCTGACGCCAATACCGCCAACATTGACCCGTTCTTTGAAGAAACAACGATGTTCATGAGTTGCGACGTGGTTGAGCCTGCAGATGGCAAAGCTTACGACCGTGACCCACGTTCTGTGGCCAAGCGCGCTGAAGCTTATTTGAAAGCTTCTGGCTTGGGCGACACAGCCTATTTCGGTCCAGAGCCAGAATTCTTCGTGTTTGACAGCGTTCGCTGGAACACAGACATGTCTGGTTCGTTCTTCAAGATCGACGAATACGAAGCACCATGGAACTCTGGCGCGAAGATGGAGGGCAACAACCACGGCCACCGTCCAACCATCAAAGGCGGCTACTTCCCAGTGCCTCCAGTTGATAGCATGCACGACATGCGCTCTGAAATGTCTTTGATTCTCGAATCTTTGGGCATCCCAGTCGAAGTGCATCACCATGAAGTTGCAGGCCCTGGCCAAAACGAATTGGGCACCAAGTTCAGCACATTGACACAACGCGCTGACTGGACTCAAGTCTTGAAATACGTGGTACATAACGTAGCTAACGCTTACGGCAAAACCGCTACTTTCATGCCAAAACCTATCGTTGGCGACAACGGCTCTGGCATGCACGTACACCAGTCCATCTGGAAAGACGGCAAAAACTTGTTCGCTGGCGATGGCTATGCAGGTTTGTCTGACTACGCCTTGTTCTACATCGGCGGTATTATCAAGCACGCTCGTGCTTTGAACGCCATTACCAACCCAGGCACCAACAGCTATAAGCGTTTGGTTCCAGGCTACGAAGCACCGGTGAAATTGGCCTATTCTGCCAAAAACCGCTCTGCATCGATCCGTATTCCGCACGTGGCAAACCCTAAAGGTCGCCGTGTTGAAGCGCGTTTCCCAGATCCATTGATGAACCCTTACCTCGGCTTCGCAGCCTTGATGATGGCTGGCTTGGACGGCGTGGAAAACAAAATCCACCCGGGCGAAGCTGCTTCTAAAGACTTGTACCATCTGCCACCGGAAGAGGACAAATTGATCCCAACCGTGTGCCACAGCTTGGACCAAGCCTTGGATTGCCTCGATGCAGACCGTTCTTTCCTGACCAAAGGCGGCGTCTTCACCGACAGCATGCTCGATGCTTACATCGAACTCAAAATGGGCGAAGTCACACGCATGCGTATGGCTACCCACCCGATTGAGTTTGACATGTACTACTCGCTGTAAAGTGAGCTTGTAGCTCCGGTTAGCTGAACTTATTCAGCTTTCTGTAGACTAAAAAGGACGGTAAAGGTTTGCTTTTACCGTCCTTTTGCCGTTTGCGGCTTGCTTTATTGTTGATTTCGGTAGATTGCGGGATAATGAAACCTATGAAAATTTCGACCATTGTTCGTTCCTCCTTGTGGGCTGAGTGTTTTGTTGTTGTCCTTTTTGGAGCTCAGGTAGGCAGTAGCTTTGCCCAAGAGCGCATTTACCGCTGTGGCAATGAGTACACCAACAACATCAAGGACTCAAAAAGCGGAGGCTGCAAACTCGTCGAGGGCGGCAACGTCACCGTCGTGCAGGGCAATCGCATGCCTGCCGCAGAGCCAGTCCGCGTCGCTGCACTATCGCCCAAAACAGTCTCAACAAGTGCCCCGCGCGTTGACAATGCTGACCAAAAAATACGTGATTCTGATTCACGGGCGATTTTAGAGTCTGAATTAAAACGATCCGAAGCCAAACAAGCCGAGCTTTTGAAAGAATACAACAACGGCGAGCCAGATAGAAATGCGCTGGATATTAAAATGCCACAACGTTACACCGAACGCATTGCAGAGCTGAAGGCCAATATTGCCCGTAATGGC
Organism: Polaromonas sp.; assembly: GCA_031390045.1. Classification (GTDB taxonomy): domain Bacteria; phylum Pseudomonadota; class Gammaproteobacteria; order Burkholderiales; family Burkholderiaceae_C; genus Aalborgiella. The sequence continues at coordinate 56,276 of JANMTB010000106.1, forward strand.
AGCGATATCGTAGGCATCAAACGTGAACTAGGCCGCAACCCTAGCGCTACGGGTAAATCAAATTAAGTACCAGCCTTTTGACCTATTAGCCACCTCTGTGGCTGTGGTTCAGCATTCTGGCATTGTGCTGTTCGCCAATGCCGCCTTAGAAGACGCTTTAGGCACATCGCGACGCGTCATTCAAGGCGCACACATCTCGCACTGCTTTACCGAACCCGAGCAAATGGATGCAGCGCTCGCAGGTGCTATTGCCAACCAATTTGCCACCTTGCGCTACGATGCTTGGCTCAAGCGCTTGGGGCAAGAGCCCGTTCCCGTGCACGTGATCGTGACGCCAAGCGATGCCAGCAGCGACATCATGGTGGAATTGCTGCCCATTGAGCAACAGACCAAGCAAGACCGCGAGGAACGTTCGCAAGAGCAAGCACAAGCGAATAAGGAGCTAATTCGAAACTTGGCGCACGAGATCAAAAACCCTTTAGGCGGCATTCGCGGAGCCGCGCAGTTGCTTGAGATGGAAATTGCCGACAAAAGCTTGCATGAATACACCCAAGTGGTGATACATGAGGCGGATCGATTGCAATCCTTGGTAGACAGGCTTTTAGCACCGCACCGCAGACCGCATGTGGTGGGCGATGTGAACATTCATGAGGTTTGCGAGCGCGTTCGCTCTTTGGTCTTGGCGGAGTTCCCTGCAGGTTTGACCATCAAACGCCAGTACGATATCTCGATTCCTGAGTTCAGAGGCGACCGAGAACAGCTGATTCAAGCGCTGTTGAACATCGTTCACAATGCCAGCTATGCCCTAGAAAACCAAATTCAAACAGCTGAGGCTGAAATTGTCTTGCAAACCCGTATTGCACGGCAGGTGACTTTTGGTAAACAGCGCTATAAATTGGCACTGGAATTGCATGTCATAGACAACGGACCTGGCATTCCGGATGCAATCAAAGAACGCATTTTTTACCCGCTGGTGTCGGGCAGAGAAGGCGGCTCAGGCTTGGGGCTCACATTGGCGCAAACCTTTGTTGGGCAGCACAATGGCTTGATTGAATGCGACAGCGTGCCAGGACGGACTGATTTCAAAATATTAATACCGCTGCTTTGACTCATCTTTGATCGATTCTTGGCAGCCACTGGAAGGCAAGTAAGTACATGAAGCCCATTTGGATCGTAGATGATGACCAATCCATCCGCTTCGTTTTAGAAAAAGCACTGCTGCGCGAAAGCCTGCCCACGCGCAGTTTTACCAACCCGCGCGATGTGCTCACCGCACTCGCAGAGCTTGAAGTTGGCAGTGACCAAAATTCCGAGTTGGGGCCGCAAATTTTGGTCAGCGACATCCGCATGCCCGGTGGCTCGGGCTTGGATTTGCTTGAAAAAGTCAAACAAAAATTCCCCGGTTTGCCCGTCATAATCATGACGGCGTATTCTGACTTGGACAGTGCCGTGTCTGCCTTCCAAGGTGGCGCGTTTGAGTATTTGCCCAAACCGTTTGATGTGCCCAAAGCCGTGGAGCTGATTCGCCGCGCGGTGGACGAAAGCCTGCGTGAAGAGGTGGCTGAAGAGCGCATGGTGGCAGCGCCCGAAATGTTGGGCCAAGCGCCTGCCATGCAGGACGTCTTTCGCGCTATCGGCAAATTGAGTCAAAGCAATGTCACAGTGATGATCACCGGCGAAAGCGGCACCGGTAAAGAGCTGGTTGCCCGCGCTTTGCACAAACATTCGCCACGCGGTGATGTGACGAAATCTGCGGCTAAAACGGGCTCAAATTTGCTGCCAACACTGACCCGCGAAGGCCCGTTTGTCGCCATCAACACCGCAGCCATCCCCAAAGATTTGTTGGAGAGCGAGCTTTTTGGCCACGAGCGCGGCGCTTTCACAGGCGCGCACACCATGCGCCGTGGCCGCTTTGAGCAGGCCGATGGCGGCACCCTGTTTTTAGACGAAATTGGCGACATGCCGTTTGATTTACAAACACGGCTGCTTCGGGTGCTCAGTGACGGTCATTTCTACCGTGTCGGTGGCCACACAGCGATCAAAACCAATGTTCGCGTCATCGCCGCGACGCATCAAGACCTGGAGCAGCGCGTCAAAGAGGGCGGTTTTAGGGAAGACTTGTTCCACCGCTTGAACGTCATTCGCCTGCGTCTGCCCGCTTTACACCAGCGTCGTGAAGACATTCCGATGCTGTCTAAGCACTTTCTCATACAAAGCGCCAAACAGCTAGGCGTCGAGCCTAAGCGTTTTACTGAGGCGGCTTTGGCGCAGTTGGCGGGTTTTAGTTTTCCAGGCAATGTGCGCCAGCTAGAGAATATCTGCCATTGGCTCACCGTGATGGCGCCTAGCCAAGTGATCGAGCCCAAAGACTTACCGCCAGAAGTGCAGGGTTCGTCCATGAATGCCTATCACGCAGAAGCGATGTCACAACTTGCATCGCATCCTGAACCTGAAATAGTCGCTCGACCTGAGTCTGCTGAAGGTATCTCCTACAAAGGTATGCCAGAAGTTCAGCCCGAGCGCGTAGTGATGTCGAATGACGGCAATTGGGAACTTGGCATGGCCAAAGTCGCTAAAGAGCTATTGGCGACTGAGCGGACTGATGTGTGGGACGAGATGACGCGTCGCTTTGAATCGCATTTGATTCAAGCTGCTTTGCTAAGCACCAAAGGCCGCCGCGTTGATGCAGCGCATAAATTAGGCATTGGCCGCAACACCATCACGCGCAAGATTCAAGAATTAGGTTTAGACAAAGAGTAAATAGATAAAAATGGCTATAGCCGGCGTATTTATTGCCTAAGCAGCTATATTATTTATAGCGTTACAACTACCGGCGCGTGGTCACTCGGCCGTTCGTTTTTACGCGGAGCTTTGTCGATGGCGCAGGCGGTCACGAATGCTTTCAAAGCGTTGCTGACCAAGATATGGTCAATGCGCATGCCTTTGTTTTTTCTGAAACCAAAATCACGGTAATCCCACCAGCTGTAGCACTTGGCGGGTTGTTCGAACAAGCGGTGCGAATCGGTCAAACCCAATGCTATCAGAGCGCGCAGTTGGTAGCGTTCTTCTTCGGTACAGTGAATCGTGCCTTCTAAACCGACGGGATCCCACACATCCAAATCATCAAAAGTGATGTTGTAGTCGCCCATGATGACCAAGTTGGGGTGCGTTGCCAGCTCCTCTTTGAGCCAATCACGCAAACCACGTAGCCAACTCATTTTGTAGTCAAATTTCTCACTGCCGGGTTCTTGCCCGTTGGGGAAATACGTGCCTATGACGCGGATGCTTCCCAGTTTTTCATCCACGATAGTTGCCGTTATCACCCGCGCCGAATCATCGGTGAAACCAGGAATATTTTTCACCACATCCGCTACGGGTAGCGCAGCTTTGGTCAACAACGCCACGCCGTTGTAAGTTTTTTGGCCAAACCATTGCGCGTTGTAGCCCGCTTCAAGAAACGCAGCTGCCGGAAACTTGTCATCCGTCATCTTGGTTTCTTGCAGCGCCAGCACATCCACGGGGTGGGTGGCCAGCCAGTCCAGCACCTGCGGCAGGCGCACGCTGAGGGAGTTGATGTTCCAGGTCGCAAATTGCATGGTATTACTTGTGCAGCATGGCCAACACGCCAAGCACAAGACCAATGCCCGCAATGCCAAACATCGCGTATTCGAACCATTTTTTTCGGGTCAGCAGCGCAATCGCGGCCATCGCAATCGATACTTGCAAGACGGTTGTTGCCTGCGCCCAGCGGTGGTGCTGATGCATTTGCTCGTCGCTTCGCTTGTCCCAGTCAGTCGACTCCGCTTCCAGCTTCTCCGCATCCCCTTTGATCTTGTTTTTTTCGCTCTCGTAGCGTTCAATTTTGGTCTGGTAGCCCGTTTTTTTATCCTCAGGGGCTAAATCTTTCGCCAGTTCGGCCAAAGACTGCTTGGTGCTTTTGGCTTGAAAGAAATTCCATTGGTTCGACGCTTCGGTTTTTTTGATCGCCGCATTGTTCTTGAACAGTCCAGCATTGGCTTGCGTCGTACCCCCCTGGTACGAAAAAATAGCGCCCACGGTGGCAATGATGGCGGTTACGACGGCGATTTGACCGACCATACCGCCTTTGTCGCTGCCACCATGATCGTCATCATGCCCGCCTTGGGCGGCGTGTTCTAGTTCGTGATCGTGCGGGCCGTGTACGTGAAAACCTTGTCCTGACATGTTTTTTTCCTAGTTGTAAAAATCAAACGCGAGTGTATGTCACAAAGCTGTACTTCAAGCCCGTTGTGCTGGTGTGTTGTTCACGGTTTGTTTCTTTCCAATCAGCATCCAGTATGGGTGCGTAGGCATCACCCTCAAAGTCACTATCAATTTCGGTGACGACGACTCGCTTTGCGAGGGGCAAGGCTTGCGCATAAATTTGAGCCCCACCAATCACCCAAACTTGCTCTGGACTGGGGTCAAGGATGATGCTCATATGCTCACAAATCGATAGCGCCTCAATCATATTATTCGCTGGCAACGCGCCGTCTGCACGCCAATCGACTTGACGGGTAATTACCACATTGGTTCGCCCGGGAAGCGGCCTAAATTTTGGCGGTATCGAGTCCCATGTTTTTCGCCCCATGACGACGGGGTATCCTAGCGTCATTCGTTTTAAATGCGCCAAATCCTCTGGCAAATGCCAAGGCATGGTGCCTTTGTTGCCAATGACGCGGTTTCGTGCTTGGGCCCAGATTAAATTGATTTGCATGAATAAAGGCTTTAGTTTAATGAACTAAAGCCTTTATTTTGCGCATTTAGCGCACGAAGGAAGAAATAAATGAGGTCTTTAAATCAAACGATTTTTCTTAACTGTAATTAGCGATTCAGCTGCTTTGAAAACCAGCAGAATCACCAACGCACCACCAAGTCCACCTGCAACCATCGCTTCGGTACTCGATAAACCGAAAAGCAAGGATATTGTCTTACCTAAGAACAAAGCTCCGGTGATGCCTGCAATGCTATTACCTAGTGCGCCTAAGCTGTAGCCACCGTTTAGCAACGATGCGGCTTGACCTGATAAAACACCAATTGTTAGTAAAGTTAGTATATTCATAGTATTATTTTTGAGGTAACTTCGGTATTGAAGTGATGCAAAAGTATACATATAAAAATGTGATTTAGTTGGAGAATTCACCGACTTTTACCTTGCGAAACAGTTGATATGTTTTGTTACATTTCTGTAAATTTTGAGCAGTATTTGCGCACTGGTTGCTTATTTTTAGCTTTATAAGTTTGACTTATATAGCTACTGGCGCTTTGATGGCTGCGTGACTTTCGTAACCGATGATCTCAAAATCTTCGTAAGCATAGTCAAAAATCGATGCTGGTCGACGTTTTATAACTAGTTTAGGGTACAGGAGTGGCTCGCGGCTAAGTTGCAATTTCACCTGCTCGGCGTGGTTGCTGTAGATATGGCAGTCGCCACCGGTCCAGATAAAGTCGCCCACATCCAAGTCGCACTGCTGCGCCACCATGTGGGTGAGCAGCGCGTAACTGGCGATGTTGAAGGGCACGCCCAAGAAAATA
>JANMTB010000129.1:0-11944 GCA_031390045.1 Polaromonas sp.
AGACCTAATAACTCCCATTTGTTGAGGTACTTGTTCTCGTTGTCACCGAACTTAAGCATCGGTGTGTCCTGATGCTGCTGCCCTTTAAGGCAGGGAGTTTTGAGCCAGCGTTGGTGAGTTGAAAGACGAAAGCGCTGAGCCATATTGAGAGAGGCCTAACGTTTGAATTCACCGGCGGTGCGCGGCTTCATCGCGCAGCGTCCGGTGGAATGATGGGTTAGGCAGATGGTATTGCCAAGATTCCTATTTTGCGATGGTATTGCCTGGATAAATCTTTTTCCAGACTGAACGCAGACTCCCATTTTCCATACGATTGTAAGTGCCGTCGCCATTGTCAATAACCTGTCCGCAGCGATCTTCTGCAGGAGGCCAATGGTTGCACCACTCACCTGAATCGGTGATGCGCCAAGTACCTGGATAATTCTTGCCATTGCTTTCATCGTGGGAAATGGCTGTTCCATCGGTAGCATAAAAGATTTTGTAGTATTTGCCCCTGGCATTGGAGTGGAGAGCCACCGTATTGCCCGAAACTAGCTGTTTTATCTGCTCGCCGCTAAGCGGCGTGCCCGCCAAAGCAGGCACTGAAAAAAAACCGACAACGGCCAGGGTGGACAGCAAAGTTACTTTGTTCATATTCATCTCCTCATTTATCTGCCGGGATTGGAAGGTTGGTCACCCGCGTGGCAGTGTGCGCGGCCCAACGTTCAAATTGAGGGGCGAGCCGATTTTGGCGCGTCCCTCTCGAATGCAGGGTTAGGCTGGATAAACAGCACAATGCTATGGGCATATACCGCACCCTGTGCGTTTCTCTCACGGGCGCAAAGTGATCTTCCCCAATACGTCGATCTCTCCCTTTTCGTTTGTCCGCCCAATAAGCAGATCTTCTTCGTCAATTAACTCCATAGTGAGCTGATTGATATTCGGGGTATGGCTTACAAATACCACGGGGACCACCCCGCGCTTGCTCGCGATGAGTGACTGCGCTTTGTTTTCGAACGCTTTGGTGCGCTCTGCATCCGCACTTGCGATCTCGCGTAACTCGGGGTCGGTTACGGACTGCTCCCCAAATGCGAGTTGAGCGGTTTCGCGACAACGACACATAGGGGAACTGATGATGATGGGTTTTATGCCATGTGACGCAAATACCTCTCCGATCTGGCGCGCATGTTTCTTCCCTTTTTGGCTTAACACACGCTCACCGCTGCAATTGCCAGTCTTGTCCCATGTGAGTGGATGACCGCCCGTGGCATGGGTGTGGCGCATAAGCACGACAAGATTCGGCTCAGTTTTTAGCCTCTCCCAGAGTTGGTCATCCGCCCAGGCGACTGAGGATACCAAGGCAAGGAAAAACAATGCTGTAATCCGCATATGGAGCCTTCTGCCTAAAAGAATGAAAAAATACTGCTTTCGATTCATTATGATCTCCTTTGTCTTTAAGGACATTGTCGGTATTTGCCCAACGTTATAATTCAGCGCCGCAAAGCGTCCGCTGGAATGACCCGTTAGGCGGCACCGGATTGACGTGCCCATGCGAATGCGTCTTCCATTCGGTCATGACCCCAGAAGATCTCATTGCCGACTGCAAATGTAGGTACTCCGAATATGCCGAGTGATCTTGCAACATCAGTTTCCGCGTCAAATTCGGACTTTACGGTTTCGCTTTCGGCTCGGGCAATAAGCTTTTGCGCGTCCATGCCAAGTTCCGAAAGTAACAATGTTGCGACCTCGGGTTGACCGAAGTCTTTGTGGTCGATGAACCATGCGCGGTACGCTGCGCGGGTGAATGCAGGCGCCCACCCTTCCTTGCCTGCGATGACCCCCAGGCGGTTCGCGAGGCCGGAGCGATCCACCGGATACGGCGGGATCCCATTCCACTCCAGTCCGAAGTGTGCAGCGCGGCGCTCGATGTCGCGCCACATGTAGGCTACCTTCGCCGCCTTCTCTCTGGGAAACGGGATGTTTGTCTGTTCAACGAAGAGCTTGCGGACATTGAAAGGTCGCCAACGCACCTCCAACCCCGCCTTCATGGCCTCATCTTCCAGTCGCATGATGGAGAGGTAGCTGTACGTGCTGCCGAAGTTGAAGAAGAAGTCGACCTGTGTGGGCATGGGTTACTCCAAGGGTGAAATGTGGGTGGGTATGACGTCTAATGTGGAGATGAGTGGCGATCCGCTTGCGGAGCGTCCATCTCAATCGTTTTGTTAGAAGGTATGCGGCGCGTCATAACTCGGCACTCGCCATAAACCTAAAGCTAGTCACTGGCACTTCCGGCGGCAGGAATCTCACTGTGAATCCGAACTCCGATTTTTCGGTGACTTCTGCTTGGGTTCCAGCAGGAAGGTTCTGAAATTCGAGCTGGGGCGGAATGCGCATCGGTACAGCGAACAAGACCCGAAACACGTTCGAACCCAGTCCCAGGATCAACGGCCTGCTTGGGAGGTTTTCAGGCACCTCCACTTTGATGAGATTTTTGCTCAGCACGTCCAGCACCTCGGACGCTAACCTTGCCTTTTCCTCGTGGTTTGTAGATGCGCGTAGTCTGTCCCAAGTCTCCGAAGCGCGCCTCATGCCCTGATACTGAGTAAGTACAGCCGCCAACGCTTCATCCCTCTGGCCGGATGCGGTGAGAGTGCGTTCATAACGCGCTAGTGTGGTGAGCGTGGCATTGACATCCGGCAACTGTTTCAGCACTTGCTCAGTATTCTTCTCGATGCACCCCAACTGCGCGTCCGAGTCAGCCCGAGCGCTCAAGCTGTCATAACCGCCCAGCGCCAGCACGATCCCGGACACCACCGGCAGTACGACCGTCACGAGAAATGCGACTGGATAGTTCTGTAGCAAGTACACTTGGTTATGCCTTCTAACGTAATTTATACCGCAAAACCTGCAACATAATCTGGCGATTGCGGAATAATCTGTTCATCAAAATCTCCTGAGAATGGCTTGCAGCTTGGGTTTTACGCAACTATACTGTTAATTTTTACAGGTATAAAAAATCCATGAAACCACGCAGTCCTGTTTTGCAGTCAACGCGACTTCTAGACCAAGTACGTGAACGCATTCGGTACATGTACTATAGCCTAAGTACGGAGAAGACTTACTTACATTGGGTCAAGTTTTTCGTGCGATGGCATGGGCGCAACGGTGTGATGAGACATCCGCGCGACATGGCTGGACTTGAGATTGAGCAATTTTTGACGATGTTGGCGACTGAGCGCAGAGTATCTACATCAACCCATAACCAAGCGTTGAGTGCCTTGTTGTTTTTGTACCGCGAGGTTTTAGGTGTCAAATTACCTTGGCTGGAAGATATTAATCGCCCCACAACCAAACCGCGCATTCCCAGTGTTTTAACCAAAGACGAGGTGGCTGGTGTTCTTGCAAATATGGATGGCATTACCGCGCTATTGGCGCGATTGCTTTATGGTACAGGGATGCGGCTGATGGAGGCTATGCGGTTGCGGGTTAAAGATGTGGATTTTTTACCGCCTTGCCATCATCGTGCGCGAGGCGAAGGGCGGCAAAGACAGGGTGGTAATGTTGCCACGCAGTTTAGCGCCTGCACTGCGTCAGCAAATGTTATCAGCGCGTGCGCTGTGGGAGGCAGACCGCCAAGCGCAGCGTGGAGGGGTAGAAACACCGCACGCTTTGGAGGCCAAATATCCGAAAGTGGGCTACACGTGGGGTTGGTTTTGGATGTTTCCGTCGCCTACATTGTCAATCGACCCTCGCACTGGGGTTGAGCGGCGGCATCACTTATTTGAAGAACGTCTGCAAAGGGCATTAAAAAAGGCGGTGCCGCTGGCTGGTATTTGCAAACCCGTTTCTGTCCACACACTGCGCCACAGCTTTGCAACTCATTTGCTGCAAGCTGGCACAGATATTCGAACGGTGCATGAGCTGTTAGGTCATTCAGACGTATCAACCACGATGATCTACACCCACGTGCTCAAGGTTGCGGCGGGCGGTACGGCCAGCCCGCTGGATACGCTGCTAATTTAGTGGTGTAAAACGCCATGAAATATATAGCTACTTAGGCTATAAATACAACGGCTAGAGCCATAAATCAGCTCTTAATCTGCACCCAAAGCTTATCCAACCGCTTCACGCTCACCGGCTGCGGGGTGCGCAGCTCTTGGGCGAAGAAGCTGACGCGGAGTTCTTCCAGCAGCCAGCGGAATTCCATCATGCGGTCATCAACCGCGCCTTTTCGTTCTGCGACCAAGCGCCAGTAGTTTTGCTCGCTGGGGCGCAGTTCGGCCAGTTTGGTGGCGTCGCGGGCGGGGTCGGCTCGGTATTTGTCCAGCCGCGCGGTGATGGCTTTGAGGTAGCGGGCGAAATGGTGAAGCTGGGTGAAGGGGGTGAGCGCGATGAAGCGTTTGGGCATCAACCTGGCCAGCTGGGCGGCTACGTCTGCTGTGGCTTCGGGGGCGTTTTTGGTGTCTTTGAGTTTGCGGGCGGCGGTGGCGTATTCTTGCAAAATCGTGGCGACCAAACGGGCGATTTCGCTGGAGATCAAGGTTAGACGGCCTCGGCCCTCTTCCAATCGCTTGGTGAATTCTGCTGCATTCGTTGGTAGCGGGTCGAGCAAAAAGGCGCGGTCCAGCGCTTTGGCGATGATTTGCTCGCGCAACTCTTCCAGCGTGCCGCCGCCGGTGTTGTCGGCACTGCGACCGACCAGCATGTAAGCCGCGGCCATTTTGGTGAGGTCGGGGATATTTTTCTCTAAATACTTGAGCGCGTCTTTGATGTGCAGTGCAAACAGGCGCCGCAGGCCAGCTTGGTGTTTGGCGACTGCGACATCGGGCTCGTCAAAAACTTCAATGCTGACAGCATCTTGCAGGTCTATCAGCGCAGGGAAACCGATCAAGGTCTGGCCGCCTTTGTTGATTTCCATCAGCTCGGGCAGTTCGCCGAAGGTCCAGGCGGTGTAGCGCTGGCCTGCAGGAGAAACTGGCGATTCTGTGGGTTTTGAATTTGCTATATTTTTAGTAGCTGATGAGGCAATAGATACGCCGGCTATAGGCTGATTTGACCCTTTATTTTGAGAATTTGAACTTAAAACCGCGTTTTGAGAGGCATTTGAAGGCGTGGTTTGAGCCAAATTCAACCCCGAAAGCTTTAACCCGGCCAAGGCCTGAAACGCCCCGCGCGCCTTCGCCCCCAGCTCGGCTTTGAGGGCACCCAGGTTACGACCGGTGCCGAGTTGGCGACCATGCTCGTCCACCACACGGAAGTTCATGAACAGGTGCGGGCTCAGCATGTCCAGCTTGAAGTCTGCCCGTTGCACGTCCACCTGCGTCGCGTCGCGTACTTTTTTGAGCAACGCTTCGACCAAACCTGTCGCGCCGTAGGCTTCGGGCACGTTCAGCTCCGCCGCCATGCGCGCTGCGCTTTCGGGCAGCGGCACGAGGCGCGAGCGCGGCCGCTGGTGCAGGGACTTCAGCAGCGCCTGGATTTTGTCTTTCAACATGCCAGGCACTAGCCACTCGCAGCGCTCGTCGTTCACTTGGTTCAGCACAAACAGCGGCACGGTCACCGTCATGCCGTCTTTGGCGTCGCCGGGTTCGTGCAGGTAGGTGGTCAGACAGTCCACGCCGCCCAGGCGGATGGTTTTAGGGAAGGACTGGGTGGTGATGCCGGCGGCCTCGTGCCGCATCAGCTCGTCGCGGGTCAGCATCAAGAGCTTGGGTTGCCGCTTGATTTCTTCGCGATACCAGTTTTCAAAACTGTAGCCGCTGCACACGTCAGGGGGCAGTTGTTGGTCGTAAAAGGCGTAGATCAGCTCGTCGTCCACCAGCACGTCCTGCCGGCGCGACTTGTGCTCCAGCTCTTCGACCTGTGCTATCAGCTTTTCATTGGAGGCTAAAAACGGCAGTTTCGTTTCCCAGTTGTTAGCCACCAGCGCCTCGCGGATGAAAATCTCCCGCGCCGCGACCATGTCGACGCGGCCAAAGTTGACTTTTCTGCCGCTGTAAACAACCAATCCGTAGAGCGTGGCCCGCTCTAAAGCGACGACTTCGGCGGCTTTTTTCTCCCAGTGCGGGTCTAGCAGTTGCTTCTTTAACAGGTGACCCGCCACTTTTTCCAGCCACTGCGGTTCGATATTCGCCAAACCGCGACCAAACAGGCGCGTGGTTTCGACCAGTTCAGCTGCCACAATCCATCGCCCCGGTTTTTTGGCCAAATGCGCACCGGGGTGGGCGAAGAACTTGATGCCGCGTGCGCCCAGGTATTCACCACGTTGGCCTTTCTCCTCCCGCCCACCGGTCGCCGCCTCGGTTTCTATCTTCCAGCCGACGTTGCCCAGCAAGCCGGCCAACATGGACATGTGCAGCTCTTCGTAGCTCGCCGGTTTGGTGTTGACCCGCCATTTGTGCTCCGCCACCACGGTGACAAGTTGGCTGTGGATGTCTCGCCATTCACGCACGCGGCGGATGTTGACGAAGTTTTGGCGCAGCAACAGTTCGTATTGGCGGTTGCTGAGTTTGTGTGCGGGTGCCCCTTCCGCGCCAGCGGGCATATGTGGCGCGCCCCCTTTCGACGTTTCCAGCCACTTCCACAACTTCAAATACCCCGAAAACTCGCTCTTCTCGTCGTCAAACTTCACATGCGCCTGGTCAGCCGCTTGCTGCGCCTCCATCGGCCGGTCGCGCACGTCCTGCACGCTCAGGGCGCTGGCAATCACCAGCACCTCGTCCAGCGCGCCGCGTTCGTGCGCTTCCACAATCATCCGACCCACGCGCGGGTCGAGTGGCAGTTTGGCCAGCTCGACACCCATGGCCGTCAATTCATTGGCATCGTCCATCGCGCCGAGTTCATTCAGCAGTTGATAGCCATCGGCAATCGCCCTGCCTTGCGGTGCCTCGAGAAAAGGAAAATCTTCAACCACACCCAAGTGCAAAGATTTCATCCGCAAAATCACGCCCGCGAGTGAACTTCTCAAAATTTCTGGCTCGGTAAATCGCGGTCGGCCGTCAAAGTCTTTTTGGTCATAGAGCCGGATGCAGATACCGTCTGCCACCCGCCCGCAGCGGCCCGCACGCTGGTTGGCGGACGATTGGCTGATCGGTTCGACCAGCAGCTGCTCCACCTTGCTCCTGAAGCTGTAGCGCTTCATCCGCGCTGTGCCTGCGTCAATCACGTAACGGATGCCAGGCACAGTGAGCGAGGTTTCGGCCACATTGGTCGCCAGCACGATACGCCTGCCCGTGTGGCCGTCAAAAATCCGGTCCTGCTCGGCCTGACTCAGGCGCGCAAACAGCGGCAGCACCTCAGCGTTGCGCATGATGGGTTGGTGGCTCAGGTGACCGCGCAAGTGGTCGGCAGCTTCGCGGATTTCGCGCTCACCGGGTAAAAAGACCAAAATATCTCCGCCGTTGTGCGGGTTGATCCAGAGTTCATCCACCGCATCCGCAATCGCGTTGTTCAAGCCGTAATCGCGTGATTCCTCGTAAGGCCGGTAGCGCTGCTCGACCGGAAACATCCGCCCCGAGACCATGATGACGGGCGCAGGGCCCTGGCGGGACGCAAAATGGTCCGCAAAGCGCTGCGCGTCAATCGTGGCAGATGTGACGATGATTTTTAAGTCGGGACGGCGTGGCAGGATCTGGCGCAGGTAGCCGAGCAGAAAGTCGATGTTCAAGCTGCGCTCGTGCGCTTCGTCGATGATGATGGTGTCGTAGGCCTTCAATAACGGGTCGGTCTGCGTTTCGGCCAGCAAAATGCCGTCGGTCATCAGTTTGACGGAGGCGTCGCGGCTCAGTCGATCCTGAAACCGCACCTTGAAACCCACCACCTCGCCCAGCGGCGTTTTCAGCTCCTCGGCAATCCGTTTGGCGACCGAGCTGGCCGCAATTCTGCGCGGCTGAGTGTGTCCGATGAGTTTGGCGTGCTGTCCAGGCGCGTAATTCAGCTTGCCGCGCCCCATCGCCAAGGCGATTTTGGGCAACTGTGTCGTCTTGCCCGAGCCGGTCTCACCACACACGATGATGACCTGATGCGCCTGCAGCGCCGCCGTGATCTCGTCACGTTTGCCGGATACGGGGAGAGTTTCAGGGAACTCGATGACTAGATTGGCGGGATTAACTGGATTTTGGGGCACGGACATAGGCTTAGATTATCGGGGATGGGTACGCTGATATGCTTGTGCAAAGCTGATAAAAGCTGCCTAAATGCTGGTTAAACGATATTTACCCCTTAAATCGACACTTAGCCGGCGTGTTTATTGCCTAAAGTGCTATTAAATTAGTAGCATTTTTGCCCTTTACCTCTTAAAAACGACGATTGAAACATGACCACTCTTTTCGACCGCCTCCAAGCCGGCCGCAAACAATTTGTCAACCGCGTGTGATGGTGCGTGAGTTGGCTGTTAAATAATTGAGCCTATGACACAAATCATTCTCAAACCAGAGAATCTGGCAAAACTCGTCTTTCTAGTCCGGGGCGAGAAGGTATTGCTGGATGCTGATCTGGCTGGACTTTACGACGTGACCACCAAGGTACTGAATCAGGCTGTCAAACGCAACCTTGATCGGTTTCCCGCAGACTTCATGTTCCAACTCACGCTAGACAAATGGGAAGGTGTGAGGTCACAAAATTAGCCACTACGGCGCAGCAGAGTTTTAGTTATTTTGTAGTTTAGGCTCTATTACGCCAGCCAGACGATACTTTTTTTAATGCTTGCTTGGCTGCAGTAAAAACAGAGATTAAATCAAAATTACAGGATTTATTTTTTGGTCTTCAACTTTTGATACACACGATTTACTTCTTCCCCCCGGTCTGTATCTTTAAGCCCTCGCGCTATATCTTTAGCGGCTTGCTTTACATTACTGTCGACCGGATTGACTTGATTTTCTGTCGATTGATCCCTTTCATGCGGAAGCAAGGGCACAGGCATTTGCTTTATGCTAACTTTAATGCCAGTATCGATTTTTTTCTCTATGGGAGGTTCATTTAATTTTTTGAGTTTATCCATAGCAATCATTTCTAGTTTGCTATTTGATTTAAGTTAAATTCCGCACTGTTTTCAAGCATCAGTTCAAAGTTTCATGGAATGATATGTCAAGCTATGAATAGGCAATGTGGGTTAATCGAGATCTTGGTTGTAGGACGAAGTCTTTGTCAGGCTTCAAGCCTATCAAATCTTTAACACGGCCAGAGCGACAATTTATTCACTGTTGGTGCGGTGGCACACAGATACGGGGAGTGCCTCGCGCGAGAATGTTCCGTAACAACGCTGCGAAAACTCAACATGGCACCTCCCTATGCACAACCGCTGACGAACTTACACCTGTGCGCACAAAGTCGGGTGACTGGCTGCTCCTTGGTGCATTCGCTGCGCAGCCAGGCTATCCTGTTTAGTGCAAAGCGGCGCCAGCCCGGCTTGAATTCTGCGCCGAAAGCCAACCATGAGTGACTCACCTGCAGAGCTGGATTTAGCAGAGCCAAGCGCAGCGCCGCAACTGGAGACACCTCAGCCGCAGGGAAGCTGGTTGAACCAACAAGGGCAGATGATCAAGGCGGCCGTCAACGCCTGGCTGGATGACTACGCCCCGAGTATGGGTGCCGCCCTTTCCTACTACACGCTTTTTTCGCTTGCTCCGTTGCTCATCATCGTGATCGCGGTGGCGGGAATGGTGTTCGGGCAGGAAGCTGCGCAGGGCGAGATCGTCGCGCAGTTGCGCGGAATAATGGGGGAGGAAGGCGCGGTGGCTGTGCAAGAAATGCTCATAGCCGCGCGCGAACCGGCCAAGAGTGTGGTCGCGGCTGTTGTCGGAATCGCCCTCTTGCTGCTCGGTGCGACCGCGATCTTCGCAGAGTTGCAAAGCGCGCTGGACCGTATCTGGCGCGTGCCAGCAGCGCAGTCGAGTTTGGGCATCTGGCAGCTGTTGCGCACGCGTCTGCTGTCGTTCGGACTCGTACTCGGTCTGGGCTTCATGTTGACCGTATCGCTGGTCGTTAGCGCGGCGCTCGCAGCGTTGGGTAAGTGGTGGAACAACTGGTTCGAAGGCTGGGTTGTGTACTTTGAGATCCTGAACTTCGCGGTCTCGTGCGGTATCTTCACGGTGCTTTTCGCGATGATCTACAAAATCATGCCGCGCGCGACGATCCCCTGGCGCGACGTCTGGACCGGCGCCGCAGTGACAGCGCTGCTGTTTACGATTGGCAAAGTGCTGATCGGCTTGTACCTGGGCAAAAGCAGCCTGGCGTCCGGATTCGGGGCGGCGGGCTCGTTCGTGTTGTTGATTGCATGGGTGTACTACTCCGCGCAGATTTTTCTGTTGGGCGCTGAATACACCTGGGTCTATGCCAACCGGCATGGATCGCGCGTGCCGATGCCGCTACTGGCGACGAGCACGCCAGTGCCGGACCGCCAGTCGGGATGAGCGACGCGGTCGGCCCATTCACGTAGGACACTGTATAGGAATGTCCGTTTTTTTGTTCAACTATAGGAGAATCACATGGAAACCATAGCACGCGACAACACTCCCCCGACTGCTGGAATGTTGCCTGACACGGAAGGCGCTGTGAAGCAGGCCTCTTTGAGTGCACACGCAGTTGTCGATTCAATTGTGGAGGCCGCAGACAGCGCGGCGAGCAAAGCCAAGCCGGCGATCGACCAAGTCGCGGCAATGGCGCACCAGGCGGTGGACAAGGCGGCTGGCGCGGCCGCTCCGAGGCTCGACTGGCTGACCGAACAAGGCGCCAGCATAAACGCCTCGCAGGAGCAACTGGTTGCGGATACCCGCGTTTACGTTTCAGCGAACCCGCTGAAGGCAGTCGGAATGGCTGTGGTTGCGGGCTTTGTGCTGGGCTACCTTATCCGTCGCTGATGGCGTTCTTCCGGAGCAAGTTGACTGAACCCATGTAGGGTGTTGGTGGCGTCTCGAGGGTATTTACCGGTGAGGGGGTCGCAGTTGGTGGCGAAGGCGGCGTCTGGTTCTGCCCAATCTTGCTCATCCAGTACGCGCTGCGCGGCGGGCAGGATGACCGCTTCTTCCAGCAGCATGTGCTCCATATAAAAGCTGAGATAGCGTTTGACGGCGCGCACCAATAAAACCGAGAAAATAGGCTAAAATAGGATAAAATTGGCACATAGCCGGCGTATTTATTGCCTAATGTGCTATTAAATTAGTAGCATTTTGAAAGACTGAACGCATGTTGTTGCGTACGAAAAATGGTTCGCAACCAAGTGGATTTGAAAACGGGTGTATAAATAGCGAATGATGAATTTGAACAAACTGGCTGATCTCATCACGCAAGAGCGGCAAACTTTGCTCTCACAATGGCGGATTCAGGTTCGGGAGCTGGCTTCGGCTCGGCATCTGGATATTCCGACGCTGAACGACCATATGCCGAGCTTGCTTAATGAGCTGGCCACGGAGTTGAAATTAAATTCTGAATCAACCATTCCAGAAGTACTTCTTGAGGATAGTCCGCCTGCGCATGGCTTGCAGCGTTTGCAGGAAGCTTTTGACATTGCAGAAGTGGTTGCAGAGTACAACATTTTGCGGGGCTGTATCCACGACTTGGCAACTCAGAACGGCATCAACCTGCAAGGTAAACCGTTTCATGTGGTCAACCGGGTGTTTGACCATGCCATTGGCTTGGCTTTGGAGACCTATGCCACCCAGCAAGCACTGGAAGTGAAGCAACGGCGACAGGAGTATTTGGCGTTTGTCGCGCATGACCTGCGAACACCCTTGTTTGCCATTTCGTTGACGGGCCGCGTGCTGGAGCAGTCGCTCCCCAAGCGCGGTTATGGTGAAGATGCGGCACAAATGCTGAAATCGCTGCGCCGCAGTGTTCAGCAGCTTGAAGGATTGGTACAAAAAGTACTGGAAGAAAACACACACCTTGAAGCGGACAAGGGCATCCATTTGGAGCGGCGTTTGTTCGACTTGTGGCCGCTGGTCGAGCGGCTGAGGGATGACTTCGCGCT
>JANMTB010000178.1:0-2483 GCA_031390045.1 Polaromonas sp.
ATTAACCTTGGCGCTGCTTGTGGCGTGGATCTGTACAGATAACACGAACTACACCCTTACGACGGATGATTTTGCAGTTGCGGCAAATTTTTTTGACCGAAGCCGAAACTTTCATTTCATTCTCCCAAATATCTATAAAAAAACTAAATCACTAAATCACCAAGTACCAAATAAATTAAATAATTTACTTAGCACGAAACACAATTCTCGCCCGCGTTAAATCGTAGGGAGTTAACTCAACCGTTACCTTGTCACCCGGCAAAATACGAATGTAATGCATGCGCATCTTGCCTGAAATATGACCTAACACGATATGCCCGTTTTCCAACTTAACTCGGAATGTTGCATTAGGAAGGTTTTCAACCACTTCCCCCGCCATTTGAATAACATCATCTTTAGACATAATTTGCTCATGCCCCCAAAGATGACTTGAAATTTGCCTTCTTGAGAAGTGAATCGTACTGCTGAGACATCATATAGTTTTGTACTTGCGACATGAAATCCATGGTCACAATGACAATAATCAGAAGCGATGTACCACCAAAGTAGAAGGGTACATTATATTTCAATATTAAGAATTCTGGCAGCAAACAAACAAAAGTAATATAAATAGCGCCAGCAAATGTCAAACGCAATAAGATTTTATCGATGTATTTTGCAGTCTGATCACCAGGGCGAATACCCGGAACGAATGCACCACTCTTTTTCAAGTTGTCAGCAGTTTCACGGCTGTTGAATACTAAGGCTGTGTAGAAGAAACAGAAAAATACAATTGCAGCCGCATAGAACATCACGTAAATCGGTTGACCAGGCGTCAACATACCAGCTATGTCTTTAAGCCAACGCATAGAGTCACCAGTGCTCAACCAACTAACCAAAGTTGCGGGAAGCAAGATAATAGATGAAGCAAAGATAGGTGGAATCACGCCAGCCATGTTTAATTTCAGTGGCAAATGTGATGACTGACCGCCATATACTTTGTTTCCCACTTGGCGACGAGCATAGTTCACCAGAATCTTACGCTGACCGCGCTCTACAAATACGACGAAGTATGTCACACCAATGACGACTGCCACAATAACAATAGCAACCAGAATATTCATAGCGCCTGTACGCACCAACTCAAGCAATCCACTCACAGCGCTTGGTAAGCCAGCAGCAATACCTGCAAAAATCAAAATTGAGATACCGTTACCCAAACCGCGCTCGGTAATTTGCTCACCTAACCACATCAAAAACATGGTGCCCGCTGTCAAGCTGATAACAGCTGTGACTCTAAAACCAAAACCTGGATCAATCACCATGCCAGGAGAGCTCTCCAAAGCCAGGGCAATACTGATAGTTTGAAATAAAGCCAAACCAAGAGTTCCGTAGCGCGTATATTGCGTGATCTTACGACGACCTGATTCACCCTCTTTTTTCATTTGCTCAAATGCCGGGACGACATACGCCAGCAATTGCATGATGATGGAGGCCGAAATATACGGCATGATGCCGAGCGCAAAAATCGTAAAACGCGACAAAGCACCACCAGAGAACATATTGATCAAATTCAATATTCCGCCCTCTTGGCCTTTGAAAAACTGTTGCAATTGTGCCGGATCAATACCTGGAACAGGTATGTGTGCACCGATACGGTAAACCACCAAGGCGAGCAACAAAAACATCAAGCGACGACTTAAGTCGCCGTACTTGCCATTTTTTGCTGTTTGATTGGAACCAGTTGCCACGCTTATGCCTTAATAGTCTAGATGTTCAAACAACGCTATTAAGCGATGCTGCCACCAGCGGCTTCGATAGCTGCTTTAGCACCAATAGTTGCACCAATGCCAGTAAGCTTGACTGCTCGTGTGATAGTGCCAGACTTGATGACTTTGACAACTTTAGCCAATTCGCCGATCAAACCAGCTTGCTTCAATGACAAGATGTCCACTTCTGGAGCACCGAGCAATTCGAGTGCAGACAAATTCACTTCAGCATTAAACTTCAGCAGATGTGATTTGAAACCACGCTTTGGCAAACGACGTTGCATAGGCATTTGACCGCCTTCAAAGCCGACTTTATGGTAACCGCCAGTACGTGACTTTTGACCTTTATGACCACGGCCAGCGGTTTTACCGATGCCAGAGCCAATGCCACGACCTACACGACGTTTGTAATGTTTTGCGCCATCCGCAGGCTTGATGTTATTTAGTTCCATCACTGGCCTCTTATAGTACTTTGATCAGGTAGCTGATCTTATTAATCATGCCGCGAACTGCGGGTGAATCCACCAGCTCGCTGGTGCTGTTCACTTTGCGTAAACCCAAACCACGCACAGTAGCGCGGTGAGATTCTTTGCATCCAATAGGGCTACGTACCAATTGGAGTTTGACTGTTTGTTGTGTCGTCATGTTGTTACTCTCAATTTAAGCAAAAATGTCTTCAATGCTTTTGCCACGCTTGGCAGCAACATCAGAAGGTGTCGTTACTTTTTTCAGGGC
>JANMTB010000189.1:0-16338 GCA_031390045.1 Polaromonas sp.
TGATAAATACCAATATTATGAAACGATTGCTGGCGGTAGCGGTGCGGGCGGTGAATTTGATACTCAAGGCAATATCATCAATGGATTTAACGGGGTGTCTGTCGTGCAAGCTCACATGACCAATTCAAGATTGACAGATCCAGAAGTTTTGGAGTTTAGATTTCCCGTTCGATTATTAAGTTTTGAAATCAGAAAAAACTCTGGTGGCCAAGGAAAATATATAGGTGGTGATGGCGGCACAAGGCGTATTCAATTTTTAGAACCAATGACAGCGAGTATTTTGAGTAATGGCAGAATTCACCCTGCCTTTGGTGCCGCTGGCGGGCAGGCTGGTGAGGTTGGAAAAAATAGTATTGAGCGTGTAGACGGTCGTGTTGAGTTATTAGCGCATATTGGTCAAGCCGATATGCAAGCGGGCGATATATTTGAAATTGCGACGCCAGGGGGCGGTGGTTTTGGTTTGTAAAACATTCGCTATATTTTTCATAGCTACTTAGGCAATAAATACGCTGGCTAATGTCAAAATATTGCTCAAAAACAGTGGTTTTTGATGCTTTTAGTCTTTTTGGATTAAAAACCGCGACCTAGGCGTTTGTTGGGCGACGCCTCTAGTTCCTCCTAGGGTATTGCCTATAGCCACTCACTTGTAACAAAGGCATGATTCGGTTCGAACTAAACGGTTGCTGGGTGTTCTGGCATGGGTTCAATAATCAAAAATTTACAGGAGCGTTAATGAAACTATCAATAAAAAAATCAATGTTCGCCTAGGCTTAGCGTTGGCTGCGGCCATGTTGGTGGCCGGTTGTAGCGACAGCCCAAGCTATTACAAATACAGCCAAGTGGTGGTGTTTGGTGCCAGTTTGTCTGATACTGGTAATGTGTTTGCGGCTACGGGTGGTACATCACCTGGACCCGCGCCATATTACTATGATGGACGCTGGTCAAATGGGCCGCTGTGGATCGAAAATGTTGCATCTGTACTCGGCAAGTCAGTGACGCGATCTTCTGCTGGCGGGACCAATTTTGCTTATGGTGGTGCTAAAACGTGCGGTATTGAAGGTGTCACATCTTCCGTGCCGGACATGTGTACACAAGTTGCAATTTTCTTAGGTGCAACTGGTGGAAAAGCAGATAGTGAAGCCTTGTATGTCATTGACGCTTCCAGCGTGGGTAACAACATGCTGGTTGTTTTAGGTTCCGCTGGTGCTGTTCCTAGTTCCGCCATTACATCAGCAGCACCTGCTGATGTTTCAGCCTTGATGAAACAACTTTATAGCGCTGGCGCTCGGCGATTTATGGTGACCAACGTTCCTGACGTTGGCGCTACACCTTATGTTAAAAGTTTAGGTGCAGAGGCTTCAGCTGGCGCGACACAACTGTCCAACGGGTTTAACGCCAGCTTGACCAATGCAATGAACAATTTCCGCGCTGCGAATAGTGGCTCTAAAGTTGATATCGCAGATTTCAATGGCACGAGTGCCGCCGGATTAAACAACACAGCACCTTGTTTAAACCCAACAACTTTTGCGATTTGCGCCACACCGGATACCTATCAATACTGGGATCCGTTCCATCCTACAGCTGAAACAGGTCGCCGTGTAACCACCACAGCGTTGAGCGCTATCGCTGAATAAGACGGTCTTAAGTGTGAGCTGCATGGAAGCGTGATCTTCTATGCGGTTTTTTTATTTATTCGTAGTTGCGTCATTTTTCAAAAGCAAAGCCGATTCATACAAAGCATTGCGTGGCGCACCTGTGATATCGGCGGCAAGCTTGACGGCTGTTTTTAAAGGTAATTCAGCCAATAGCAGCTTTAAGATGCGCGACGCATCGTCATGCGCAGCTTCAAGCATCAGCGGATGTAGCGCCAAGACAAACTCACCCCGCAAGCGGTTGCTGTCTTGCTGCAACCAGTCTTGAAGCGCGTCAGATGGCATGGTTGCAACCTCTTCAAATTGCTTGGTCAATTCTCGACCAATGGTGATCAACCTATCACCTAAAATTCCCAATGCTTTGGAGACTGCTTCAATGCGATGCGGCGCTTCCAAAAGGACGATGGAACCGGTCATAGCTTTAAGCTTCAAAACCGCCGCATCACGCTCCATTGTTCTGGTCGGTAAAAACCCCATAAAGCTGAAATGGTCGTTCTGTGTAATGCCCGCAACACTTAACAAAGCTGTGACACTGCTTGCGCCAGGTAAAGGGACGACACGAAAGCCAGCAGCGCGCACCCCCGAAACGAGTTTAGAGCCGGGGTCACTCACACCGGGCGTGCCTGCATCGCTCACAAACGCAATACGTTCGCCGCGTTGTAGTCGGATGATTATTTGTTCTGTCGCCTCTAATTCATTGTGCTCATGCACAGCGAGCAAGGGTTTGCCGTTGCCGATGCCGTAGGTGCGTAATAGAGGCTGTGTGTGGCGTGTGTCTTCGCAGGCAATCGCATCAACCAGGTTCAACACATGCAAAGCACGCAGACTGATATCAGCCATGTTGCCAATCGGCGTAGCAACGATATACAGCGTACCCGCAGGGTAATATTGCTTGCCAGCAGTATCTTGCGCCGTCATCAAACAACCACCCCATTGCGCGTTCAATGTTAAAGTTTGTGCTGTGTCAATCGAAGTAGCCAATTGTTGTGCCCCATGAAAATTTTAGCCTCCGCATTCACCACCACCAAATCGAAAGGCGACGCAGCCGAAGATGCTGCACTAGCGTATTTGCAAGTGGCAGGTTTGAAGCTATTACAGCGTAATTATCGAACACCTGGACGCGGTGGCGGCGAAATTGATTTGATTATGCGGGATACTGATGGTACGTTGGTTTTTGTTGAGGTTAGGCAACGTGCGGGTGCGCTGTTTGGCGGCGCGGCAGCCAGTATCAGCCTAACCAAACAAAATCGCATTATTTTTGCAGCAAAATATTATTTGATGAAGCTAACCCGCATCCCTGCTTGCCGTTTTGACGTAGTCTTGGTGGAAGCGAACATCACTTGGCTGAAGGCTGCTTTTGAAGCATCGTGACACCCCGTAACATTTAATGAGCAACTATTGAAGATTTTTGGGCAAGGTCATTTGTAACACGGGTTATCATTATCGGTATGTTAGAGCAACGCATAGAACAACAATTTATCGACAGTGCCGATTTGAAATACCAATCAGCTCAAATACTAAGCAAACCCATCGCCGACGCCGTCCAGGCCTTGCTGTCTTGCGTTACCAGTGGTGGTAAGGTCTTGGTGTGTGGCAACGGTGGTTCGGCTGCCGATTCACAACATTTTGCTGCTGAATTCGTCGGGCGCTATGAACGCGAGCGCCCTGAGTTAGCGGCCATTGCGTTGACGACAGACAGCTCGATCATCACAGCCATCGCCAATGACTATGATTTCAGCGTGATTTATTCAAAACAAGTACGCGCCTTAGGTCAAGCAGGTGATGTGCTGATTGCCATCACCACCAGTGGCAGTTCAAGTAATATTTTGAAAGCAGTTGAAGCGGCACACGAACGTGACATGACGGTCATCGCCTTAACGGGCAAAGGTGGCGGAAAAATGAGCTCAGCTTTGCGTGAAACCGATGTGCATATTTGTGTGCCGCATGAGCGCACGGCGCGTATTCAAGAAGTCCACTTATTAGCACTACACTGTTTGTGTGATGGTGTTGATCAACAATTACTAGGTGAAAAGGAGTCAGTATGAATAGGATTCAAAAGTTAAAAAATGCTCAAATAACGATCACAAATAGCATCGTCAAAGCACTCGTGATCTCGAGCGTGGTAGGCAGCTTGGGTGGCTGCGCAGCTTTGGTAGTTGGCGGTGTGATCGCTGGCACGACGATGGTGGCGACTGACAGGCGCACTTCGGGCTCACAATTGAATGACGAAGGAATAGAAATTCGTGCCAACAACCGCCTCAAGGAAAAATTTGGTGAGCGTGGCAATTTCAGTGTGACTAGTTACAACGGGCGTGTTTTGCTGACAGGTGAAGTTGGCGGAAACAGCGACAAATTGGCCGCCGAACAACTTGTTTTTCAAATTGAAAATGTCAAACTCGTGGTCAATGAATTGGCCATTGCTGGCAGCACCTCTACACTTCAAGAGCGCGGCAACGACACCTATATCACCAGCAAAGTGAAAGCCAGCTTGATTGAAGCAAAAGACGTCTCATCAACTGCATTCAAAGTAGTGACTGAGCGCGGTGTGGTTTACCTGATGGGCCGCGTATCGCAGCGTGAAGCCGATCGAGGCACCGATATTGCACGTAGTGTGACCGGCGTGGTCAAAGTGGTTCGTAGTTTTGAAATCATCAGCGAAGAACAAGCCAAGCAAAAGTAAAACAGCAGTTTGGCATTTGCAATTGCCAAACCACGGGTTGATTAAAAACCTTACAGCCGTGTGGTTTAAATGACCATGAAGTGCTCAGTACCTTCGGCCAAGTTTTTGTTTTTGCCGCGTTCACTAGATAGTTTGATTTGTAAGCGCAAATCGTTGACTGAGTCTGCATTGCGCAGCGCATCTTCGTACGAAATCGTGAATGACTCATAGGCATCAAACAGCGCTTGATCAAACGTTTGCATGCCCAAGTTGCGGCTTTTCTTCATGATTTCTTTGATCTCAGAAACTTCACCTTTGAAAATCAAATCTGACACCAAAGGCGTATTGAGCATGATCTCAATTGCTGCGGTTCGACCTTTGCCGTCTTCTTTGGCTATCAAGCGCTGCGATACAAATGCGCGCAAGTTAAGCGACAAATCCATCAGCAACTGCGTGCGGCGCTCTTCTGGGAAGAAGTTGATAATCCGATCCAGCGCTTGGTTGGCACTGTTGGCATGCAAGGTTGCCAAGCACAGGTGACCAGTTTCAGCAAATGCAATCGCATGCTCCATAGTTTCGCGGTCACGAATCTCTCCCATCAAAATCACATCCGGCGCTTGACGCAGTGAGTTCTTCAGCGCAGCGCCCCAGCTCTCAGTATCGATACCAACTTCTCGTTGCGTGATGACACAGTTTTTATGGGGATGGACGAATTCAATCGGATCTTCAATGCTGACGATATGTCCATAGCTGTGCTCGTTGCGCCAATCAATCATAGCCGCCATGGTGGTCGATTTGCCGGAACCTGTAGCACCCACCAAAATGCACAAGCCACGCTTGGACATGGCGACTTCTTTCAAGATTTGCGGCACACCTAAGCTGTCAACCGTGGGAATGATTGCTGGAATCGTTCGCATCACCATGCCCACGTGGCCTTGCTGCATGAATGCGCTGACGCGAAAACGCCCAATACCTGTCGGTGAAATTGCAAAATTGCACTCTTTTGTACGCTCAAATTCTGCAATTTGCTTATCGTTCATGATCGCCCGAGTCAATGCCAATGTGTGCTTGGCTGAGAGTGAGTGCGTCGACACCTTGGTTACCATACCATCTACTTTGATGGCAGGAGGGAAGTCGCAGGTGATAAACAAATCACTGCTTTTGCGCGAAATCATCAAACGCAGCAAGTCGTTGATGAATTTACTGGCTTGTTCGCGTTCCATGTCGTGTCCTTAAAAAATGAATAATTCGTAACGTGGAAAGATAAGCGTAGAAAGATTTAACCTGGAAAGTTCTCAGGCGTTTTGGCCTTACCGCGTGCTTCCGCATTGGTGATCAGATTACGTTTAACCATGTCGGTCAAGTTTTGATCCAACGTTTGCATGCCCACATTGTTGCCGGTTTGAATCGACGAATACATCTGGGCTACTTTTCCTTCGCGAATCAAATTTCGAATCGCGCTGGTGCCAATCATGATTTCATGGGCTGCAATTCGGCCTGAACCGTCTTTGGTTTTGCACAATGTTTGTGCAATAACAGCCTGCAATGACTCGGACAGCATGGCTCGCACCATTTCTTTTTCTTCGGCGGGGAAAACGTCAATGATCCGGTCAATCGTCTTCGCGGCACTGGAGGTGTGCAAAGTTCCCAGCACCAAATGGCCAGTTTCAGCAGCAGTCATCGCCAAACGAATCGTTTCCAAATCGCGCATCTCGCCCACCAAAATTGCGTCTGGGTCTTCGCGTAGAGCAGACCGCAGAGCCGCTGCAAAGCTTTGTGTATGTGCCCCCACTTCACGCTGGTTGATCAAGCATTTTTTGGATTCATGCACAAATTCAATCGGATCCTCGACCGTCAAAATATGCCCATATTTCTCTTCATTGAGGTGGTTGACCATAGCCGCCAAGGTGGTTGACTTGCCTGAGCCCGTAGGCCCGGTGACCAGCACCAAGCCGCGTGGTTTCAACGCCAGATCTGCAAAAATCTTGGGTGCATTGAGTTGCTCCAGGGTCAAAATTTTTGATGGAATCGTCCGAAACACCGCACCAGCGCCTCGGTTGTGGTTGAACGCGTTGACACGAAAACGCGCCAAGCCTTCAATCTCAAACGAGAAGTCAATTTCCAGGAATTCCTCATATATTTTGCGTTGTCCATCGTTCATGATGTCGTACACCATGGCGTAAACGGCTTTGTGGTCAAGCTCGTCCACATTGATGCGCCGTACATCGCCATGCACGCGAATCATGGGTGGCATACCTGCGGAAAGATGCAAGTCTGAAGCCTGATTCTTAACGCTGAAAGCCAACAGTTGTGTGATGTCCATAGCCAAATCGCCCTTAAAAACCTATATAGTTAATTATGACCAACATTGAGCAAAATTTAGCGGCTGTGCACCAGCGGATTCAACTAAGTTGCCACAAAGTGGGCAGAAATAGTGATGCTGTAACGCTTTTGGCGGTCAGCAAAACGGTCTCTCCCGAGACCATCAGGCTGGCGATAGCGGCTGGGCAGCACGATTTTGGCGAAAACTACATTGCCGAGGGGGTAGAAAAAATTGCCGCTTTAGCCGAAGAAACAGTCCAATATGGCCTGCAATGGCACTGCATCGGCCCCGTGCAAAGCAACAAAACCCGCTTGGTGGCGCAACACTTTGACTGGGTGCATACGATAGACCGCTTGAAAATTGCCGAACGTTTGAACGAGCAACGCCCCGCAGATGCCAAACGCCTGCAAGTGTGTATTCAGGTCAACATTGATGACAGCCGCAGCAAGTCGGGCATCGCACCCGACGAGGTGTTGGCTTTAGCGCAAGAGATTGCCAAATTGCCGCGTTTGCAGCTGCGGGGCATCATGGCGATACCCGATGTGATTCCAAATTCAACGCCGAATGGTATTAATAATGCTATAAATAATATAGCAATTCAGGAAGTATATACGCCTGCTAAGGCTATATTTGACCACTTAAATGCGCTAAATCACGAGCTGGATACCTTGTCAATCGGTATGAGCGCTGATCTGGAGCCCGCCATCCAGGCTGGTAGCACGATGGTGCGAGTGGGATCTGCTATTTTTGGTCATCGGGCATGAATGCTTTAAAAAAATGATGCAAAAATTCATAGCTTTATTTTTTTGCCTAGCAATATCGGACGCGTCGCACGCAGCCGATGCGGCGAATGGTTGGCGTGTTTTGTTGGAACAGCGCTTGGGCAACTGTATTGCTTGCCATTCCATTCCCAATGCACAAGGCAAAAAAACCGGTATTCAAAGCACCTTTGCACCCCCCTTGGATGGCGTCGCGAGCCGCTACAGTCCGGAAACACTGCGGCAATGGGTGGTGGACGCGCGCAAAATCAACCCGGAGACCTTGATGCCGCCGTTTGGCTTGATACTCAGCCCCGAGCAAATCTCTGACGCGCTTGCCGCTTTGCAAACACTGCGTTAGGATAAACCTATGGATACCCAAGCATTACAAAATCTAAAATTTCGCCCGGGTGGCGCGAAGCTTGAACTTGAGCCTTTGTCTGACACGGGCACAGCTGTGCCGATTGGCATCAAACTGCAAGCGCCGGCCGGTTTAAATATCGTGTCGTTGGAGGTTTTTGCGCCCGACAACCCGGTTTCGCGTGTCATCAACATCAAGCTTGGCACACCGCTCAACGCGTATCGGTTTGAAACCCGTATCCGCCTAGGCGCTAGCCAGGATGTGTGGCTGGTTGTTACTTTGTCTGACGGAAGTTTGATGGGCACACGAGCACCCACCGTGTTGACATCTTCGGCCTGTTTTGACGCGAGTTAAATTAATCACTAACCCAATATGGCTACAACTTCTGCTACGACCCCTTACATTCCCATTCGTTTGAACATCACTGGCGAGGTCAAACCAGGCGGCATCTTGGCGGTTGTCTTGTTGATTGGTCACACCATGGAGACAGGTTACCGCGTGCTGGATTCAGGTCAGCGCGTGCCTAAAAACGTGATCGAATCAGTTCAAGTGCGTTTAGGCGAACAATTACTTTTTGAAGCCGAAACGGGTATCGGCATTTCTGCGCATCCCTATCTGGCATTTCCTGTCAATTTGCCGGCAGAGATTCCTGCCGCAGGTGTAAAAATTAGCGTGGAGTGGCGTGACGACAAAGGCCAAAGTGGTGCGCTAGAGCGCGTGCTTCAAAAAACTTAACTTTGCAACATCCCATGAAGTTGTTGAAAGCTGCATTAGGCATTTTGTTGACTTTACAAGTTTGCGAAGCTTTTGCGCAAATAGCGCAAATAGCGCAAACAACACTAGCAACACATACAACGCAAATATTGCAAGACAAGCGAACCAGCGGCAGCGTTTATTTGTCAAAGCAAATGCAAGAGCTGCAAAACGATGCGACCCGCAACCCCATTTCGTTGTGGCAAGAGCGTGGTCAAAGTTTATGGCAAGGTCAATGCAAGAGTTGCCATGGCGAGATCAATACCCTGAAACGCAGCGCTGCAACTTTTCCCAGATTGGGATCTGACGGTAAAAACTTGGTCAACTTAGAAGATCAAATTGTGCGCTGCCAATCAAGACAAAATCCTACTGTGAATACGATTGAAAGTGAAGAATTGATCAACCTCAGCACCGCTTTGCACCAAGCTGCTAAAAATGAACTGATTGCCGTTACTGCACCTGTCATTACAACAACCATCACCCAAACCAGTGCGCCGCTAGCTAGCGACTCTTGGCAGACACGGTTGAAGAGCGGCGAGACCTTGTATCAAACCCGCATGGGGCGTATGAATTTGGCTTGCATGCATTGTCACGATCAAAAAGTGGGTGCGCAAATGCGTGCAGACACCATCAGCCATGGCCACCCCACGGGTTTCCCCATTTATCGCATGTCGTGGCAAACCATGGGCACGATAGACAGGCGCTTGCGGGCTTGCTATTCAGGCGTGCAAGCCACTATCCCGCTGCCTGGCAGTGCTGATTTGCGCGATTTAGAGCTGTATTTGAAGGTCCGAGCCAACGGTATGCCGCTGGACGGACCCTCCATTCGTCGATGACTTCGAAGATAAGTTCGGTGTCGATTAAGCGAACGTAAAACCTTGGTTTTTCAGCGGTAAATGGCGGACAGGTTTGCCAGTTGCTGCAAAAATTGCATTCAACAATGCTGGTGCAACCACACAAATCGTCGGCTCACCGACACCGCCCCAGAAGTCAAAAGTAGGAACAATCACGGTCTCAACTTTCGGCATTTCTTTGATTTTTAAAATACGGTAAGTGTCAAAATTCAATTCTTTAACGCGACCATTTTCAATCGTGTTTTCACCAAATAAAGTAGCAGACAAGCCGTAAGCGACGCCGCCTTCCACTTGAGCAGCAATCTGATCAGGATTGACAGCATGGCCACAATTGGTGGCGAGCACCATGCGGTGTATTTTTAATTGACCCGTTGGGCTGACTGACACTTCACACGTTGCTGCCGAGTAGCTGGCATAACCCATGAACTGCGCAATGCCACGAAACACGCCTGGTGGCAGTGGTTTGCCCCAATCGCCTTTTTCAGCCGCTGCATTCAGCACTGCTAAATGTTTCGGGTGGTTCTGCATCAAAGCGCGGCGAAACGCGAGAGAGTCTTTGCCCGCTGCTTTGGCTACTTCCTCTATGAAACACTCGGCATACACGGCATTTTGGTTGGTGTTGACGCCGCGCCATGGGCCGACAGGCACATGGGTGTTGCGCATCACGTATTCGGTCAACAAATTAGGTATGGTGTAGCCAAATTGAGCATCGCCGGGCTCGATATAGAAACCCTGTAATTGGCGCTCATCTTTGCCTTCTTTGATAGCCAGTGGGTTGAGCAACGCGTTGATGGATTGACCCGACACCCGAATATGCAGTGCCGTTAAGTTGCCCTGTGCATCCAATCCAGCACTCATTTTTGCCTGTGAAATTGGACGGTAAAAGTCGTGCGCTTGGTCTTCTTCGCGGCTCCACAGCAGTTTGACGGGCGTGCCCATGAATTGCTTGGCGATGGCAGTGGCTTGGTGCACATAGTCTTGCGTACCACCACGTCGGCCAAAACCGCCGCCCAAATCCATTTTATAAATTTCACATTGCGCCAGCGGTATGCCGGCGGCTTCTGCCAACGCCGCGTGCGAGGCTTCGCCGTTTTGCGTCGGCACCCAGCACTCGGCGCGGGCGATTTTGCCGTCTGCACCAGCGGTTAGCTTCACCGTCGCATTCATCGGCTCCATAGGCGCATGGGATAAAAACGGTGAGGAGTAAGTGGCATCTACTCGTTTCGCTGATTTGGCGATCACGCCCATCGCATCGCCTTCAATGCGTCCAGCTACGGTGCCTAGTGGTACGTTCGCTGTCAAGCCCTCTGCTAAATGCGCGGCAATGCCGGCGCTGTTAACTTTGGCGTTCGCGCCCTCGTCCCACACAATCGGTAATTTGTCCAGCGCCGTTTTAGCGCGCCACCACGTATCGGCTACAACTGCTACGGTTGTAGCGTTGACACGCACCACGCCTTTGACGCCACGCATCTTGCTGATGGCATTCGCGTCAAAACTCACCAATTTGCCGCCAAACACAGGGCAGTCTTTGATGGCAGCGCAAAGCATGCCATCCATGCGAAGATCCGCACCAAACACCAAGCTGCCGTTGAGCTTTTCTTTGGTATCAATACGCGCCATCGCTTTGCCAGCAATCGCCCAGTCTTTTGGGTTTTTAAGCTTGATGGATGGCAAGTCTGGCGGTGGTAATTTGGACGCTGCAAGGGCCACTTGGCCATAGCGCACCGTACGGTTGCTGGCTTTGTGGCTGATGACGCCTTGGCTCACGGTTAACTCAGCCACCGGTACGCCCAGTTGCAGTGAGGCCGCTTGCATCAACATCATGCGCGCAGCGGCGCCGCCACGACGCACGTAGTCTTGCGAAATACGGATACCGCGACTGCCACCGGTGGACATCTCGCCCCAAGCACGCTTGCGGGCCACGCTTTGCCCAGGTGTCGGCATTTCGGTCGTGACTTTTTTCCAATCGCATTCAAGCTCTTCAGCGACCAGTTGCGCCAAGCCGGTGCGTGTGCCTTGGCCCATTTCAGAGCGGGCAATGCGTATCACACAGGTGTCGTCGGGCTTGACGACGACCCAGACGTTGACCTCTGCATCTGCAGCCGCCACGGTTTGTGCGTTGGCATCTTGCATCAAAGCAGGTAAGCCCAATGCCAAACCGCCAGCAGCGATGGAACTTGAGCCTACGATGAAACTTCTGCGGGTAACTTGTGGAAGGGTGTTCATGCTTGAGATCCTTCAACAACAGTTTTGATGTCAGATGCAGCCAAAACTTGAAACGCTTGTGCGCCAGCATGTTCAGAACCATGTATGCCGGTAAATTCGCCCGTATAACCATTTGCAGCTGCCATTTTTTTATTACCCGCAGCTAAGTGAATCGCCGCGCGAATGCGCTGGTAAGTGCCACAGCGGCAAATATTGGTCATCGCGTCGTCAATGTCTTTGTCCGTCGGTTGCGGTTTTTCTTTCAACAGTGCCGCAGCCGCCATGATTTGGCCCGATTGGCAGTAGCCGCACTGCGGCACATCAACCGCTGCCCAGGCTTTTTGAATCGCGTGGGTGCTGTCGGCAGACAAACCCTCGATCGTCGTGATTTTTGCGCCCACCATCGCTGATGCAGGCATCGCGCATGAGCGTATCGGGTTGCCATTCATATGCACCGTACACGCGCCGCATTGCGCAATGCCGCAGCCAAACTTGGTTCCCGTCATGCCCAGCACCTCGCGCAGGGCCCAAAGTAGAGGCATTTCTGGCTCGACGTCTAGGGAACGGTCTTTGCCGTTGATATTCAGGGTGATCATGGGCGCTTGTCCTTTTTAAATTAATTATTTGAACGATGAATTATTAGGAATATATTCAAATCAATTTATACAATGGTTAGCATGCTTATGTAAATACACCGCAACCCTAGTTTGAAGCTTGTTTGTGACCGAATGAGTCACTTTGGGGTCACATAAAGAGTTACCATTCACCCCTATGTTCAGTTATCGCCACGCCTTTCACGCCGGCAACCATGCGGATGTGCTCAAACACGCCACTTTGATTGCCATCCTCAACCACATGCTTGAAAAAGACGCCGCTTTGATGGTGGTGGATACCCATGCCGGCGCTGGTTTGTACCGTTTGGATGGCGATTACGCTGAAACCAGCGGTGAATCGGTCGAGGGCTATAAAAAGCTGGTTCAAAGCCAAAATACAGCTAAAAATATACCTAAAAAACAGGCTGTAACCGGCGTATTGGTTGACTCAGCAGCTACTAAAAATGTAGCAATAAAGACGGCAAAATCTGCTAAAACCGATCAAGCAAGCATGGTAAAACTCGCACCGCTGCTGCAAAACTACCTCGACGTGGTCGCCGAATTCAACAAAACCGGCAGCCACCGCGTTTATCCAGGCTCGCCCTTCATCATGGCGCATTTGCTGCGCGACCATGACAAGTTGAAGCTGTTTGAGCTGCACCCGACCGATTCACGCACCCTGTCAGACAACATTGCCCAGCTCGAAGCAGGCCGCAAAATCGCTGTTTTGTCGCAAGATGGCTTTGAAGGCGCAAAAAAGTTTCTCCCGCCCCCATCACGCCGCGCCCTGCTCCTATGCGACCCCAGCTACGAGATGAAAGACGACTACGCACGGGTGCTAGCCATGGTGTCCGATGCCATGGTGCGCTTCGCCACCGGTACCTACGCCGTTTGGTACCCCATCATTCCCCGCCCTGAAGCGCATGATTTGCCGAAAAAGCTCAAAACGCTGGCGACAAAATTGGGCAAAAGCTGGCTGCACGCCACATTGACGGTGAAATCCAGCAAGTTAACCACCGATTCCGAAGGCGAAACCGTCCGCCCTGGCCTTCCCGCCAGCGGCATGTTCATCATCAACCCCCCTTTCACACTGAAACCCGCTTTGGCGCTGGCTTTGCCGCAAATTGTAGCGGCGCTGGGGCAGGATAAGAATGCGGCGTTTGGCTTAGACTCTGGCGGCTAACTCTTCAAAAACAGCCTGTACACCGGATTATTCGTCTCTTCCACATACGGGTAGCCTAGGGTCTTCAAAAACGCGTCAAAGGCCTTGTTATCCAGCTCTGGGACCTGTAAGCCGACCAAGATGCGGCCATAGTCGGCGCCTTGGTTGCGGTAGTGGAACAAGGAGATGTTCCAACCGGGTCGCATGGCGCTGAGGAACTTCATCAACGCACCTGGGCGCTCGGGGAATTCGAAACGCAGCAGTCGCTCGTTTTTGGCCAAGGCTGAATGTCCGCCCACCATGTGGCGAATGTGGTCGCGAGCTAGGTCATCGTGCGTTAAATCTATGGTTTTGTAGCCAGATTTGCTTAAAATTTGCGCAACTTTGACGCTTTCGCCCTTCACCGTGGTGGTCAAACCCACAAACACATGCGCCGAGCTTGCGTCGCCGATGCGATAGGTGAATTCAGTGATATTTCGTGACGGAGGTGCTATTTTTGGTGCATTTTTAACGCTAGCCGGCGTATTTATTGTCTGAGTAGCTACATTATTAATAGCGATTTTGCCACCTGCAGGCAAGGTGCTGATCAGCTTGCACAAGCGCTTGAAGCTGCCGCGCTCTTCTGGAATCGTCACCGCAAACAACGCCTCGCGCTCCTCGCCCACCTCGGCGCGTTCGGCAACGAAGCGCAAGCGGTCAAAATTCATGTTCGCACCGCACAAAATCGCGGCATAGGTTTTACCTTTGGTTTTGTGTTTCGCGACATACTGCTTAATGGCCGCCACCGCCAGTGCGCCCGCGGGTTCGACGATACTGCGGGTCTCAGTAAAAATGTCTTTGATAGCTGCGCAAACAGCATCTGTATTGACTTCGATGTAATCGTCCACCAAGCCTGAGTTGACGACGCGAAACGTCTCTTCGCCGACCAATTTCACCGCTGTGCCGTCTGAAAACAGCCCCACATCGGACAAAGTGACGCGCTTTTTGGCTTTCACGGACTGAATCATCGCATTCGAATCGTTCATCTGCACGCCGATGACTTTGATGGCCGGATTCACCGCTTTGATGTAGTTCGCCACCCCAGAAATCAGCCCGCCGCCGCCGATGGCGACGAAAACTGCGTCTAATTTGTCTAAATTTTGCGATTGAAGTTGTTGCAGGATCTCCATCGCCACCGTGCCTTGGCCAGCAATCACATCGGCGTCGTCAAACGGGTGCACGAAGCTCAAACCCAGCTTTTTCTCTAGGGCGACGGCGTGGGTATAAGCATCGGAATAGCTTTCGCCAAACAGCACCACCTCGCCACCAAAACCGCGCACGGCGTCGATTTTGAGCTGCGGCGTCGTTAATGGCATGACGATGACGGAGCGAACGCCCATTTTGGTCGCACTCAATGCCACGCCTTGGGCATGGTTACCAGCGGAGGCGCAAATCACGCCCTTTTTCAGCTGGGTAGGGCTCAAATTCGCCATTTTGTTGTACGCACCGCGCAGCTTGAAGCTGTGCACTTCTTGCTGGTCTTCACGTTTCAACAGCACGGTGTTGCCCAATCGCTGGCTCAAGTTTTTCGCGGTTTGCAGCGGTGTCACAATCGCCACGTCATACACGCGAGCATTGAGGGTTTTTTGCAAATAATCTTGGGGTGTCAGGTGTTTGCTCATGGCCCAATGATAAACGGGCGATATAAGCAAAGGATCAAAAAAAAGCCCCAAGCTTTGCAGCTAGGGGCTTAATCCATCTTTTCAGAGGATGGAGGAGACAATCAGTGCTTTCCGTAAAATAGCAAGGCTACCTTATCGATCGCTTAGGTTCAGTTTACATACAAAAGCGACTTTTGTACAAAATAACTTAGAGTAAACCCTCAGTTTTATGTGCCTATTCGTGACAAAAGACGCAAAAACTGAATTTACGTCGTGTAAATTCAGTTCGTTAGATCGAATTAGTTCAATTTAGACTTATTTCAACATTCAAAAGAAGGAATTCATCATGGAATGCACCGTCAGTTGGACCGGAAACACGGGTGCGCGCTCAGGCATGGGCTTTGTGGCCGAAACAGGCAGTGGCCATATTTTGAACATGGACGGTGCGCCTGATGCAGCCAAACCCGAAAACGGCGGTCAAAACTTTGCCGCACGGCCCATGGAGTTGCTCCTTGCCGGCACCGGCGGCTGTACAGCGTATGACGTGGTTCTGATTTTGAAGCGTGGCCGGATAAATGTGCAAGGCTGCAGTGTGAAAATCACTTCAGAGCGGGCAGAAACCGACCCAAAAGTATTCACCACGATCAACATGCATTTCATCGTGACGGGTAAAGAAATCCCAGCCAATGCGATTGAGCGCGCCATCAAAATGAGCCACGACAAATATTGCTCTGCCAGCATCATGCTGGGCAAAATGGCGGCCATCACGACGAGCTTTGAGCAGATTGAGATTTAAATCGCAGTAGGCACCTAAAATATAAGTAAATGCGACTCTAGACTTCGTATTTATTGCCTATATTGCTATAAAATATATAGCATTATGAAATATTAATCGCGTAAAAAATTAGATGCGATAAGCCGTCGTCGTCATCACTTTAGCCGCAGCCGCCATCAGCGCTTTCACGGGCGAGGGCAGTTCTATCGCGCCAAGAGCGCGCGCTTCTAAGCCATGCCGTGCTTCGTCTACTTCCATCTGCGTTACGATCGCGCGGGAGGCATGGTCAGCCGCTGGCAAGGTTTCTAAATGGCTGTGCAAATGAGCTTCCACTTGTGCTTCGGTCTCAGCCACAAAGCCGTAGCTCACGGCATCGCCCAGCTTGCCGGCGATCAAGCCTAATCCAAACGCACCTGCGTACCACAGAGGGTTGAGCAAGCTGGGACGGGCGCCCAATTCGTCCAAACGCGTCTTGGTCCACGCCAAATGGTCGGTTTCCTCTTTGGCTGCAGCGATGAAATGTGCTTTGGTGGCTGCGTTGTTGGTTGCAAAGGCACCCGCTGTGTAGAGTGCTTGGGCGCAGACTTCGCCCACATGGTTAAC
>JANMTB010000025.1:0-14940 GCA_031390045.1 Polaromonas sp.
AAACAGCCTATTATTTACCAGCATCTTTGAACAAATCATCCATCTTTTTTGCTCATCTGCGCCACTCAAAGCTGGGCTTGCATAATCAGGTGCTTGTATTTCTATTTTGACTTTGTCAATATCCACATCGATCTCTTTGTCCAAAAACATAGTGACAGATTGCGGTACAAAAATCACCACAAACACCAAGATCACTTGCATGATGACCCATGGAATGGCTCCCATATAAATGTCATTGGATTGAACGGGTACAGGAATACGCTTGTCTTTGAACAGCGTGTCTGCGATGCCGCGTAAATAAAACAAAGCAAAGCCAAACGGCGGATGCATGAAGCTGGTCTGCAAGTTCACGCACAGCAGCACGCCAAACCAGACCAGATCAATGCCCATCGTCTTAGCCACAGGAGCAAGCATGGGGACGATGATGAAGGCAATTTCGAAGAAGTCTAAGAAGAAAGCCAAGAAAAATACAAAAATGTTGACGACAATCAAAAAGCCAACCTGCCCCCCAGGCAAACCTGTCAGTAAATGCTCAACCCACTTGGCACCATCAACACCTTGAAACACCAAACTAAAAACACGTGAGCCAATCAAAATAAACACGACCATAGCAGTCAGGCGCATCGTACCTTGCATCGCTTCCCAAACAAGCGCTTTTGAGAGGCGTTTGGACATGGCTGCCAGCAGCAAAGCTCCCACCACACCCATGGCTCCCGCTTCAGTAGGTGTAGCGATGGCTGTTTTCTGCCCGGGTAAACCGCCCATAGAACCCAGAACGGTGAAAATCAACAAAGCGGATGGAATGATGCCGCGCAAGGCTTTTTTCCATAATGCCCAGCCATCTAAGGTGCGCTCTGTGCGCGGTATGGCCGGCAAATAGTCTGGTTTGATGCGCGACAATGCAAAAGTGTAGAGCGCAAACATACCCACTTGCAGCAAAGAAGGCCCCCACGCGCCTTTGTACATATCACCCACTGGCACACTCAATTGGTCAGCCAAAATAACCAGCACCAGAGATGGCGGCACCAATTGCGTGATCGTGCCTGATGCGGCCAACACCCCAGTGGCATAGCGCATGTTGTAGTTGTACCGCATCATGACCGGCAAAGAAATCAAGGCCATGGCAATGACTTGGCCGGCAACCGTGCCCGTAATAGCGCCAAGAATAAAACCGACGATGATGACGGAATAACCAACACCACCGCGTTTGGTGCCGAATAATTGCCCCATCGAGTCAAGCATGTCTTCAGCCAAGCCGCATTTTTCTAAAATGGTGCCCATGAATGTAAAGAACGGGATCGCCAAGAGCAGCTCGTTGTTCAAAATAGAAAACAGTGAAATAGGTAAATTACCTAGAAACTCAACCTTGAACCAACCCATTTGAATGGCATAAAGCGCACTGCCCAAACCCAGTGCCGCGAGTGAGAATGCGACCGGAAACCCGATCAGCATGATGACGATAAGCCCCGCAAACATGACGGGCGCGAAATTGACCATTTCCATTTTATTTTCCTAAATCAGGTGTTTCAACAAGTTCGAACAAAGCGCGTGTGTGCTTTGGTACTTATTGCAAAGGCTTTTCGTAATGGGTGTCCATTTTGTAGTGGCCCGTGAGATACGCCACCCGTTTGATGATTTCAGACCAGCCCTGCAGCCACATCAAACCAAAACCCAGTGGCAAGGCCAAGACCGCCGGCCAGCGGATCATGCCACCCGCGTTTTGCGACATTTCACCGGAAGTGAAGGTGTTTACAAAATACGGCCATGATAAATAAGCCAGCATGCTGATGACAGGTAGCAGGAAGAAGAGTAAGCCGAACAAGTCAACGTACACAGGCCGGTTGCCTTTGAGTTTTCCGTAGATCAAGTCAACGCGTACGTGTTCGTTGAGCTTGAGCACGATGGGCGCTCCCACCATCACCATGTAGGCAAACAAATACCACTGCATCTCGGAAATCCAGTTTCTGCTGAAGTCGAAACCATAACGGGTGAGGGCCTGGGCCGCAGAAATCAAAGCGGCGAACAGCACTGTCCATGAGGCAAGGACGCCAAATTTTTCACTGATCCAATCCACGCCTAGGGCGAGTTTAAGTAGTATGTTCACAGAATGTGCTCCAAGAGTTTAAAAACTGGCGCATGCCAAAACCAACGCCGCGAAAGGCGTTTCGTCATAAATTGGCACGATGATAATCGTTTGCGCTCTTAATAGCGAAAAGTCATTCCGCATCATGAATTTTTGAGGGTAAACACCGACAACTTTGCGGTAATCATTTTAGACTTCGGCAATCAACTCAATCTCAACACAAGCGCCCATGGGAATTTGCGCCACGCCAAAAGCGCTGCGGGCATGCGCGCCAACCGTTGAGCCAAAAATGTCACCGATCAGCTCAGAGCAACCATTCGTCACCAGATGTTGCTCGGTGAAATCGCCGGTTGAGTTGACCAAGCTCATTACTTTGACAATCCGTTTGATCTGATTCAAATCACCCACCGCTGCGTGCAAAGTTCCCATCAGGTCAATTGCAATACTTCGCGCAGCCGCTTTGCCTTCTTCCGTGGTCATATTTTTGCCAAGCTGACCCACCCATGCTTTGCCGTCTTTTTTGGCGATGTGACCGCTGAGGAAAACTAAATTTCCAGTTTTAACAAATGGCACATAAGCAGCAGCTGGAATAGCAACTGGCGGCAGCGTGATGCCCATGGTTTCGAGTTTGGTGTAAATAGACATGAACAGCTCCTAATATCAAAATAGTAGACAGACGATTGTCCATGAAAAAAGCCGCTGTGCGAAGGCAACAACGGCTTTTAGAGGAATTGCAGTTATTTAAAAGCTGCAGGTCTTAAAACGTCAAGCAGCTGGCTTCTCAAACGGCAATTGCATCTCGCGCAAATCACGCTTGGTTTCAACCAATACCAAGCTCGCAGCTTCAACGGCCACAGCTGGCGGGCGCACACGCGGCACATGCACCGGTGCGTTGGCAAGTTCAGCAGCGATGGCAGCTTGCGCAGCTGCAATCTTTGCCGTATCAGAGCCCACCCATTGCAAGCCAGACGTTGTTGCCACTTGCGCTAGATCTGATACTGGTAAAGCGTATGACGTCACGGCTGGCATGCTGGCTGCAGCAACAGCAGGAGCTGCTGCAACCGCAACGACCGGTGCTGCAACCACGAGAGGTGCTGATACAGGAGCTGTAACCGGTATTACAGCTGCAATAGCTGCTACAGGAGCTGCGTCTCGGCGCGTATTGGCAAACTCAGCTTGAGCAGGCGCAGGGTGAGCGCTGCCGTCATAGCCGGCTACCGCTACGTCTGAGGTTTGCTCTGCGGTGCGTTCTGCACGTTCTGGTCGATCACCGTTACGTTCGCGACGATCGCGACCAAAGCGGTCACGGCTGCGGCGTTCGTTGCGCTGGCCTTCTGGCGCAGCTTCTGTATTGCTGTTCTGATCAGCAACTTGGTTGTCTGAACCCGATTGAGAATCGACTTGATCAGCAGCAACTGATGATGCAACCAAACCAGCCGCAGCTACGCCAGCAACCGCAGCGACTTCAGCACCACGTTCACGGCGTTCGCCACGCTCAGGTCGTTCAGCGCGTTCAGGACGCTCGCCGCGTTCCGCTCGCTCACCGCGTGGTGGGCGACCACCTTGGCGTGGCGCTCTGTTTTGAGCATCATTATTGCCATCAGTCGGCGTATTATTTGCCTCTGTTGCTATATTATTTGCAGCAATTTGGTTGCCTTCTGCGTCAACACGCGCTTCATTGCGCGGGTTGCGACTGTTTGAACGTGGGCCACGGCCTTCGTTTCTGCTTTCTGATCGCGTTTCATTGCGACCTTCTGGACGACCTTCGGTGCGCGTATCAGCGCGAGCCTCGTCACGGCGCTCAGTCGTGCGCTCGGCACCACGCTCACCCTGACGCTCTGCACCACGTTCGCCACCACGGCCACCACGTGTGTTGCGTCCACGACCATCACGGCGTTCGCCTTGACCTTCAGGTCGTTCTGTACGCTCGCCACGTGGGTTGCGTTGCTCACCACGTTGAGGAGAGTTGCCACGGCCGTCACGCTTGTCGCCGTCAGCTACTGCACGTACAGGTGCAACAACTGCAGGCTTACTTGCACCAAATAGACTCTTAACCCAAGCAAAGAAGCCAGTTTCAGCGGGTTTGGCAGGTTTAGCAGTTGCAGCAGCTGTTTTGACAACTGGTGCAGGCGCTGCCACTGGGCGAGGCGCTGCAGCAGGCGCTGGCGCATCTGGCAACACGCCTTTGATGATGGGCACTTGCTTGTTTGTCGGCTCTTGTGAGCGACGTGTCACAGCCGTCGGGTCTTCAATCTCTTCTGCCATTTTGTAGCTGGCTTCGATGTTTTCCAAACGTGGGTCGTCGTGTTTCAGGCGCTCCAAACGGTAGTTTGGCGTTTCCAGTGTCTTGTTCGGCACCATCAGCACGTTGATGCGCTGTTTGAGTTCGATTTTGGCGATCTCTTGGCGCTTTTCGTTCAACAAGAACGAGGCCACATCGACCGGCACTTGGCACAGCACAGAAGCGGTGCTATCTTTCAGCGATTCTTCTTGGATAATCCGCAAAATTTGTAGCGCGCTAGATTCTGTATCGCGGATATGACCGGCACCGCCGCAGCGTGGGCAAGGGATAGACGCACCTTCAGACAGGGCGGGCTTCAGGCGCTGGCGGCTCATTTCCATCAAGCCGAACTTGCTGATTGTGCCAAATTGCACACGAGCACGGTCTTGACGCAAGGCATCGCGCAGACGGTTTTCAACGTCGCGGCGGTTGCGGCTTTCGTCCATGTCGATAAAGTCGATCACGACCAAGCCACCCAAGTCGCGCAAGCGCATCTGACGCGCCACTTCGTCAGCGGCTTCCAAGTTAGTGCGGGTGGCGGTTTCTTCGATGTCACCACCACGAATAGCGCGGGCGGAGTTCACGTCCACTGACACCAAAGCCTCGGTATGGTCAATCACAATCGCGCCGCCGCTCGGCAGTTGCACGGTGCGGGCGTAGGCGGATTCGATCTGGTGCTCGATTTGGAAGCGGCTGAACAGCGGCGCGTCGTCGCGATAACGTTTGACGCGGGCGGCATGCTCAGGCATCACGTGCGCCATGAACTGCTGCGCTTGCTCGTACACGTCGTCGGTGTCGATCAAAATATCGCCAATATCAGCGTTGAAATAATCGCGAATCGCACGAATCACCAAGCTAGATTCTTGGTAAATCAAGAAAGCGCCCTTGCCACCCTTGGCTGCGCCGTCAATCGCGGTCCACAGTTTGAGCAGGTAGTTCAAATCCCATTGCAATTCAGGCGCGCTGCGGCCAATGCCAGCGGTGCGGGCGATGATGCTCATGCCGTTGGGGTATTCCAGTTGCTCTAAAGCTTCTTTCAATTCTGCGCGGTCGTCGCCCTCAATACGGCGGCTGACGCCACCGCCACGCGGGTTGTTCGGCATCAGCACGACGTAACGGCCAGCGAGGGACACGAACGTGGTTAACGCAGCGCCTTTGTTGCCGCGTTCTTCTTTTTCGACCTGAACTAAAAGCTGTTGGCCTTCTTTGATGGCGTCTTGAATGCGCGCTTGGCTCGGACTCACTCCCGCAGCAAAGTACATTTTCGAGATTTCTTTGAACGGCAAAAAGCCGTGGCGGTCTTCACCGTAGTCAACAAAACAAGCTTCCAGCGACGGCTCAACGCGTGTCACGATGGCCTGGTAAATGTTGCCTTTGCGCTGTTCGCGCCCGTCAATTTCGATTTCGTAGTCGAGGAGTTTTTGTCCATCGACAATGGCCAGGCGTCGCTCTTCAGTCTGCGTGGCGTTGATTAGCATCCGTTTCATCGGTATATCTTTCTTCTGTTTTCATCACATGCCCAATACGGGCAAACGACGCCAAAACAGACGAATCAAGACACGAGGAATTGCCGGAGAGCTTGCACAGCACTGTCCGATAACAAATCTGTCGTTATCTGCAGCGATGCGCCAGCGTAGGCGCTTGAAATCCACATCAAGTCAGGCGGCTTGGTTTTTCTAAAAATAAACGCAAATCGCGGTGCTAAACTGATCTCAACAATAATATCTGTGAGCTTTTAACAGTTTTCAAAAGCTCACAAACTTTGGGTATTCCGTAGGTTTGTCTCAAAACGTCGGCTTAAACCAAGCTTGGCGCAGACCACAGCGAGCGTTGGCTCGTCATGTTTGTGTGTGCAAAGGTTAGCTGGCATCGACCAAACCAGCGGGGCGTTTCAGTAAGATGTGGACTAAACTCCAGATAAATCAATTACTTATAGCGCGGCGCTGGTAAATCACATTATAGAGGCTGGATTGGAAAAAGCACCCTTAAAAACCAAATTACAAGCAGATAAGGCCAATTTATTGCTTAAACCTGAATTGACACTAAATACCAAGTCTGAAGCTACCCATGCTATCAAGGCCGAATTTGTCACGGTTGACGAAAACTCCGACGGTCAACGTTTGGACAACTTCTTGATCCGCCAGCTCAAAGGCGTACCCAAAACCCACATCTACCGCATCATCCGCAGCGGCGAAGTGCGCGTCAACAAGGGCAGAACGTCGGCCGATACCCGCATTGCGGAGGGCGACATCATCCGCCTGCCGCCCGTGCGCGTGTCTGAGCGCATGGCAGAGAAAACCGAGGCAATGGCTAACGAAATTGCGAAGTTAGCGCTAACTAACTCTGTTGATGGCCGAAAAATCAGCAAAACCTCCATCTTGAAGGATTTTCCGATTTTGCTGGAAGACGACCACGTTTTAGCCATCTCCAAACCCGCCGGCGTTGCCGTGCATGGTGGTTCAGGCATCAGCTTTGGGGTGATTGAGCAGCTGCGCATGGCACGGCCACAAGCTAAATTTTTGGAATTGGTGCATCGCTTGGACCGTGAA
The DNA here is from genome assembly GCA_031390045.1 of Polaromonas sp. Taxonomy (GTDB): domain Bacteria; phylum Pseudomonadota; class Gammaproteobacteria; order Burkholderiales; family Burkholderiaceae_C; genus Aalborgiella. The sequence continues at coordinate 6,914 of JANMTB010000025.1, forward strand.
ACCAGCGGCATTTTGTTGGTCGCCAAGAAACGCAGCGCCTTAACGAATATGCAAAACCAGTTCCGCGAGCGCGAAACCGGCAAAACCTACCTCGCTCTGGTGGTGGGCGCTTGGCCTGCTAATAAGAAGGTGCTGGACAAGCCCTTGCATAAGTATTTGCTACCTACGAAAGATGGAAGCGAGGGCGAACGCCGCGTCAAAGTCACCACCAAAGACGACCCCCAAGGCATGAAATCCGTCACCTTGGTCAAAGTTCGTCAAACCTTCGCTGGCTTCACGCTCTTGGAAGTCACCATCAAAACCGGCCGCACGCATCAAATCCGCGTCCACCTCGCCAGCGAAGGCCACCCGATAGTGGGTGACGACAAATATGGCGATTTTGAGCTGAACAAAGCGCTGCAAAAACCTTCCAAAACTCAAACCACCGCCTTAAAACGCATGTTTTTGCACGCATGGCGACTGCAACTCACCCATCCCGCTACCGCTGAACGCGTCGAATTGCAGAACGAATTACCCGCTGAACTGCAAAGCTTTGTTGATTCTTTAAACTAATTCCAATGACAACCCAAAAATCCACACGTCAAATTGACCGTAAATTCGATTTAATAGCCTTCGACTGGGACGGCACCCTATCCGACTCCACCGCCATCATCACCCGCAGCATCCAAGCGGCGGTGGTCGATGTGGGCGGCGCAAAACCGTCGGACCGAGACGCCTCCTACGTCATCGGCATGGGCTTGATGCAAGCCTTGGCACATGCCGCCCCCGATGTGCCGACCAGCAAATACCCGCAGTTGAACGAGCGCTACAAATTCCACTACGGCCAAAGCATGAACGACATCAGCTTGTTTACAGGCATTTTGGAGCTTTTATCCGCGTTAAAACAACGCAATCACTTATTAGCAGTCGCCACCGGCAAAAGTCGCCGTGGCTTAGACGACGCCCTGCAAGCCGTTGAATTAAAAGGGCTTTTCCACGCCTCTCGTACCGCAGACCAAACTGCTAACAAGCCCGACCCGCTGATGCTGCACGAACTGATGGAAGAGCTCAAGGTCCCCCCCGAGCGCACCCTAGTCATCGGCGACACCACGCACGACCTACTGATGGCGCAAAACGCCGGCTGCCCCAGCGTCGCCGTCAGCTACGGCGCCCACGAACCCGCCACCTTCGCAGCCTACAACCCGCTTCACATCGCGCACTCGGTGGCTGAGTTGGATCAGTGGCTGGGTAAATATGCATAAATCCGATGGAAATGCTCTAAAATGGCATAAAATATGGCTCTAGCTGGCGTATTTGTTGCCTAAAGTGCTATGAAAAATATAGTAAATACGAATTGACACACCTCCGTTTGATTCCCATTACAATCAAAATACATTCAGTTAATTTGGTGCATACACCGTGAAACAAGTTGGATCAAGACGTTTCCCCACCATCAGCCTTCAAGCCAGCGGTTTGTTGCTGAAGCAGGGCGCACTCTTTAACGAGGCTTTGGCACACTTAGCACCCAGTACGTTTGTACCCAAAGGGGTTTACCGCTATAGCTCGCATCTTGCCGCAAATCAGCATGCGCTTGACTGTTTGAGCTTGGGCATGGGTAAAAAAGCGGCTGAAATGGCAGCCAGATTAGCAGCCTAGCATGCAAGAATTTAGCCGTCCAGCTACGCTTGATGACCTCAAACTGCTTTTACGTTCTCTGAATGAGCATGGCGTTGAGTATTTTTTGATAGGCGGTTACGCGCTTGCGGCACACGGCTACCAGAGAGCCACAATTGATATCGATGTCATGGTGGCAGCCAATGCGCAGGCTGGGCAGCGGTTAAAAGACGCCTTGATGGTCTTGCCTGACCAAGCGGCTAAAGACATTGAGCCTGAATGGTTTGAAGAAGGTGAAAACATACGCGTGGCAGACGCATTTGTCGTTGACATCATGCTAAACGCCAATGGGCAAACTTTCGAAGCCCTGCGCCAATATGCGCAAACGATTGACCTAGACGGCATACCTGTACAAACAATCAGCCTTGAAGGCTTGCTTCTAACCAAGCAAACGATGCGTGACAAAGACACGCAAGACCGTCATATTATTGAACGTGCATTGGCTGCGTACAAAAATCAGCAGTGATGGTGTAGATGCTCTAAAATAGCGTTAAATATGACTCTAGCCGGCGTATTTATTGCCTAAGCAGCTATTAAAAATATAGTAAAAATGACCGAATCTACCATCCACTTCACCACACCTTCTGAGCCATCCGAGCAATTACCCCTCTGCAATTCAGCCGATTTGCTCGACGGTGGTTTGGCGGTGCCGTTTGATGTGGTTTATGCGGGGCAGACTTGCAGAGCGTTTGCGATTCGATTTGAGGGCTTGCCGCAGGCTTACCTGAACCGCTGCAGCCATGTGGCGATGGAGCTGGATTTGCAGCCAAACAAGGTGTTTGACCGCGATGGGCAGTGGCTGGTTTGCTCATCTCACGGGGCAGAATACAGCCCTGAGACGGGCGATTGCGTGGGTGGGCCGTGCAAAGGTGGGCTGGTCAAAATTGCCCTGACTGAGGAACGCGGCGTGGTTCACTGGCATACTGCGTATAACTTGAAGCCACTGGAATTTTGAGGCATTGTGAATTAGAGCGCTCTCAGCTTGCATTTTGACGAATTTGACCCATTTAGTGGCAATATCCACACTTCCGCAGATAAAAGATACCCCATGAACGACACCAACGAACCGCAATTTCCATCCGCTACGCCCACCCCAACTGCACCCGTGAATTGGGAGCGCTCATCGCTAGAAAAGCTGGCGACGAGCTATATGGCGGAACAACAAACCGCTAGACGCTGGCGTACGTTTGTACGGCTGGCGTGGTTGGCATTTTTCGTGTTTTTGGCGTGGAATGTGTTTCACAATGGCGCTTCGACCAAAGATTTCAGCATTGAACACACGGCGGTGATTGAAATCAAGGGCGAAATCGCCTCAGGTGGCGAGACCAGTGCGGATCAGGTCATGACATCTTTACGCAGTGCGTTTGAAGACAAAGGCGCTAAAGCTGTGGTTTTGCTCATCAACTCGCCAGGCGGCAGTCCGGTGCAGGCAGGCATGATTAACGACGAGATTTACCGGCTCAAAGCACTGCATAAAAAACCGATCTACGCCGTGGTGGAAGAAACCTGCGCCTCAGCCGCGTACTACATCGCCGTGGCTGCAGACCAAATTTATGTCGATAAAGCCAGCATCGTCGGCAGCATTGGCGTGTTGATGGATGGTTTTGGCTTTACCGGTTTGATGGAAAAACTGGGTGTGGAGCGCCGTTTGATGACCGCTGGCGAAAACAAAGGCTTTATGGACCCGTTCAGCCCACAAACTGAAAAGCACCGCGTTTTCACCCAAGGCATGTTGAACCAAATCCACCAACAGTTCATCGCCGTCGTCAAAAAAGGCCGTGGTGAACGCCTCAAAGAAACCCCAGAAACCTTTACCGGCCTGTTTTGGAGTGGCCAGCAAGCAGTTGAACTGGGCTTGGCCGACAAAATCGGCACCCTAGACTTCGTCGCCCGCGATGTTGTCAAAGCGCCAGAGCTGGTCGATTACACCAAGCGCGACAACGTGGCTGAGCGATTAGCGAAGCGCTTTGGTGCCGCGATGGGTGAAGGGGCGGTGAAAGCGTTGAAGATGATGCCGATAGTGCAATAAATACAGCTTTAGCCGGCGCATTTGTTGTTTTATTTGCTATTAAAAATATAGCGTATTCAATTAAAAATTAATTTATTTCCTTCTTAGACAAAGAGGGGTTAGGTGAGATTCATCAAAACAACTTCGGCTGCGTTGACTCAGTCAACCCCGTCTTCACCGTCGGATACCGAAGTTGCAACCGCAACTCCCGTTTCATCCTCCCGTTATCCATCTGCCTTGACTCGCTCATGAAGCTCAGCAGCATCAGCGATAGCTGGTCTTGCGCGGTGCTGCGGGGGACGCGGGGGGGGCGGGGAAGGTTGTAGAGGTCGGCGGCGAAGTCGAAATAGTCGCCCATTTTCATGCGGCTGTCGTCGTTGACGTTGTAGACGCGCTGTGCTTTGCCGCGCCACAGGGCAGCTAGGCAGGCGCGGGCCAGGTCGTCGGCGTGGATGTGGTTGGTGTAGACGTCGTCTTTAGGAGCCAGCACGGGTGTGCCTTTGAGCAAGCGTTCTTTGGGTGTGCCGCCTTCGCGATTCGGGGCATAAATGCCGGGAATGCGCAGAATCGAGGTGCGTATGAAGCTTGTATTGAGAGAGCTGCGACCTAAAAATCGCACCGTTTGCTCGGCACTCACGCGGCGTGTGGCACGTGGTGTTCGGGCCGCTGTGGACAAAGTCTCTTTGGCTTTGCCGCCTGCTAAATCGCCATAGACACCGCTGGTCGAGCCGTAAATGAAGCCGCTGGGCGCAGTACGTAGGCGCAAAGTACGGGTTAGAGCCAAGGTGCGTGGGTCGCTCCAACCTTCAGACGGCGGCGGCGCTAAGTGCAAAATGTGCGTCGCTAAGCCGGCGATGCGATTAAAGCTTGGCGCATGATCCAAGTTGCCCAACAAAGGAACGATGCCTTGCGCACGCAATGCAGGAATGCGTTCTGCAGAAGAAGTAAGCGCTAAAACTCGTAAAGGCTGAGCTTGACTAGATTTGTAGGCGTTGAGAATGCTGGCAGCACGCTGTCCCACATCACCGCAACCCACAATCAACAGCCGTGGTTTGCGAAACCGCGCTGGCAGAGCGCCCAAACCAGCGCTCCAATACGTGGTGGCGGGTCTTCTGACTAGGCGGGTCGAATAACTTGAAATTACAGGCAAAATAGGTGTTCTTTAGAAAAATTCTCGAATTCAGACCCCCCTAGGATACCCACATGTCAGCCGCTTTGTCTTTTAATGTCTCCGTTTTACCCAGCAACCGCAGCTTTACCGTCTTAGCTGATGAGCCGATTTTGACCGCTGGCATTCGCCAAGGCGTCGCCATGCCCTATGGTTGTAAAGATGGCGCCTGCGGTTCGTGCAAATGCAAGATGCTGGAAGGAAAAGTCGTGCATGGCCCGCACCAGCCCAAAGCTTTAAGCGCTGAAGAAGAGGCTGCGGGCTATATTTTGACCTGCTGCGGCAAACCGCTAAGCGATATCGTGTTGGAGTCGCGTCAAGTGACATCGGCAAATGCTTTCCCCATCAAGCGCATGCCTTCACGCGTGCTGTCTATGGAGAAAAAATCGCACGATGTGATGGTGATTCAGCTTCAACTTCCCGCTAGCGACACCTTGCAATACAAGGCTGGGCAATACATCGAATTCATATTGCGTGATGGTGCTCGACGCAGTTACTCTATGGCATCTGCACCGCATATCGCTGCCGAGAATAAAACGCTGAAACTGCATATTCGTCACATGCCAGGTGGCAAATTTACCGACCATGTGTTTGGCGTGATGAAAGAAAAAGAAATCCAGCGCATCGAAGGGCCGTTTGGTAGTTTTTACCTGCGTGAAGATTCGCAAAAACCAATGATTTTGCTGGCTTCAGGCACGGGTTTTGCCCCTATCAAAGCGATCATTCAACACATGCAGCACCAAGGCATTGACCGACCTGCTGTTTTGTACTGGGGTGGCCGCAGACCCGCGGATTTGTACTTGGACGATTGGGTGCATGCGCAACTCGCCGCGATGCCAAATTTGAGCTACGTGCCCGTGGTGTCAAACGCTTTGCCAGAGGACGAGTGGGAAGGGCGAACCGGTTTTGTGCATCAAGCGGTGATGGCTGACTTCCCTGATTTAAGTGCACACCAAGTCTATGCTTGCGGTGCGCCGATTGTGGTCGATTCGGCGCAGGCTGATTTTGTGAAACTGTGCAAATTGCCAGAAGACGAGTTTTATGCGGACTCGTTTATCACCGAGGCGGATAAGGCCAAAGCTTGAGTTTTAAGTTTAAGCTTTAGAAATCACTTCTTTCACCGCAGCCAACTGTCTGCGCGAGACCATCAGCAGCTCGTCAATGTTGGTCAGCCGCACCGCCCAGCCGTCGCCTTCAACGGGGTCAAAGTGCTTTTCTAATGCGCGAATGGCTTGAGTTGCGACCAAAGCATTGCGGTGAATTCGTAAAAAGTGAGCCGGATAGCGCGCTTCCAATTCGCTCAAACTGCCTTCCAAAATATACGTTTTCAAAGCCGTCCGAACGCTGATGTACTTCAGTTCGGCTTTGAGGTAAAGCACTTCGTTTAGTGGTATGCGTTCAGTCGTGCCGCGTTCTTGAATAATTAGGATTTCACTAGCTATATTTTTAGTATTTTCTGGCTCTAGTTGTCGTATTAATTGCCTAAATTGCTCTATTTTTTGTAGCGAATTCTGTAATCTTTCTAGTCTAACAGGCTTGGTTAAATAGTCGGTCGCGGTTAATTCAAAGGCTTCTACAGCGTGCTCGGCATGCGCGGTGATGAAGACGATGGCGGGTTGATGTGACAAGTCTTTTAAGCGACGCGCGAGCGCCAAACCGTCCCCACCCGGCATGTGAATATCAAGCAGCACGGCGTCGAATTGCACCTGTTCAAGCAGGGCAAGCGCTTCTGCCGAATTTTTGGCTTCGCCACCAATAATGACCGTTGGCTCAGTGCAATCGCCCAGCAGGGTGCGCAATCTTTTGCGAGCCAGCAGCTCATCATCCACAATCAAAATAGTGAGACTGTTCATGCGGGCAGTTCGATTCTGACAAGGTAGTGGTCATGTTTAACGCCAGCGTGGAACGAGCTTTCCATATCATGCAACAGACTTAAACGGTCGCGCACATTTTTTAGCGCAATGCCGTTGCCATTGGGAGCAGGCGACGACGTACCCGCCAAGGGTAAGGTATTGCTAATCTCTACCACCACCTTGCTGCTCTCGCGTTTGGTAGAGATAACGATTTTTGCGCCCAACGGGCTGGGCTCAACGCCGTGGAGAACCGCGTTTTCTACTAAGGGTTGCAAGAGCAAAGGCGGTAATTGGGCAAGGTTGGCAGCAGGGTCAAGCTGCCATTGCACTTGAAGCCGATCGCCAAAACGCACTTGCTCAATCGAGAGGTAGTTTTTGGCCAACTCAATTTCTTGTGCCAAAGTGACAGATTCACCGTGTTCTGCCAGCGCCGCCCTGAACAAATCGCTCAAATCTTCTAGCAAACCTTCTGCTCGTGCAGGCTCCTGCCGCACCAGAGCGATGGCGCTGTTCAGCGTGTTGAACAAAAAATGCGGACGAATGCGAGATTGCAGTTCGGCTAACTTTGCTGTCGTCGCCGCTGGTGTGCGCCCCTTGGCTCGCCATTCAAGCGCTGCTACCAATGCTGCAGCTAGCAACGCTCCAGCAAAACCGCTAGCCAGCCAGGGCGCCGTATTGGTAGAGATAGCTGCTGCCAATATCAGCATGGAAGCAGCATACAAACCCGCTAAAAAACCTAAGCCAATACCCGCCACGTATTGCCATGCACGCGGTAAGCGCTGTAGGCTATGTTTGAGGCTGCAAGTGACGATCAACCATATCAAAGTACCAGGCAGCGCACCGCCAGTTACCAGCGCTAATTTCTCACCCCATGCGATAAAACTGGTCTCAAAAAACATCACTGCAACGGCCAAAACCGCCTGAACAACCAAGACTGTGCGCAGAACGACACCTACCTGGCAGGCATCAAAAATCAAAATGGATTTGCTAATCTGGCGGGTTTGCTGTGGCGACATCTTGAAAAACGGGGCTAAAAATGCGTTGAAAAATGCGTTAAAAAAGGCGTTAAAAGTAGCGGATACAGCCCGATAATAGAGGAAATTAGTCACTTACACGCCATTTTCCTATGTCCACCAATCAACTCGATAAAAAATCCCAAGCTTGGTCTGCCCTGTTTTCTGAACCCATGAGCGACTTGGTCAAACGCTACACCTCCAGTGTGTTTTTTGACAAACGTCTGTGGCAGGCCGATATTGCCGGCTCTTTGGCGCATGCGGAGATGCTAGCTGCGCAAAAGATTATTTCTGATGTTGACCATCTGTCGATTCAAAAAGGCTTGGGTCAA
>JANMTB010000028.1:0-6156 GCA_031390045.1 Polaromonas sp.
AAAATATTACCGCCACCAATCACCACTGCCACTTCAACACCCATGCGGGTGACTTCAGCGATCTCTTCAACCATGCGCACAATGGTGGCCCGGTTGATACCAAAGGCATCGTCCCCCATCAAAGCCTCACCAGACAATTTAAGCAAAATCCGCTTGTAGGCGGGTGCATTGTTCGCTGGCGTTGGCTCAGACATAGACGACTCCTTTGGGTTAATAGTGATGCGGTGTTTTGGTTGCTAAAAATGAACTTGCGAACGATTTATGCAGCTTTGATTTATGCAGCTTTAGAAGCCGCAGCTACTTGCGCTGCCACTTCGGCGGCAAAGTCGTCAACCTTCTTCTCGATGCCTTCGCCAACAACGTACAGTGTGAAGCCCTTGATGTTTGTAGCTTTCTCTTTCAACATCGCGGCTACCGTTTGCTTGCCGTCTGCGGCTTTCACAAAAACTTGATCGTATAAAGAAACTTCTTTCAAGAATTTCTGTACGCCGCCTTCGATACGCTTAGCCACGATTTCATCAGACTGCACTGGCTTGCCAGCAGCAGTTGCGACAGCCGCATCTTCAGCCGCTTTAGCAGCAGCCACAGAGCGCTCTTTAGCGACCAACTCAGCTGGTACTTCCGCGCTGGACAATGACACCGGCTTCATCGCCGCGATGTGCATCGCCACATCTTTCGCAGCGGTGTCGTCACCTTCAAATTCAACGACCACACCAATGCGCGTGCCGTGCAAGTAGGTCGCTAATTTGGCACCACTAGCGGAATGCTTGAAACGGCGAAAGCTCATGTTTTCGCCGATTTTGCCGATCAAGCCTTTGCGCACATCTTCCAAAGTTGGACCAAATCCATCTAAGCTGTATGGCAATGCGCCCAATGCAGCAATATCTGCTGGGTTATGCTTTGCCACCAAGTCTGCTGCGGCTTGCGCCAAACCCAAGAAGCTGTCGTTCTTAGTCACGAAATCGGTTTCGCAGTTGACTTCAAGCATCGCACCTGTTGAGCCATTGACGCTGCACATCACCACGCCTTCGGCGGTGATACGGTCAGACGCTTTGCTGGCTTTGCTGCCGAGCTTGACGCGTAACAACTCTTCTGCTTTGTCCATGTCACCTGCAGCTTCTGTCAGGGCTTTTTTGCATTCCATCATAGGGGCATCGGTCTTGGCGCGCAATGCGGCTACCATGCTGGCGGTGATGGCAATTGTTGGGGTGGTCATATCTAACTCCTACTCAATATTAAAAAATTTGGTTAAAAAAAGAGGGCAACCAGTGCCCCTCTTTTCTGCTTAGCTCGAGTCTAAGCGAGGGCAAAACTTGCGTTTATGCCGCTGGCGCCTCTTCAACTTCTACGAACTCGTCAGCGCCTTCAGGCTTCGCAGCTTTAACAACTTCGTTAGAACGGTTGTTACGGCCTTCGATGATCGCATCAGCAATGCCACGTGCATACAAAGCAACTGCTTTAGATGAATCGTCGTTACCTGGGATGATGTAATCGATGCCTTCTGGTGAGTGGTTAGAATCAACCACACCGATCAATGGAATGCCCAACTTGCGTGCTTCCAAGATCGCAATTTTGTGGTAACCGACGTCGATCACGAAAATCGCATCTGGCAAACCAGTCATGTCTTGAATGCCGCCCATATCGCGCTCAAGCTTGGCCATTTCGCGGGCAAACATGAGTTGCTCTTTTTTGCTCAAAGCATCAAGACCAGCTTCTTGTTGAACTTTCATTTCCTTCAAACGCTTGAGGGAGATTTTAACCGTTTTGAAGTTGGTCATCATGCCGCCCAACCAGCGCTGGTCAACGAAAGGCACGCCTGCGCGTAACGCTTCTGTAGACAAGATTTCGCGCGCTTGGCGCTTGGTACCGACCATCAACACGGTGCCGCCATTTGCCGTCAATTGACGCACAAACTTGGTCGCTTCTTGGAACATCGGAAGCGATTTTTCCAAGTTGATGATATGAATTTTGTTGCGATGGCCGAAAATAAACGGGGCCATCTTAGGGTTCCAGAAACGAGTTTGGTGTCCGAAATGAACGCCCGCATCTAGCATTTCACGCATGGTTACTGACATGATAAATTCCAATTAAATCAAAAGGTTAGGTCTAAAACCAATCCGATTTGTCACAATGAAGTCTATGTTTTCACATACTGCTCTTTGCGCAACACCTTGAATGGACTGATTCGCGAATAACTTTGCCAACTTTGCACACGGCGTCATGACGTGGTGTGTTAGCTTGGTAAAGCCGTTCAATTATAGCATGGCAACGGTTTTACATCCAACTAGAGATTACACTCAAGCACACACTTTTACCTTTTAGTCTATTCTAGTTTTTTAGCAGATTCACCCATGAAAATTGCCATTGTTGGCGCAGGCGTTATCGGCGTCACCACGGCTTACGAGCTAGCGCGTGACGGCCATGATGTCACCGTTTTTGAGCGCAACTCCGCCATCGCCGTTGAATCTAGCTTTGCCAATGCAGGCGTCATCTCGCCGGGCTACGTGGCACCTTGGGCCGCTCCTGGCATGCCGCTGAAAGTATTCAAACATTTGTTCAGCCGTCATGCCCCTGTAAAGATAAAATTTCCTTTGTCAAACAACGACTTAGCTTGGATGTGGCACTGGTGGCGTGCATGTAAGCTGGATACCTACATTGCCAACCGCAGCCGCATGCAGGCGCTTGCCAGCTACAGCCGAGACCGTTTGCATGAGATCACCGCTGATTTATCGCTTGAATTTGAACGCAACCAAGGCTATATGGTGCTACTTCGTAACGCCAAAGACAGCGCTTTGATGCAGCCCAATTTGCAAGTGTTGCGCGAAACTGGCGTGCCATTCAAAGAAATCTCTGCCAACGAAGCCTGTTTGATCGAACCCGCTATCAACCCCGATAACGACTTTTTCGGCGCCGTACACATGCCGAATGACGAAGTGGGCAATTGCCGTGAGTTCACCTTGCTGCTGAGAGCTGAATCTCAACGACTGGGTGTTAAATATGAGCTAAATTCGACTGTAGCCGCCGTATCATATTCTTCTAAAGCTATTATAAATATAGCGAATGAAAGCACACCTCGGCAGTTTGATGCCATCGTCATGTGCGCTGGCGTGCACAGCGCCACACTGCTCAAACCGATTTTAAAGCCTTTGAAACGTAAGCTGCCACTCGTTCCCATTTACGGCTATTCCATCAGCGCAGCGGTGCGTGAACCGCTGAACGCACCGCGCAGCGCCTTGATGGACGAACGCTACAAAGTGGCGATTTCGCGCTTAGGCAACCGCGTTCGCGTGGCTGGCAGCGCCGTGATTGGCGGTAAGCATAATAATTCACCCGAAAATCGCAATATTCAGGCTATTTCAACCCTTTATAAAGTGCTGCAAGACTGGTTTCCTGGCGCAGCGCACATCTCAAATATGGGTGCCAGCGTCCACGAATGGCAAGGTGCTCGCCCGATGTTGCCCGATGGGCCACCTGTGATTGGCCCTAGCGGAATGCCCAACATCTGGTTGAACTTAGGGCATGGCTCTAGCGGCTGGGCGCTGAGCTGCGGGAGTGCGCGGGTTTTGGCAGATTTGATTGCCCATCGCGCGCCTAACGTTGACGCCAGAGGCTTCAATATTGAGAGATTTAGTTGAATTTGGCTATTTTTAACAGCTTTTAATAACTTTTATGACATATGTAGTCGAATCTCACCAGTTTGATGTCGTCATCATTGGCGCTGGCGCTGCCGGTTTGTTCTGCGCGGGCGTAGCAGGTCAGGCGGGTTTAAAAGTTTTAATCATCGACCACAGCGAAAAAGTCGCTGAAAAAATCCGCATCTCAGGTGGCGGACGTGCTAATTTCACTAACAAAGACGTCAGCCCCGCCAACTTTCTGAGCGATAACCCACACTTTTGCCGCAGCGCCCTGTCGCGCTACACCCCGCGCGACTTCATCGCTCTGATGGACAAACACGGCATTGCCCACCACGAAAAGCACAAAGGACAGCTATTTTGCGATAACTCGGCGCAAGATTTGATCGATATGTTGCTACGTGAGTGCGACGCTGGCGGTGTCGAGCGCTGGCAGCCGTGCCAAGTGCAGAGCATTCGACACACAGACTCTGAAACGGCATCAAAAGCAACTGATTTTTCCAATTTAACCGATTTAGAGCATAAAAACGACTCTAGCCGGCGTATTAATTACCTAAGTAGCTATAAAATTAATAGCAATAAAGGTATTATTTGTACTGACAATATCGTCATTGCAACTGGCGGATTGTCTATTCCCAAAATCGGAGCCACTGATTATGGTTACCGCATCGCCAAGCAGTTCAACCTACGCATGGTCGAGCCGCGCCCCGCCCTTGTGCCCTTGACGTTTGATGGTGATGCATGGCTTCCCTATGCTAATTTGGCTGGCTTAGCTTTGCCAGTTGTCATTGAAACGGGTACCAAGAAATCAAAACCGAAAGAGAAAGCGGTTTTTTCAGAAGATTTACTCTTCACCCACAAAGGCTTAAGCGGTCCCGCCGTTTTGCAAATTTCTAGCTTTTGGCGTGAGAACACGTCAATTAGACTCAACTTAGCACCAAATACCGATGTTTCGGCACTTTTGCAGCAAGCTAAAGCTCGTTCACACAAACTGGTGACGAATGAATTGGCCAACCTCGTCCCTTCCCGTTTGGCAGAAGCTTGGACCAGTACCGACGCAACTTTGCAACGCCCCATGAGCGATGTACCTGACAAAGCATTGATTCAATTGGCACAGCGACTCTCAAATTGGGAGCTAACGCCCACGGGCACCGAGGGCTACAAAAAGGCCGAAGTCACGCTGGGCGGGGTAGATACGCGGGATGTGTCGTCGCAAACCATGGAATCTAAGCAACCAGGGCTGTATTTCATTGGTGAGGTGCTGGACGTGACTGGCTGGTTGGGCGGCTACAACTTCCAGTGGGCATGGGCAAGTGCGTTTGCCTGTGCTCAAGGTTTAGCGCAAGGGTTAAATGCCAAGCTGGCTACACCAATTCCCGATCTGTCAACTCCTTCTTGACATACGCATAAAACACGGGTGCCGCCACCAAGCCTGGCAGGCCAAACAGCGTTTCCATCACCAAAATAGCGGTCAACATTTCCCATGCACGGGCATTGATTTGGCTTCCGATGATACGGGCATTCAAGAAGTATTCCAGCTTATGAATCACAACCATGAAAACCAGCGATGCCACGGCTATTTGTAGCGAATGTGAGAGCCCGACGATGACGATGACGGTGTTTGACACAATGTTGCCCACCACAGGAATCAACCCCACCAAAAAAGTGATGGCGATCATGCTTTTGGTCAACGGCAAATGCACACCTGCCATAGGCAAAATAACCAGCAAATAAATCGCGGTGAAAGCCGTGTTAATCAGCGAAATGCGCACCTGGGCATAGACAATTTTGCTGAACATCAGGTTCAAATTGACAATGCGGTCTAACATCGCCTTGGCAAAAGGGCGATAGTTGTCCTCTGTCGTCGCGTCTTGCAAGGCAACCAGGCTGCCAATGATCATGCCTAAAACGAGTTGCAAGACAATATGCCCCGCCTCTTTGCTTAAGCCTTTTGCTTCAGCAGAATGCTTTCGCAGCCAGTCGGTTATCCACTCGCGAAGCGCTACGACGCCATCTGGCAGATTGGTGCTCACCCAGAGTGGGAGTTGGTTTCGCGAGCCTTCAATAATATCGGCCAGCTTTTGCAGCAAGTGTTGAAAATTACTCGCATCGCTTCGCAAAAAAATCACGACTGCCCAAATGCCAGCGCTGATGATCAAAACAATCAAAGACGACAACATCACAACAGCGATCGTGCGCGCTTGTGTGCTGGTGTAGCGCTTTTCAATGGTGGGCACCAGCAAATGGGCTAGGGAGTACACCAACAGACCCGAAAACAAGGCGATGAGCATGCTAAATTTGACTACGAGGAACAGCGCAATCGCCGTAAGCACATAAGAGAAGATTTCGGGCGCTGTGAGTGTGTTTGCTTTTACGGCATTTTCAGTAGTCATATGAAAATGTACCCCAAATTGGTCTCTATGGGGGAAGTGTGACAAAGGTCCAAAAATTAGGTATAATCCTATACTTGACTGCTGCACTCATGAGCCATTGTTCTGTGTAGCTACAAATACCCCCGCGCGGG
>JANMTB010000131.1:0-4015 GCA_031390045.1 Polaromonas sp.
TTTCCCTCCATTTCCCCATGACCTCATCGCTAGACGCCAAAACGCAGCTCTTCGCCTTTGCCGTTGACCATGTTGACACCCAGAATGAAGTCTTTCACACCGCCGCTGCTGGCGCGGCTAGGGCCACTCAATCCAGCTGCCACCATGCCGCCCACGGTGGTTTGTGTTCTGGCGAATTTGGGCAACATCTCGATGGGCTCGGCTGTTGTACCCCAAATCTTTTCAAAATGCGGTGGTTCAAAGGGTAAGCATTGGTTCTTTTCAGCCAAGGCTGCTTCAAGCTCTGCCAAAGGTGTGCCTGCTTTCACAGTAACGACCAATTCGCTGGGCTCGTAGCTGGTGATGCCGTTCAAGCTGGTGGTGTCTAAAATCTCGCCCTGCAAAGACTGGCCGTAAAAGTCCTTGGTGCCACCACCGCGGATTCTGAGCGGCGTGCCAGTGCTTGCTGCAGTCTTGATGCGTTCTACGATGGCGTCTAGCGATGAGGTCATGGGGAAATGGAGGGAAAAGGGGAAAAGGGAAAAAGAGAAATGTGAATAAGTACTGGGACGCTTAATCTTGGTAGAAATTAACGGGCAAACCAGGCACTTCAACCTCCATGGAGAACACATGCCCAGCCAGCGGCTGCGCCTTCAATTCTTCCGCGCTGCGCATGAAGCTGGAGGTCGTGATAAATAGGGTTTTCATATCCTCACCGCCAAAACACGGCATGGTGGTGCAGCGTGTAGGCGTGGGAATGTCGTCCAGCAACTTGCCCGAAGGTGCAAATTTGAGAATGCGTTGCCCATCGTACATGGCGATGTAATAGTTGCCCTGCGTGTCGACAGCGCAGCCGTCAGGGCGGCCTTGGTAATTCACACCTAGCGTGTTTTCAGGCGTCCAGCCGGCTGGTTTGGCATCAAACTTTTGAAAAACACGTTTGTTTGACATTTTTCCAGTCGCTTCGTCCCAATCCCAAGCATGGATAACTTGGTCGACCGTGTCTGCCCAGTAAATGGTTTTGTTGTCTGGAGACCAACCGAGGCCATTGGCTAAAATCGCGTCTTTTTGCACAATGTCAAATTTTGGTGGCTTGATATTTTTTCCATTGTGGTCAACCGTATCGCGCGAATCAAGCCGGAAGAGCGCGGCTAAACGCTCGGTGCGCGGCTCAAACATACTGCCCGCCCAAAACCGGCCTACCGAGTCGCATTTGCCATCGTTAAAACGCGTTGTCTTGGTGTCGAAATTAACCGAGGCAATTTTGACCATTTCGGCTTGCCAGTGGGCCATGCGGTAAATACCATCGCGTAGCGCGATGATCAGGCCGCCACGTTTGGCGGGTGCGATACAACCAGGTTCGCTAGGCATATCCCAATTTTCAACAATTGCTCGGTCTAGCGTGGCGCGATGGATTTTTTTACCTGGAATGTCGATCCAGTAGAGCATTTTTTCGGTCGGGTGCCAAAAAGGTGACTCACCCAAAATGTCTGGTGCAGTACTGACGGTTGTCCAAGCTGAAGATTTTGCATTCATCCGGGTATGTTCTCCAAAACAAGGTCGGCGCTTATATCTTTTAGACAGCGTGTGTGACCATACTGACATTCTCGCGCAAAACACGGTGCACAATCCAGCGCGGGTAAGTAATTCGTATCATTTTTGAGCCAAATCACCTTAGCGACAGCGCTGAGCGGTGGTGTGTGTAAAGGGCTGGATGAGCCAAAAATAGCGACTTGCGGCACCCCTAGCGCAGCTGCAATGTGCATCAAGCCAGAATCATTACTCACTATGCATTTTGTAGCATTAATGACATGAAATGCGCCGGCTAGAGTCGTTTTTCCTGCTAAATTTATGCATTTATGAGGTGCACTAGCATTCGCAGCTGCTGCTATGGTATCGCACAGCTCAAACTCCTTAGCCGAACCCAATAAAACGATGGGCAAGTCAAGCTTGAGGGCCAAATCTACAAAATGCTGCTCTGGCCATCGTTTGGCCGAACCAAACTCTGCGCCAGGAGAGAAAACGTAATAGCCTTGCGGCGTTAAACCAAGTGCTGACAAGGTCTCTTTCACCTCCGCGGCGTTAAGGTTCAGTTGCGGTCTGTCGGTCAAATAACCAGTTTTTGCATGCTCTTCGCCACTCAAAGCCGAGTAAAACGCCACCATCGGCGGTTTATTGACGGGGTTTTTGAGCCTGTGCGTCAAAAACCCTATCCGCGCTTCACCCATGTAGCCAACGCGCTTTGGGATTCCTGCAAACAACGGTAACAGTGCGCTTTTGAGCGAATTAGGCAAAACATAAGCGGTGTCAAACGGTTGCGGACGACGGCTGAAATCAAGCGCGATGCGCCTACGTGCAGCGTACTGCAAACCGCCATGCGCAAAGGGAAACTCCACTACCTCGGCCACGCTGGGCATGGCGTGGTAAACCGGCGCGACCCATGGCAATGCTCCCACGGTGAGCCGCTCACCTCGTGCATGCAAGCGGCGCATCAGCGGCTCGGTCATGACTGCATCACCGATCCATTGCGGAGCGATAACCAACGACTCTTTCATAGGGAATTTCCCGCTGGGCCTCCCCAAGGGAAATTAGCCCCCTCGGGGGGCAGCGACCCGCAAAGCGGCGGAGCGTGGGGACAAATGTTAATGTGAGCTTCCGAAGTGTTCGCCTGTTTTCAGGGCGTAAACGGTGCCGCAATACGCGCATTTGGCGCTGCCTGTGCGGCCCACATCTAAGAAAACCTTGGGATGGTTGCTCCACACTGGCATACCCGCTTGTGGACTGGGGCAGAACACACCGCCTTGGTGGTTGAGGTCTGAAGCGAGTAGCTCGACAGTAGCGACGGCTTTGGTGGCAGCGGGGTTTGTCATGGTTTTCAGTGTTTTAGGCTTGCGATGCTGCTATTTTACGAGGCAGGCGTCTCTATCGCTGTAATTTCAGGCTTAGAAACCGTTTGCTCCGGCCGAAACAACACCCAGCTTTGCAGTTTGCCACCTAAAAACGTGCAAGTCACGTGTGATTGTGTGCCATCCGTCCAACGAAAAATCTCTGGCTGCACATCTTTCACGCTTAACAACTCACCCAAAGCCTTGGTCATGGCGATCACGTGCATCAGCGTGACGCCTTTTTTCAGCTTGGCGTTGAGCATGACCGCGCTGCCAACATAGCCAATTGGCCTGTCTGCGGCGCGCTTGAGCACCTGCATCATGCGGCTGAAATGCAGCAGTGCCCAAGTGACCAAGCCCGTCACCACAACAGCCACGCCAGGCCATTTGTAATTGGTGTAAGCCACGGCAAAAGCAGTGACAACGAGGATGAAAGTGATAATTTTTAACAACATAGTGTTTAATTTTATCACATTTTTGCTATATTAATAATAGCTAATTAGGCAACAAATACAACGGCTACAAACGAATTACATACCTCTAACTATTGCCATCGCCTCTTCGATCCGTTCCACCGCATGAATCGTTAACCCCTCAAAATCCGAATTCACTGTACTTCCTGCTTTTGCACCCTTTTTCGGCGCATTGGCTTTGGGAACAATGGCGACACTGAAACCGAGTTTGGCAGCTTCTTTCAGACGCTCTTGGCCGCGCGGGGCAGGACGCACTTCTCCGGCAAGGCCGACCTCACCGAAAGCGATGAAACCTTTTGGCAATGGTTTTCCGCGCAAACTGGAGGAAATAGACAGCATCACTGCCAAATCGGCTGCTGGCTCGCTGATACGAATGCCACCCACAGCGTTGACAAACACATCCTGATCCATACAAGCAACGCCTGCGTGGCGGTGCAACACGGCTAACAACATCGCCAAACGGTCTTTGTCCAAACCGACGCTTAATCGACGTGGCGATGGCCCGCCACTGTCAACTAATGCCTGAATCTCAACCAACATGGGGCGCGTGCCTTCTAAGGTGACCATCACGCAGCTACCCGGCACGGGCTCGCTATGTTGACTCAAAAAGATAGCGCTAGGGTTGCTGACACCCTTGAGACCCTTTTCAGTCATGGCAAAAACACCGATTTCATTCAC
>JANMTB010000134.1:0-49707 GCA_031390045.1 Polaromonas sp.
AGTTCTTTGTGAATAGGCCGTGTGACAAATTGAGTCACACGGCTTTTGACTATTTAAGTCATGCAAATACCCATTTTAACGAACCTTGCCAGCCTTCCAAGCACCCAATAAGGCATCGTAATTAATGGTTTCGCCTTTAGGCTTCTCATTCGCCAGCTTTTTCCAAGGTGCCCCTTTGTCGCTCAAATACTTGGCAGGATCACCCTTAGGATTCATTTTTGGCGGGCAGTTTGCCATGCCAGCACGTTCTAAACGCGTCATCACTTCATCCATTTCCTCAGCCAAATTATCCATCGCAGCTTGTGGTGTTTTCTCACCTGTCACAGCAACCGCGACATTCTTCCACCACAATTGAGCAAGTTTTGGATAGTCTGGAACATTGGTGCCAGTCGGCGTCCAAGCCACACGAGCAGGGCTACGGTAAAACTCAACCAAGCCACCTAATTTGGGCGCCATGTCAGTCATTGCTTGCGACTGGATATCACTCTCGCGAATAGGCGTTAAACCAACGATTGTTTTCTTCAGTGAAGTTGTTTTAGCAGTCACAAATTGTGCATACAACCAAGCCGCGGCAACTTTATCAGCGTCATGGTCTTTAAAAAACGTCCATGAACCGACATCTTGATAACCATTTTGCATGCCTTGTTTCCAATACGGACCGTTTGGTCCAGGAGCCATGCGCCATTTCGGTGTGCCGTCCGCATTTACCACAGGCAAGCCTGGTTTGATCATGTCGGCAGTAAAGGCGGTATACCAAAAAATTTGCTGTGCAATTTGCCCTTGCGCGGGTACTGGGCCAGCCTCACCAAAAGTCATCCCAATGGCTTCTTTGGGTGAGTATTTTTTCATCCAATCGATGTACTTCGTCAAGGCATAGACGGCAGCAGGTGAATTAGTTGCGCCACCACGAGAAACAGAAGCACCTTGCGGATTACAACCATCAGCTGAAGCACGAATACCCCACTCGTCTACAGGCTTACCGTTTGGAATGCCAATATCTGCAGTGCCAGCCATTGAAAGCCATGCATCGGTGAAACGCCAGCCTAATGATGGGTCTTTTTTACCGTAATCCATGTGGCCGTAAATCGGTTTACCATCAATATTTTTGACATCATTGGTGAAGAAAGCAGCAATGTCTTCGTACGCGCTCCAATTCAAAGGGACGCCAAGTTCATAACCATATTTGGTTTTGAACTGTGCTTGCAATTCTGGTTTGGCAAACAAATCTGCGCGGAACCAATATAAGTTTGCAAACTGCTGATCAGGCAATTGGTACAACTTGCCATCTGGTGCAGTTGTGAAACTCGTGCCGATGAAATCTTTGAGATCGAGACCTGGATTAGTCCACTCTTTCCCCGCTCCTGTCATGTAGTCGGTCAAATTTAAAATCTTGCCGTACCGGTAGTGCGTACCAATCAAATCAGAATCTGATATCCACCCGTCATAAATCGATTTTCCCGATTGCATTGAAGTTTGAAGTTTTTCAACCACATCACCTTCACCAATCAAATCATGTTTTACGTTAATGCCTGTAATTTCACTAAAGGCTTTCGCAAGCGTTTTAGATTCGTATTCATGGGTTGAAATAGTTTCAGAAACCACCGAAATTTCTTTAACGCCTTTGGCCTGCAATTTTTTAGCCGCATCAATAAACCACTTCAACTCAGCTGTTTGCTGGTCTTTGGTTAAAGTTGAAGGCTGAAACTCAGCATCGATCCATTTTTTTGCGGCTGCTTCACCGCCCGACATAGCTGGTGCTGCTGCCACTGCGGCAGGAGCAGCAGGAGCTGCAACCACCGGCTCCTCTTTCTTGCCACAGGCAGACAACAGCAGAATCACTGTGCCTAGTGCGGTAAGGGAATACTTCGAAAGTGCACTTTTCATCATATATCTCCACGGAAACTTCCCATATTAATAAAAACTTGCGCATCGGATGGGAAGATTCTCCGAACGCATACCGAAACCATAACTATCATCAAAATCAAGTCATCATCAACCTTTTTGCATGATCAAGCCCAAAACCAAAAGCGACACACAAAAGCTGATCCAGATAGATGGGTCAGCCGATAAGCTGAACCACTGAGCTAGTTTTCCACTCAGGCCTACAAAAGCTAAATTTATATAAGCTATTGTCAAAAGACCAATAAATAACCTGTCGCCTCGCGTCGTTTCAATGGGAAGAAAGCCGCGACGTACGGTCGTTGGGGATTTAATTTCCCAAACAGTCATCACGCACAGCAGTAACAGGATACATACGAAAAATATCGCAACTGGCATCGTCCAAGCCATCCAATTAAACATGTAGCTTCTCCATCAAACACGTCCCATCGCAAAACCTTTAGCGATGTAATTACGCACAAACCAAATCACAACAGCACCAGGCAAGATTGTTAATACGCCAGCAGCTGCTAAAGTAGCCCAATCCATGCCACTGGCAGAAATCGTTCTGGTCATCGTTGCAGCTATAGGTTTGGCATTCACACTAGTTAAAGTGCGTGCCAACAGCAGCTCAACCCAGCTGAACATAAAACAGAAAAATGCTGCTACACCAATACCGGCCTTGATCAACGGAATGAAGATTTTAATGAAGAATGTCGGAAATGAATATCCGTCAATGTAAGCAGTTTCATCAATTTCACGAGGTATACCACTCATGAATCCCTCAAGTATCCAAACAGCCAACGGTACATTGAACAGCAAATGTGCAAGCGCAACAGCAAGGTGTGTATCCATCAATCCCGCTGTTGTATAAAGCTGAAAAAATGGCAACAAAAACACAGCCGGAGGCGTCATCCTGTTGGTTAGCAACCAGAAAAATACATGCTTATCGCCCAGAAAGCTATATCGCGAAAATGCATAAGCAGCTGGTAAAGCAACTGTCAACGAAATAACAGTGTTGATTGCCACATAAATGAGACTGTTAATATACCCAGAATACCAAGCTGGATCTGTCAAAATAGTTCGATAATTGTTCCAAGTAAACTGCTGTGGGAGCAAAGAAAACCCAGCAACAATCTCATTGTTTGTTTTGAATGACATGTTGATCATCCAATAAATCGGCAGCAGTGCAAAAACGATGTAGCACAGCAAAAATAAAGTTCGTTTTTGAAATTTTGGCTTATTCATGGCCGCTCTCTTTTTCTTGTGTGCCAACGCGTTGCATCCAGTTGTACAAGATAAAACACATCAATAAAATGATCAGAAAATAAATCAATGAGAATGCCGCAGCAGGCCCCAAATCAAATTGTCCAACTGCTTTTTGCGTTAGAAATTGAGATAAAAAAGTCGTTGAATTTCCTGGCCCACCTCCTGTCAACACAAACGGCTCTGTATAGATCATGTAGCTGTCCATAAAACGTAGCAGAACAGCAATCATCAATACGCCACGCATTTTTGGTAGCTGCACGTACCGAAAAATATCAAACTTACTTGCACCATCAATACTTGCAGCTTGGTAATAAGCATCTGGGATTGATCGAAGTCCGGCATAACCCAACAAGGCCACCAATGGCGTCCAATGCCACACATCCATCAACAATACAGTTAGCCAAGCATGCAGTGCATTGCCGGTGTAGCTATATTGAATGCCCAGTCCTTGCAAGGCGGCACCCATCAAGCCAATATCGGTGCGTCCAAATATTTGCCAAATCGTCCCAACAACATTCCAAGGAATCAACAATGACAAGGAAACAATAACAAGCACAATGGAAGATTTCAAACCTTGTGAAGGCATAGATAAGGCCAACAATATACCTAATGGCAATTCAACGGCGAGGACTGCGAATGAAAATATGAGTTGCCGCATCAAAGCTCCATGCAACTCGCTGTCGCGCATGATGGCTGCAAACCATTCTGTGCCGACAAACACACGTCGCTCCGGAGAAATAATATCTTGCACAGAATAATTAACGACAACCATCAAAGGCAAAATGGCTGAGAAAGCGACGCACAGCAATACTGGCAATATCAAGAACCACGCTTTTTGATTGATGGGTTTTGTCGTGGTGCTCATGCTACGATTTCCTCATCCTTGTAAATGCACGTGTGCTTACCCAAAACATGAAGCCAAACAGTATCGCCTTTGAAGTATGAAGCTGACTCAAACGGTAACCGCGCTTTGATAGACTGCCCTGCACTGTTTGCAGTCAAGATGATATGCGTGCCTACATCTTGGATTTGGGTCACAAACGTTGGCAGAGAACCAGGAGCATTCGCCATGGTCACAGTCACATATTCTGGTCGAATCCCAAGTTTGATCGCTCCATCTGGCATGCTTTTGCCAATGGGCATATCTAATTCCAACCCTGATACAAGTACTTTGTCTTTTACGACTTGCGCTGCGATAAAGTTCATTCCCGGCGAGCCAATGAAGTGACCTACAAATGTATGACTCGGACGTTCAAACAAGTCAGCAGCAGACCCCATTTGAACTGCACGACCACGTGTCATGACCACTACCTGGTCTGCAAAAGTAAGTGCCTCGACTTGATCATGGGTTACATAAATCAAAGTCAACTTCAATTCGTGATGAATTTGCTTCAATTTGCGCCGCAATTGCCATTTAAGATGTGGATCAATCACAGTCAAAGGCTCATCAAACAGCACTGCCGAAACATCTTCTCTCACCAAACCTCGACCCAACGATATTTTTTGTTTGGCATCTGCAGCCAATCCAGCCGCACGTTGATTGAGCTGGCCACTCATTTCTAACATTTCGGCTATTTCGCCAACACGTTTAGATATTTTTTCCTCTGGCATGCGACGATTTCGAAGAGGAAAAGCCAAGTTCTCAGCGACCGTCATAGTGTCATAGATCACGGGAAATTGGAACACCTGCGCAATGTTCCGCTCTTGTGGCGTTGCCTGTGTCACATCTTTGCCATCAAACCGCACATTGCCTTGAGAGGGTATTAGCAGTCCAGACATGATATTTAACATCGTCGTTTTGCCACAACCGGAGGGGCCTAGTAGCGCATAAGCGCCGCCATCTTCAAATGTCATTTTCAAAGGCAAAAGGGCATAGTCGCTGTCTTGCGTTGGATTTTTTTTGTAGGCGTGTGCCAGATTTAATTCAATACGAGCCATATCATCTCACCCCACCGCGCTCAGGCGATTTGATCAACGAACCACCTACATCAAACAGATAGACTTGTTGAGGGTTGAAATACAAGCGAATGCTTTCGCCTAATTCGAAGTGGTGGACGCCGGTCAATTGTGCGACCAACTCGCCTACTGTTGTAGACGCATGTAGAAAAGTATCTGAGCCTGATATTTCAGCCAGTTCAACTTTGCCTGCCACGTGCATGTCGCCTGGCCTGTCTTTCACGCTGATGGCACTGGCACGTAAACCAACTGTGAGTTGACGTGTAGTAGTTTCGGCTAAACCTAATTTAAGCAAAGGCCCCTGATTCAATTGCACACCACCATCGCTAATGTGTGCTTCGAGCAAATTCATAGGTGGATCACTGAAGGCGCGTGCGACGCGCAATGATTTTGGCTTATGAAAAACTTCGGCAGTCGGTCCATATTGCAGTAGTTCACCAGCATCTAATACTGCTGTGTAGCCGCCAAGCAATAAAGCCTCTGCGGGTTCGGTGGTTGCGTAGATAACAGTTGACTCTCCAGCTGCGAATAACGCAGTCAATTCGTCGCGCAATTCTTCACGCAATTTGTAGTCCAAATTCACCAACGGTTCATCTAGCAGCATCAGGGGGGCGCCTTTTGCCATGGCTCGAGCCAAGGCAACGCGTTGCTGTTGACCGCCAGACAACTCGGCGGGATAACGGTCTAAAAACATATCAATGTGCAGTTTTTCAGCCAGATCACGCACGCGTTTGTCAATATTTTTCTCACCTCGTAATTTCAAAGGTGATGCAATGTTGTCAGCTACTTTGAGTGATGGGTAGTTGATGAATTGTTGGTAAACCATGGACACATTACGCTCTCGCACCGGCACACCAACCACGTTGTTGCCGTCGACCAAAACCCGACCCGATGTAGGTATATCCAAGCCAGCCATGATCCGCATCAAACTGGTTTTACCTGCTTGTGTTGCGCCAAGCAATACCGTTACTGATCCACTCTGCGGTGAAATATCGATGTCATGAAGCCACGATTGCGGCCCTACTTTTTTACCGATACGCTCCAGCACTAACTGCATTATGTTTCCTTTAACACTTGTGATTTAAATCACATTAACGGTTTTCGATTTCAATAATTATTGTTCGTTTATATTCCTATTAACTTAGTAAAAACCCTAGGAATGTTCTTTTTGTTTCGTTTTGAAGCAAATTTGATCGTTATTCGATACAAAATACAAAAATGAACCCTAATCCTAGACAACTTATTCTTCTGACCGAAGTGCGCAACAAAGGCTCAGTCACTGTTGATGAGCTGGCCGAAAAACTCGGGGTCACGCTGCAAACGGTGCGCCGTGATGTTCAGCGCTTAGCCGACGAAGGCTTGTTAACTCGATTTCATGGTGGCGTTCGTGTACCAAGCTCGACAACGGAAAATTTGGAATATCAACAGCGCGAAACGTTGAACGCTTCTAGCAAAGAGCGCATTGCTCGTGCCATTGCCGCACAAGTGCCCAACAACTGCGCTTTGATTTTGAACATTGGCACAACCACCGAAGCCGTGGCTCGTGCCTTAAGACTACACAGTGGCTTGCGAGTTATTACGAACAATTTGAATGTCGCTGCTATTTTGAGCGGCAACCCGAATTGTGAGGTGATCGTTGCTGGCGGCGTGGTTCGCTCGCGCGACCGTGGCATTGTTGGCGAAACCACGGTTGATTTCATTCGACAATTCAAAGTTGACATTGCAGTGATTGGCATCTCAGGTATTGAAGCCGATGGCTCGCTACGCGACTACGATTACCGGGAAGTAAAAGTGGCACAAGCCATCATTGCCCACTCCAGAGAAGTTTGGCTGGCAGCTGATAAAAGTAAATTTAACCGTCCCGCGATGGTTGAGTTAGCTACTTTGTCGCAAATTGACCGAATATTCACCGACGCACCGCCGCCAGAGCCTTTTCCAAAATTACTTGACGAGGCCCAAGTACGCTGCGATATTGTTGCTGCTTCGTAATCGACGCGATATTTCGACCTAACACTTCGACCTAACACTTCGACCCAAGATCTTGCAAATTTACGATTTCAAACCACATGACCTACCTACTCGCTCTTGACCAAGGCACCTCCAGCTCGCGCAGTATTGTCTTTGACAGTTTGGGGGAAATCGTCGCCATCTCGCAGCGAGAATTACCGCAAATCTTTCCACAACCAGGCTGGGTTGAACACGATGCGCTAGAAATTTGGCGCGGTCAACTCGCAACAGCACGCGAAGCTTTAACTAAGGCGGAAATCACTGCTCAAGATATTGCAGCCATCGGCATCACCAACCAGCGTGAAACGACTCTTGTGTGGAACCGCAAAACAGGACGACCTATTCATCACGCTATTGTTTGGCAAGACCGCCGTGCTGAGCCTACTTGCGTTCAATTGCGCGAGCAAGGCTTGGCGAGTACTATTCAACAAAAAACTGGCTTGCTCATTGACGCTTATTTTTCAGGCACAAAATTGAAATGGCTTTTAGATAATGTGCCCCGCGCACGTGAACAAGCTAAACGCGGTGAATTGGCATTTGGCACCATTGACAGTTGGTTGATCTGGCAATTAACCAAAGGTACCGTACACGCCACAGATGTCAGCAACGCGTCACGCACTATGCTGTTCAATGTGCACACGAACCAATGGGATGCCGATCTCTTGCAAATATTAGATATTCCTGCAGAGCTTCTTCCCAGCGTTCAAGCTTCCAGCAGTATTTTTGGTCATGTGCATGCTGATATTTTGGGTGCCAGCATGCCAATTGGTGGCGTGGCTGGCGACCAGCAAAGTGCGTTGTTTGGGCAAGCATGTTTCAAAAGCGGGATGGCAAAAAACACCTATGGCACGGGCTGCTTTATGCTGATGCATACAGGTGATAAATTTCAAACTTCAACCAACGGCTTGCTCACCACCAGTGCTGCGCAGACATCCACTACGCCGCAATTTGCCATTGAGGGCAGCGTTTTCATAGGTGGTGCAGTGGTGCAGTGGTTGCGTGATGGTTTGCAAGCCATTCAAAACAGTGGCGAAGTGCAAACTTTAGCGCAAAGCGTGCCAGATTCAGGTGGTGTGATGATGGTGCCGGCGTTTACCGGCTTGGGTGCGCCATACTGGGATGCGAACGCACGCGGCACGATCACCGGTTTAACACGCGGCAGTACGATGGCGCATATTGCCCGTGCAGCCTTAGAGAGTATTGCGTTTCAAAGCGCTGCATTGTTGCTCGCTATGAGTCGCGATGCCGTCGCCGCTGGCTCGTCCCCGGTGAGCGAACTTCGTGTTGATGGCGGCGCATGCAATAACGATTTACTGATGCAGTTTCAAGCCGACTTATTAGGCATCCCTGTGGTGCGTCCCGCCGTCACAGAGACAACCGCCCTTGGCGCGGCCTATTTGGCAGGTTTAGCCGTTGGCGTGTTTCCTAATTTAGAAGCATTGTCGAAACTCTGGCGTACAGAGCGGCGCTTTTTGCCGACCATGACGCGTGCTCGCGCTGACGAGCTGATGACACAATGGGAACATGCAGTGCGTCAAGCTACGGCAAAATAGTGTCTTTTGAACATTGCAAAGGTTATTCAGTGAACGACGCTAAAAACGACAGCAAAATCGCCTTTATAGGCGGCGGCAACATGGCTAGCGCCATGATCGGTGGTTTGATCAAACAAGGCATGCCTGCCAGCAGCATTTTGGTGGTTGAACCCTTTGAGCCAGTGCGAGACAAACTGCTGCAAGATTTCGGCATCAAAGCAATGGTTGCACCGTTACCTGTTTTAGCTGCTGCCGGTTTGATCATTTGGGCAGTGAAACCGCAAGTCTTCAAAGACGCAGCGCAACAAACTGGTAACTTTGCACCTACAGCCCTTCATTTCAGCGTGGCAGCAGGTATTCGCAGCGACAGCATTGCCGTATGGCTAGGTAGTAACAATATCGTGCGATCCATGCCCAATACGCCTGCTTTGATTGGCAAGGGAATAACCGCTCTCTTTGCACGCTCCGCAGTGACAGCATCCGGCAAAGCGTGGGTAGAACGCGTAGTTGCCAGCATGGGGGAATTTTTGTGGCTATCGGAAGAGTCGCAGCTGGACGCGGTTACAGCCATTTCCGGTTCAGGCCCAGCCTATGTTTTTTACTTTTTAGAAGCCATGACCGAAGCAGCCGTAAAAATGGGTTTGAGTGCAGAACAAGGTCGTCGTCTAGCCATTGCCACCTTCAGCGGCGCAGCGGAATTAGCCGATCGATCTGATGAACCACTTGAGATACTCCGACAACGCGTTACATCCAAAGGAGGGACGACCTACGCGGCATTGTCTTCTATGGAAAATGACAATATCAAACAGAATTTTATAAATGCCATGCAAGCTGCTGAAAAACGCGCTAAAGAATTAGGTGATGAGTTTGGCGGTTAATGAATAATGCAAAAAAACACCTAAAAAAACTGCAAGGCCATACCAATGGTTTAGCCGAAAAGCCTTAAAGCAAGCGTCTCTTTCACGATGTCGAATCAAGCTAATATGCCAAATAGCCTGCAAAATAGCAACAAATAATGCTATAAAATAAATAGCAATATAGTCATATAATACGCCGGCTACGACCAAAAGTGTTATGTTTATGAGGTAGCACAAAGCCACGATCACCACATCATACCGCCCCATGGTGATGGCAGATGTTTTCATGCCTATTTTCAAATCATCATCACGGTCGACCATGGCGTATTCAGTATCATAAGCCAGCACCCAAAACAGATTACCCAATAATAAATACCAAGCCAGCCAAGGTATATTATTTTGAACTGCTGCAAAAGCCATAGGAATACCAAAACTAAAAGCTATGCCCAATATGGCTTGCGGCATCGCGAAAAATCGTTTGGCGTATGGATAGAAAATCGCCACAGCCAATGCTGCGAATGACCACAAAATAGTGGTCTTATTCGTCGTTAAAACCAAACCGAAAGCTATTAGAGCGAGTATGGCGCCAAAAATCAATGCTTCTTTGCTAGACAATGCGCCTGTGGTAACTGGTCGCTGTGCAGTGCGCTTCACGTGTTTGTCAAAATCTTTGTCGGCAACGTCATTTAAGCAGCATCCGGCGCTGCGCATTAATATCGTACCGAGTATAAAAACGACTAATAAATGCCAACCAGGAAAACCTTTGGCAGCTATCCACAACGCCGTTAATGTAGGCCACAATAATAAAAACCAACCCGCTGGACGATTCCACCGAATTAAATCTAAATATAGAGATAATTTTCTGCGCATTTACAACTATTTTTTATAATATCAAGATAATCTTGAAACACCTGGCAATTCGCAAGCGTAAATGGCGTTTCTTAGTGCTGCTATGGCTTCATAGCGCGTAAAACTGCGCCGCCAGACCAAAACCACGCGTCGTGTAGGCGGTTGGACGCGTTTGTCATCGGTGATGGGGCGGTAAATCACCAAGGCGTCTTCCATTTGCGGTTTAGATTTTTTCTTATTCAATGTCGTCTTTGACGAACTCCCAACTAACGCACTGCTAGGCACACTCAAACGCGGCACCAATGTAACGCCCATGCCAGCGGCGACCATGTGCTTGATCGTCTCTAGCGACGAGCCCTCAAAGCTTTTGCGAATGCCCATGCTGCCTGACGTTGAATGCGACGATGAATCACCTGAAAACCGCGCAAACTCAGGGCAAACTTCAAGCACGTGGTCTCTGAAACAATGCCCTGTGCCAAGCAGCAACATGGTTTCGGCCTTAAGCTGCTCTACCGTGACCGCATCTTGTTTAGCAAACGGATGATTCGCCGGCATCGCTGCCAAAAAGGGCTCGTCATACAAAGGCGCAACCGCAAGATTAGTGTCTGGAAATGGCTCTGCCAAAATCGCGCAATCTAGCTCGCCTGTGCGCAACAGTTCAAGCAGTTTCACGGTGAGATTTTCTTGCAACATCAAGGGCATTTGGGGTGTTTTGGCGATGACGTTTTTCACCAAATCAGGCAACAAATAGGGCCCGATGGTGTAGATCACGCCCAGCTTCAGCGCGCCAGCCAGTGGGTCTTTGCCGCGCTTGGCTATTTCTTTGATGTGTGACGCCTGCTCCAGCACACTTTGCGCTTGCAATACCACCTCGGAACCTAGTGGCGTGACGGTGACTTCGGTAGCGCTACGCTCAAAAAGTTTTAAATCTAGCTCTTCTTCTAGCTTTTTGATCGCCAAACTCAGGGTCGGCTGCGACACATGGCAGGCATCGGCCGCTTTGCCAAAATGCTTTTCTCTAGCAACAGCGACGATGTATTTCAGCTCAGTTAAAGTCATATGACCGACATTTTGCCACTACGATTCAGATAAAACGCTGCCGCCTACAAAAACTATAGCTTTGAGACGTTTGACACTCTACTGGCTTGAAGGTAATCTTAGTTATGAGCCTAAGTTCACAAGATGAATACTAAAAATTAGAAAGCTTGAGACATGACAACATCAAATTTGCCCAATTTGCTGGACTATGTGTATGACCATGAGGCGAATCATCCCGAACGGATTTACCTAACCCAACCCATAGGTAACAACCAAATCATTGACTACACGTGGGGGCAAACGCTAGACCAAGCGCGGCGCATGGCGGCACATTTGCGAAGTTTGAACTTTGAACCTAGTGCGCGCATCGCCATTTTGTCGAAAAACTGCGCACATTTCTTCATGGCGGAATTGGCTATTTGGATGGCAGGCGGTACCACCGTGGCGATCTTCCCGACAGAAAACGCAGCCACGGTGAAATACGTGCTGGAGCACA
Organism: Polaromonas sp.; assembly: GCA_031390045.1. Lineage (GTDB taxonomy): Bacteria > Pseudomonadota > Gammaproteobacteria > Burkholderiales > Burkholderiaceae_C > Aalborgiella. The sequence goes on from JANMTB010000134.1 coordinate 11,883, forward strand.
GCGGTGCGAGCTTGCTTTTTGTCGGGAAATTAGATACTTGGGATCAACAGGTCGCAGGTGTGCCTTCTGGGCTACCCTTGATAGCGTTTCCACTGGCACCCAAAACCGCGATTGAAAGCTGGGACAGCATCGTTGCCCGCACAGCACCTGTGGCTGGCAGGCCTAGCCGACAGGGCGACGATTTGGCGATGATCACTTACACATCTGGTTCAACCGGTCAACCCAAAGGTGTTATGCATAATTTTGAACGCATCACCGCTGTCGTCGTTCTCATCTCGAAGGATAAAGAACTTATGGGCATTGGGGATAGGAACCGCATGCTGTCCTACTTGCCTTTGGCTCATATTTTTGAAAGAGCGTATGTACTGTGTTCCACACTCTTCGACGGCAATTTCCACGTATTCTTTGCAGAATCGTTAAACACCTTTGCGCAAGACTTGCAACGCGCACGCCCCACACTGTTTTTGTCCGTTCCTAGGCTGTGGATCAAATTTCAGCAAGGCGTATTCGCAAAAATTTCACCGAAAAAACTTGATCGGCTGCTCAGTATTCCATTCTTGGGGAAAATCGTTGCTCGCAAAGTTTTGAGCGGTTTGGGACTAGACCAAGTGTTGTTTGCTAGCAGCGGCTCTGCGCCACTGCCGGTTGAGCTGATCGTTTGGTACCGCCGCCTAGGACTTAATCTGATGGAAGGCTACGGCATGACGGAAGATTTTGCCTACTCCTACAACTCAACAGTAGATAAATGCTTGCCTGGTTACGTCGGTGTGCCTAGGGACAGTGTTCAAGTTCGGCTCAGCGACGAAGGCGAAATACTGGTTAAATCCCCTGGGCAATTGGTGGGTTATTACAAACGTCCAGATTTAGACGCTGAATCATTCACAGACGATGGTTTTTTCAAAACAGGTGATTTGGGCAGTATCAACAAAGATGGTTTACTCAAAATCACGGGGCGCATCAAAGAACTGTTCAAAACTGGCAAAGGCAAATACGTAGCCCCAGCGCCGATTGAAAACAAGTTAAACGCCCACCCTATGATTGAATCCAGCATGGTATCTGGCGTGGGTCAATCCGCTTCTTATGCCTTGATCGTTTTGGCAGAAGATGTGCGCCCCAAGATAAATGACGCGGCTTTTAAGGCCGAAATTACTGAGCAAATGATCGGATTACTCAAAGAAACCAACAAAGGTTTGGCCGATTATGAACAAATGAAAATGATCGTGATTGCAAATGAGCCATGGTCGATTGACAACGGCTGCTTGACGCCTACCATGAAAATCAAGCGTTCAAAAATTGAAGAGAAGGTAGCACCGCTTGTCGATGCATGGTTTGAAGGCAAAGACGCGGTTTTGTGGTCATAAATCAATAAATACAGGCAAATTTATCCTGCAGTCGGCGTATTTAATGCTTATTATGCTATTTTTATTATAGCAAAATAGTCGCCCGATTTTTTACAGTAGATGCACAATCCTAGGGTTTACGCTGTGAATATCTAGTTTGACATCATTAGAAGCATACAGTAACCTTGCTTTTCCCGTAAATCTATCTCTTATCTATCATTTACTTATCATTTTTCACATCTTAAGGTCGAGACATGTCCACTTCTACAAAAAAACCTACTTTACTTGACCTCGTTTATGACCATGAAGCAACCACGCCAAACACAGTCTATTTGACCCAGCCGTTGGGCAACAACCAAGTGGTTGACTACACTTGGGCTCAAACGATGGATCAAGCCAGACGTATGGCGACGCATTTGAAAAGCTTGAATTTAGAGCCGGGCGCACGTATCGGTCTGTTGTCCAAAAACTGTGCTCATTTTTTCATGGCCGAGCTGGCGATTTGGATGTCCGGCCACACCACCGTTGCTATTTTCCCGACCGAGGGTGCTGAGACCGTCAAATACGTGCTGGAGCACAGTGGCGCAAGCCTGTTGTTTGTGGGCAAGCTAGATGCCTATGCCAAACAAAAACCGGGCGTTCCGGCTGGCATGCCTTGCATTGCGTTTCCACTTGCTGAAAAGTCAGACATGGAGACATGGGACGCTATCACTGCGCGCACTGCGCCGATAGCAGGTCGCCCAAGCCGTAAAGGTGACGACATTGCCATGATTATTTACACCTCAGGCTCTACCGGTCAGCCTAAAGGCGTGATGCACAGCTTTGAGCGCTTTGCGGATGTTGCTCAAGGTATTTCCAAACGAATGGATGAGACTTATTTGGGTAAAGGTTCGGTCAACCGCGCTTTGTCTTACTTGCCTTTGGCACACGTTTACGAGCGTGCGTTTTTGGAAGGCTACTCTATGGCTAACGGCAAAATACATGTGTTTTTTGCTGAATCGCTTGACACCTTTGTGCAAGATTTGAACCGCGCAAAACCGACGATATTCCTCTCTGTGCCAAGGCTGTGGCTGAAATTCATGCAAGGCGTATCTGCCAAGATGCCGCCTGCCAAACTCAACCGCTTACTATCGATACCTATTCTCAACAAAATTGTTGCGAAAAAAGTGTTAACTGGCTTGGGGCTCGATCAAGTCAAAGTAGCTGCCAGCGGTTCAGCACCCTTGCCGCCTTCTCTCATTTCTTGGTACCGTCGTTTAGGTCTGAATTTGCTAGAAGGCTACGGCATGACGGAAGACATGGCCTATTCGCACACCATGACGAAAGATAAAAATCAAGTGGGCTATGTTGGTATTCCTTACGAGGGTGTGCAAGCTCGCATCAGCGATGCAGGTGAAATTCAAATCAAATCACCGGGTCAAATGGTAGGCTATTACAAACGTCCCGATTTGGATGCTGAAGTCTTCACTGAAGACGGATTTTTCTGTACAGGTGACCAAGGCGAATACAGCGCTGATGGTCAACTCAAAATCACGGGCCGCTTGAAAGAGTTGTTCAAAACCGGCAAAGGCAAATACGTTGCACCTGCGCCGATTGAAAACAAGCTCAATGCACACCCAATGATTGAATCCAGCATGGTATCTGGCGTGGGTCAAGCCGCTTCTTACGCCTTGGTCGTCTTGGCTGAAGACGTGCGTCCGAAATTGAAAGATCCTGCTTTCAAGGCAGAAGTCACGGAGCAGATGACGACCTTGCTCAAAGAAACCAACAAAGGTTTGGCTGATTACGAAAAAATGCAAATGGTCGTCATCGCCAATGAGCCATGGTCGATTGACAACGGCTGCCTAACACCAACCTTGAAAATCAAGCGCGCCAAAATTGAAGCCATGGTCGAACCACAGGTGGAAAAATGGTTTGATGCTAAAGACAAGGTAATGTGGTCTTAAAGCCTTGTGGAGGTTAATCGCAACAATGACGAGCGCTTAACTGCGCTCGAAATCAAAGCCAGCTACGCCGAAGACCAAATTGATCAGCTCGACCAAGTAATCATCCGTCAGCAAGTGCAAATCGATTTACTGATTAACGAGATTGCAAGTTTGCGTCAATCTAGCACTGACGGCGGTATCGGTGCTGCACGTAATTTGCGTGACGATTTGCCACCGCATTTTTGATGTCGGGCACATTAACGACCATTCTGCAGGCGCAGGGTTTGTCTTTTCGATTCCCGCAGCAACAGGTTTTCGATAACTTTTCAGTATCAATACCTGTGGGCATCACCTATATCATCGGTGACGAAAGTGTCGGTAAATCCACACTATTGCGTTTGCTAGCTGGAGATTTAACACCGCTGGCTGGCGATGTGGCAATCAACGGCATCAGCTTAACCAAAGACCTACCAAGCTACCGAAAGCAGGTGTTCTGGATAGATCCGCGAACGACTGCGCATGACCAGTTGGTGGTGAATGACTATTTTGACTTGCAGCGCAAGTTTTACTCAAATTTTGATGACGCCGCTTTGGCCGAATTGATTAAAAGCCTGAGCTTGACCGAGCATGTATCTAAGGAAATTTACAAGCTCTCTGCAGGCTCAAAACGCAAAGTCTGGTTAGCAGCTGCCTTTGCCAGCGGCGCAGCAGTAACTTTGATTGACGAACCTTTTTCGGCACTAGACAAAGCATCGATTGGCTATCTACTGGATCGACTAGACACATATGCTCAGAATAAGCTTCGCGCTTGGGTCATTGCAGACTATGAAGTACCGCAGGATTTATCGACGACTTTTAGTATCGATTTAGACGTCTAGCCGGCGTATTTATTAACTAAACTGCTACAAAATATATGGCGCAATAGATGAAGAAAGCTCTAAATTTTTCGCTTCAATCTACCCGTCGTATCCATTGACACAGGGACGACACCCGCCGCATGCCGCTGGTTGTTGCACAGCTCGTGACTGATGGCCAGATTTTCTGCATGGCTGTTGCCACCTTCGCCCTTGGGTTTGATGTGCTCTAGCGTGGCGGCTTCAGACAACACGTGCTCACCACACACCCAGCATGGCACCACACCGTGCAGCTGCCGCGCCACGGCTTTATACATTTTTTCTCGGATTTGATTCAACCTGCTCATGCAGAAATTTTATTCCTGTGTCCCAATAGCTTCGTACACTTTTTGCTTGTACTCAAACCAAAATGGGTTCCAAAACCCCCAATGGCGCTGCGTCATCACGACGCCGGAATAGCCGGTGCTTGGCGACACCCACCAGTGTGTACCCCCCAAACCGCCCCACTGAAATTCTCCAGTCGGTGAATTGGGTTGAAATTCTGACATGCTACGTGTCACCGCCCCACCCAAGCCGAAACCCAAGCTGGGGAACGCCCCGACATTGGCTACGTGTATGCAGCGCTCTGGCGGCAACTGGTCGCGCAACATCTCAGCAAGAGTGGCTGGCTTGAGGTAAGTGCCAAAATTTGGTGTTAATTGCTGCATCAAGCGCAGCATATCTGCCTGCGTCGTGACCACGCCACTGCTGCCGGCTTGACGTGGCACGGGGTCTAAAAATGCGTTTGGCCAAGGCATGTTGTCCAAACGTTTGAGGCCAGGCTTGCTAGGCTGTTTTGCATCCCCGATATAGAGCGCCGTAAAGCGCGACACCTGCTCAGGTCGCAGCACGTAAGTGGTATCAACCATGCCAAGCGGCGCGAAGAGCCGTGTTTTAAGCGCATCTGCATAGCCCTGACCTGTCACGATCTCAACCAAGCGAGCCAACACGTCGGGTGCCATCGAATACTCCCAACCTTGCCCAGGCTGGTAGATGAGTGGCAAGCTACCAAGTTGATCCATCAGCTGCTCTAAAGTCGTATCATTTTTACGTGCGCCTGATGCGTGATAAGCGTTAAAAATCATGCTCCCCATGTCAAACACGCCATGACTCAAACCCGCTTGATGGCTGAGCAAATGCCGAATGGTGATGTCGTTTTGCAAGGCTTCTGTGTCATCCAGGGTCGTCGCGTTCGGCTTCAAAACACGTACTTTGCCAAACGCTGGCATCCACTTTTTGATAGGGTCATCGATGGAAAAATAGCCGTCGTCCGCCAATTTCAGCACCAACAATGAGGTCATGATTTTGGTGTTCGAATACGCGCGATGAATATGGTCAACCCGCAATGCTTCGCCGCTTTCCATGTCCGCCATGCCTGTGCAAAAGGCATCAACGACCTCACCATTGAACATCACGGCGGCAGAAACGCCTGCCAATAACTGCCTATCAATCGCGTTTTGTAATTCAGAATGAGCCGCAGTGAAATCTATTTTTTGTGTCGTCATCCAGCCATCATACTGAATGTATTTCAAGCCTTCAAATACTCCGCTTTGCCACCCAACCAGCGCTGCACGTGCTTCTGCGCGAGCGCTGGGTATTGATCCAACATGAGGGGTGCAAGTTCCCTGGCCCAGTCCAGCAATTCAGTATCCGTCGCCAAATCGGCAAAGCGCAACAGCGCCGCGCCCGATTGCCGTGCGCCCAAAAACTCGCCGGGGCCGCGAATCTCAAGGTCTCGCCGCGCAATCTCAAAGCCATCGTTCGTTTCAACCATGGCTTTGAGCCGCGCCCTGGCGGTTTCGCCTAAACGGGGGGCATCTCCCGTCGAATACAGCAGCACACACACCGATGCCGCCGCGCCGCGCCCGACGCGTCCCCGTAGCTGGTGTAGTTGCGAGAGGCCAAAGCGCTCGGCATGTTCAATCACCATCAAACTGGCATTGGGCACATCCACGCCGACCTCTATCACCGTGGTGCTGACCAGCACCTGCATGTGGCCGGAGGTGAACAGCGACATCACCGCTTTTTTCTCCACCACTGGCATGCGCGAATGAAGCAGGCCGATCACGACCGGCTGGCCATCCTTCAATGGCACATCGCCCAAGGCGGCGCATAGCTGTTCGTGCGTTTCGGTGGCATTGGTCAAATCCAGCGCTTCACTTTCTTCAATCAAGGGGCAAACCCAGTAAATTTGCCGCCCCTCGGCCAACTGACGGCGGATGCGTTCAATCACCTCGTCGCGCCGCGCGTCGTTCACCACTTTGGTGACGATGGGGGTACGGCCGGGGGGCAGTTCGTCAATGGTGGAGACGTCCAGATCGGCGTAATAGCTCATCGCCAGCGTACGGGGAATGGGGGTGGCGGTCATCATCAGCAGATGTGGCTCTAGCTTTGTCGCATCTTCTTCGTTTGGAATGCTCATCTTGCTTCTCAAAGCCAAGCGTTGCGCCACGCCAAAACGGTGCTGCTCGTCAATGATCGCCAGCGCCAGATTCTTGAACTGCACCTTGTCCTGGATCACCGCATGGGTGCCAACCACCAGTGCGGCCTCGCCGCTGGCAATCAGGGCCAGCGCCTCGCGTCGCTCCTTGGTTTTTTGGCTACCGGTGAGCCACGCTATGGTGATACCCAGTGGCTCCAGCCAACCAATCAGCTTGCGAAAGTGCTGCTCCGCCAGAATCTCGGTCGGCGCCATCAGGGCGCATTGCCAGCCGGCATCCATACATTTGACCGCCGCCAGCGCTGCGACCACGGTTTTGCCGGAACCGACATCGCCCTGCAACAGACGGTGCATGGGGATGTTGCGGGCCAGATCGAGGGTGATTTCGCTGCAAACGCGCTCCTGTGCCACCGTCAACTTAAAGGGGATGATGGCTAACAACTTGTCGTAAAGAGATGTTTCACCCCCCGTTCGGACTGAGCTTGTCGAAGGGTTCACTGAGACTTCGACAAGCTCAGCCCGAATGGGCGCTAATACTGGGGCTCTGAGCGCCGCCCGCTCCCGCTTCGCCTGCAGTTGCGACAGCTGCTGTGCCAGCAGCTCCTCCGCTTTGAGCCGTTGCCAAGCCGGGTGGATCCTATCCTCTAGTTCCGTCATCGACACATCTGGCGTTGGATGGTGCAAAAATGATAGCGCCTCAGTCAATAAATACGCCGGCTGAGTGCCAATTTTACCCTTAAAATGCCTCTCAAACAACGCCACTGGCATGGTTTCACTCAAATCCGCCCGCGCCAGCCCACCCAGCACCACTTTGCGCAGATAGCCCTGCGGCAAGCCTGCCACGGTGGGGTAAACCGGCGTCAACGCCGTGGCCAAATCACCACCCGCCGTTTTAAAACTGGGGTGCATCATGGTGAAACCCAAAAAGCCGCCTTTCACCTCACCCCGCGCCCGAATCACATTGCCCACCGCCAGCGCCTTTTGCTGCGAGGGGTAAAAGCTGAAAAAACGCAGTGTGCAGGTGTCCGAGCCATCGTCGACCGTCACCAGCAGCTGGCGGCGCGGTCGATACGTGATCTCGCATTTCGTGACCACGCCTTCGATTTGCACCGTGTCGCCCTCTCTGGCGTCGCGCAGCTTGGTGAGTCGGGTTTCGTCCTCGTAGCGCAGCGGTAGGTGCAAGGCGAGGTCAATATCGCGGTGCAGGCCGAGCTTGGCAATGCACTTTTGCAGATGCGTTTTTTTGTCCGCAGCACCCGTTGCAACTGCTTCCACGGCTTTTCGCGCAGGTTTCGCCTTCTTTTTAGCAGCGGTTGATGGGGTAGGTGCCTCGGACATGGGACAATTCTGCCTTATGAACGCCTCAATATTGAATAATTCCTTCACTTTGTCAGATTTTGACTTCGTCCTCCCCCCCGAACTGATCGCCCAGCACCCCGCCCCCGAGCGCAGCGGCTCGAAATTACTCGATGGCACAACGCCAAGCCCTAGCCACCGCATCTTTCACGACCTGCCCAATCTGCTGAATCCCGGCGATTTGCTGGTGTTCAACGACACCAAAGTCGTTAAAGCCCGTCTTTTCGGCGAAAAACCATCGGGCGGCAAGGTGGAGCTGCTGATTGAACGCGTGCTGACAGGCAACCAAGTCGTCGCCCACATGCGAGTGAGCAAAAAACCGCATCCTGGTGAGACTATTTGGATGGCGGGTGGCGCGTTTTCAGCGACTTTATTGGGACGTTGGCCAGAAAAAGACGGTGCGCTGTTTAGATTCGTCCTGTCCAACGACGCGGGCGACGATCCATACAAGCTAATGGATACACATGGTCACGTCCCCCTGCCGCCCTACATCACCCATACAGACGAGGCCGATGACGTCAGCCGCTACCAAACCGTTTTCGCCAAAAACCCGGGCGCGGTGGCAGCTCCCACAGCAGCACTACATTTTGACGAAGCTCTGCTCACAGCCTTGGATAAACGCGGCGTAGAACGAGCCAGCATCACGCTTCACGTGGGCGCAGGCACTTTCCAACCCGTGAAAACTGAAAACATCGCCGAGCACGTCATGCATTTTGAGCGCTACAGCATTGACCAATCCACCTTAGACGCCATCGCCCGCTGCAAAGCTAGAGGCGGTAAAGTCGTCGCCGTTGGCACCACCAGCGTGCGAGCGCTGGAGACTTGGGCAAAAAATGGCGAAACAAGCGGCGACACCAACATCTTCATCACGCCTGGCTTTGAGTTCAAGGTCGTGGACATGCTGATCACCAACTTCCACCTCCCCAAAAGCTCGCTCATGATGCTGGTCAGCGCCTTCGCCGGCCATGCACACATCATGACGCTGTATGCCGAGGCGATTGCGCAGCATTACCGGTTTTTCAGCTACGGCGATGCGATGTTACTTACCCATAAAAGCTAAGCCGTAAAAGTAGCTCATAAAATCTCCCCATGCTGAAATTCGAACTCCTCAAAACCGATGGCCACGCTAGACGCGGCCGCATGACCCTAAACCACGGCGTCGTTGAAACTCCTGTTTTCATGCCCGTGGGCACCTATGGCACGGTCAAAGGCGTCTCGCCGCGCAGTTTGGAAGAGATGGGAGCGCAGATCATCTTGGGCAACACGTTTCACCTGTGGATGCGGCCGGGATTGGACGTGGTCAAACAGTTTGGCGGCTTGCACAAGTTTGAGCTTTGGAACAAACCGATGCTGACCGATAGCGGCGGTTTTCAGGTGTGGAGCCTGGGCGAGATGCGCAAGATTAGCGAAGAAGGCGTCAAATTCTCCAGCCCCGTCAACGGAGACAAGCTGTTTTTGACGCCCGAAGTGTCGATGCAAATTCAAACCATTCTGAATTCTGACATTGCGATGCAGTTTGACGAATGCACGCCCTACATCAGTGTGGAGCCGAAAACCAAGGGGCAGCTAACGACCGAAGCCGAGGCGCGCAGTTCGATGGAACTCAGCCTGCGCTGGGCGAAGCGCTGCAAAGACGAGTTTGCGCGGCTAGAGAACCTGAACGCGCTGTTTGGCATCGTCCAAGGCGGCATGCACACCGCCCTGCGCGACGAATCGCTGGCTGGGCTGGAAGCGCTGGACTTTCCTGGCGTCGCTATCGGCGGCCTGAGCGTGGGCGAACCCAAAGAAGACATGCTACGTATTTTGAAGCACATCGGCCCCAAATTACCTGCGCACAAACCGCATTATTTGATGGGCGTGGGCACGCCAGAGGACTTGATCGCCGGCGTGGAAAACGGCATCGACATGTTTGACTGCGTCATGCCCACCCGCAACGCCCGCAACGGCACGCTGTTCACCCGCTTTGGCGACCTGAAAATCCGCAACGCCCGCCACAAAGCCGACGAGCAGCCGCTGGACATCACCTGCACCTGCTATGCCTGCGCAGGCACGCCAGATGCTGACGGCAAAGCTGTTTCCTATGCCGACGGCGGCCGCACCGGCTTCAGTCGCGCCTACCTGCACCACCTAGACCGCTGCGGCGAAATGCTAGGCCCGATGCTGGCCAGTATCCACAACCTGCACTATTACCTAAACCTCATGCGTGAGGTACGCGAGGCGTTAGATGTAGGTAAATTTGGCGAATTTGTGGCGAAATTTCATGCGGATAGGGCGCGGGGAATTTAAATTTTACTTTTAATCGCTATATTTTAAATAGCACCTTAGACATAAACACACCGGCTAGCGTCAAAATTGCAGCAAAAAATCTTGCTGCAATGACTACTTTACCAGCGCATCGCGACGGCGTTCGCGGAACGCTTGCAATTCGCCCACCACTCCCTTGCGGAAGGCGAGAACGCAGACTACGAAAATCACGCCGATGATGACGGTGACCCAGGAGCCGACCTTGTCGGCGAGCATGTTTTGCAGGCCGATCACGATGCCCGCGCCCAGCACCGGGCCGAAGAATGTGCCAACGCCGCCCAGCAGCGTCATCAAAATCACTTCACCCGACATGGACCAGTGCACATCTGAGAGCGTGGCAAACCCCATCACCAGGGTTTTCATCGAGCCCGCCAGGCCCGCCAGCGTGGCGGACAGCACAAACGCCAGCAGCTTGTAGCGGTCCACCTGGTAGCCCAAAGAAATGGCGCGCGGCTCGTTTTCACGGATCATCTTGAGCACCTGCCCAAAGGGCGAATGCACGATGCGTGAAATAAACAGAAAACACAGCACAAAGATGGCGACGACAAAGTAATACATGGCCGTGTCGGACTCGAGCGACAACTTGCCAAACAAGCTGCCACGTGGCACACCTTGCAAGCCATCTTCACCGCCAGTAAACGAAGCTTGCAAGCAGACAAAATACACCATCTGCGCGATGGCCAACGTGATCATGGCAAAGTAAATACCTTGACGACGAATGGCCACTGCGCCGACCACCAGACCAATCAATCCAGCGCCCAGAGCTCCCACCAATATCGCCAGTTCCGGCGTCCAGCCCTGAGACTTGACAAACCAGCCAGTGATGTAGGCGGCACTGCCAAAAAACGCGGCGTGGCCAAACGACAGCAGACCGGTAAAGCCCAGTAACAAATTGAAAGCGCAGGCAAACAGGGCGAAGCACAACAGCTTCATGACGAACACGGGGTACAGCCCGATAAAGGGTGCAACCAAGGCCAGCGCCATCAAAGCCACATACGTGATTCGGGTGATTTTATTGAAGGTGTTCATTTAAGCTTCCTTGCCAAACAGGCCGGCTGGGCGAACCATCAGCACAAGGACCATGATCACAAATACCACGATGCTGGAGGCTTCGGGATAAAAAACACGCGTCAACCCCTCGATGAGACCCAGCGCGAGACCGGTCAGCACGGAGCCCAAAATGGAGCCCATGCCGCCTATCACCACCACAGCGAAAACCACGATGATGAGGTTGGAGCCCATCAGCGGATTGACCTGAATAATCGGTGCGGCCAAGACACCTGCCAAGGCCGCCAAAGCAGCGCCAGCGCCATAGGTCAGCATGACCATCATCGGCACGTTGATGCCAAACGCCTGCACCAGCGGGGCATTTTCAGTGCCGGCGCGCAAATAGGCACCCAGCCGGGTGCGCTCAATGAGGAACCAGGTCCCCAGACAAACCACCAGCGACACCAAGACCACCCAGGCCCGGTAGTTTGGCAGCACCATGAAACCCAGATTGGTCGCCCCAGACAAGAGCTCGGGCACCGGATAGCTCTGACCCGAGACGCCATAAAGTTCGCGGAAAATTCCCTCTGCGATCAGCGTCAGCCCGAAAGTCAGCAACAGACCGTAAATCTCGTCGAGCTTGTAGAGGTGCCTGAGGAACAGCCGCTCAATCACCACGCCGAACACGCCGACCGTGAGCGGTGCCAGCACCAAAGCGGCCCAGTAATTGATGCCAAGTTGATCAAGCATGATCCAGGCGGCAAAGGCGCCCAGCATGTACAGCGCGCCATGGGCGAAGTTGACAATGCCTAGCAAGCCAAAAATAACTGCCAGCCCAAGACTCAGCAGAGCATAGAACGCCCCATTGACCAGACCCAGCAGGAGCTGACCCAGAAAAGCCTGGAGGGGAATACCGAAAATTTCCATGAAAGCCCGTTAGTTGTTGCCGCCAGTTGATGTCATGCACTTTTAAAAAAATGACCGATCGCTTGCGCAACCGGCCATCTAGCAATCACATTATTTTTTCAGCAACGAGCACTTGGACTCAGCCACGGTGGTAAACGCTTGCTCACCAGGAACCTTGCCTAGCGTTTTGTAGTAGTCCCACGGCGTGCTTGAATCCTTAGGGCTCTTGACTTCGAAGAGGTACATATCGTGAATCATGCGTCCATCAGCGCGGACCTGTCCCTTGCTGTAGAAATCGTCAAACTTCATGCTTTTCAACGTGCTCATGACTTTATCGCCGTCGGTGGTGCCGGCGGTTTGCACGGCTTTCAAGTAGTTGGAAGCGGCTGAGTAGTCGGCCGCCTGTATGCTCGAAGGCATGCGCTTGTATTTGTCAAAAAAGCGCTTGGCAAATTTGCGCGAGGCATCGTCCTGATTCCAATACCAGCTGTCGGCTAGTTGCAGCCCTTCGGTGTTGGCCAAGCCCAGGCTGTGCACGTCGTTGATGAATACCAGCAGGCCAGCCACTTTCATGGTTTTAGTAATACCGAATTCTTTGGCCGCCTTCATGGCGTTGATGGTGTCGCCACCCGCATTGGCCAGCGCCAAAATTTGCGCCTTGGAGGCCTGCGCCTGCAGCAGGAAAGATGAGAAGTCTGACGCGCTCAGGGGGTGACGGACTGCACCGGCGACGGTACCGCCGTTGGCTTTGACAACGGCGGAGGCGTCGCCTTCCAGCGAATAACCGAAGGCATAGTCAGCCGTCAAGAAGAACCAGCTCTTGTTGCCCGCTTTGACCAGTGCCGTGCCAGCCACCTTGGCCAGCGCTACTGTGTCGTAGGCATAGTGAACGGTATAGGGTGTGCAGTCCTCATTGGTCAGACGGGCTGAACCCGCGCCGATGGCGATGAAGGGACGCTTCTTTTCAGCCATGACCTTGGACATGGCAATCGCCGTACCAGAGCTAGTGCCGCCAATCAGCATCGACAGACCGTCTTTGTCTACCCACTCGCGGGCTTTGGAACTGGCCACATCGGCCTTGTTCTGGTGGTCGGCGGTCAGCACTTCAACGGGACGGCCGAGAACTTTGCCACCGAAATCCTGCACGGCCCACTTGACCATTTCCCCGCCTGCCGGACCATCAATGTCAGCATACAGGCCAGACATGTCGGTGATGAAACCGATTTTGACCGGGCCGGTGCCCTGGGCGAATGCTGGTGCCGAAGCGACGGCACCAAAGCCGAGAGCCATTGCGGCAATGAGTTTTTTGAATTTCATAGGTATCTCCTAACTGGGTTGGGTAAAGCTGAAGGGTTAAAAAAAAAGTAAAGACGGATTCACACGCCAAGATATTCGTGCAGCATGTCCGTGTTGTCCGCCAGTTCGCCCTGAGCAAACTGCTTGACGATGCGACCATGCTCCATGACATAAAAACGATCGGCCAGCGGTGCCGCAAAGTGGAAGTTTTGCTCGACCAGTACGATGGTGTAGCCCTTGGCTTTAAGTGCCAAGATCATCTCGGCCAACTTTTGTACGATGACGGGTGCCAAACCTTCCGAGATTTCATCCAGCAGCAGCAAGCGTGCGCCGGTACGTAAAATGCGTGCGACGGCCAGCATTTGTTGCTCGCCGCCTGACAATCTTGTACCGGGGCTACTGGCGCGCTCCTTGAGGTTGGGGAACATCGCATAGATCTCATCAATACCCATGCCACCCGGCGCGATGACGGGGGGCAGGAGCAGGTTTTCTTCAGCACTGAGGCTGGCAAAAATACCACGCTCTTCCGGGCAATAGCCAATGCCTAAACGCGCAATCTTGTGCGGTGCCAGCTTGATGGTTTCTTCGCCTTTGACCTGAATCGACCCCTTGCGCGAACCCGTCAGACCCAGAATGGCACGCATGGTGGTGGTGCGGCCGGCGCCGTTGCGCCCCAGCAGCGTCACCACCTCACCCTCGTTCACGCTGAAGTTCACGCCGTGCAGAATGTGCGATTCGCCATACCAGGCATGCAGATCCTCAATACGCAGGAGTTCCTTGGTCATCAGTGCGCCCCCTGCAATTCAGCACTGGTAGTGCCCATGTAGGCCTCCATCACCAAGGGGTTTTTGGATACTTGGTCATACGGGCCATCAGCAATGATGGAACCGCGCTGCAGCACCGTGATGCGGTCGGCAATCGAAGACACCACATTCATGTTGTGCTCAACCATCAAAATGGTGCGGCCGGCGGATACTTTTTTGATCAACTCCGTCACCCGCCCCACATCTTCATGTCCCATGCCTTGGGTGGGCTCGTCGAGTAGCATCAGCTCGGGCTCCAGAGCCAGTGTGGTGGCCAGCTCCAGCGCGCGCTTGCGGCCATAGGGCAGATTGACCGTCAGCTCGTTGGCAAATTGCCCCAAATCGACTTCTGCCAGCAGCTGTTGCGCGCGCTCATGCAGGTGAAAGAGCGTGTCTTCAGCTTTCCAAAAGTGAAACGAGGTTCCCAAGTTGCGCTGCAACGCGGCGCGCACATTCTCAAGCACCGTCATATGCGGAAAAACAGCCGAGATCTGGAACGACCGAACAATGCCTCGCCGTGCAGTTTGCGCTGGTTTTTCATGGGTGATGTCAACGCCGTTGAACACGATGCTGCCTTGGGTCGGCGTCAGGAATTTGGTCAGCAGGTTAAAAAACGTCGTTTTTCCCGCCCCATTGGGGCCAATCAGCGCGTGAATGTGGCCGCGTTGGACTTGAAGGTCAACCTGGTTGACGGCGACAAACCCTTTGAACTCCTTAGTCAGACCGCGTGTCTCAAGAATGGCATCAACTGACAAATGGTTCTCCAGAAAACTAAAGCTTCAATCACAACAGAAGATGTACTTTTGTTTTTTTGTTGCTTGATCCAAAAATGAGGTATCCCAAAAATGGTTGCAATCAAAAGTTAACGAATTCTAGTGTGCAATCCGCACTTTGTGCATTCGGTTATACCCTAGCAGTGATGCAAAGGCGACACCCAATCAATGCACTCACACACATAGCACTATCAAATAAATAGCGCCTTATACAATAAATACGCCGGCTACAACCAGAAATACCCCATTTTCGACCTAATCCGCCATAAATACCGTCAACACCCCCGTGTAGCCATACACATGGTGCCGCGCGATCTCGCCGCCGGCGAAAAAGCCTACCAAGGGCACGTCGCCCAAGGCTTTACGGACGATTTGTAGCTCTGCGCTGGGACCGCCGAAATGCGGGCCGCCACGGCCTGAGCAGCTGACGTAGATAGCACCGGCGATGCGTTTGGGCGGTAGGCCGCCGTGCTCGGCTTGGCCGTATTGGAAGGAGCGGTCAGCTAATTCGGCCAAACCGGCGTTGTCTCCCCATGCTTCACCTAATACCTCTTCGGGCTGCGTTTGCGACTCTAACTCTTCGCGGATTTCAGCGCAAATACGTACCAAGTCTGACCTTGCAGCAGCCACGTTGCGCTGGCAAAACGCTAGATTCATACCGACTTGCACGGCTTCGGCAATAGCCACGCCGCGCTTGGCGGGGTCAAGGCCGATGATGTGGCGCACCCGGACGTCGCTACCGAAAATTCCGGGATGGCTGGTGACTTGGCTGTCTTGGCTCAAACCCACCAAGGTTGCGCGCACAGCTTCTAGGGCGGCTTGGGGTTGCTCTAGGCTGACGTTTAAATCGCGCAACAGCACGTCCAAAGCCGCTTCGCCGTCCAATTCGATGACCAAATTGCCATCGCATGCGGTAATTTTGCGGGTTTTGGAGCCATTTGCCGTCAATGGTTGGCATCCTTGGGTGACGCGGGAGAGGAGCAAAACTTCGTCGTTGAACGCAACGCCACTCAGCCCACCAGCAAACACACCACTGGCCGCACCTTGGCCGTTGACATTGCCATCGCTAGACACTGAAAACTGCACCGTTTTGCTGCGGCTGGCGGCAAAACCACCAAACAGGTAGCCAGTGCGGGTGCGGGCGCTCAGCTCAGCAATCATCTCGGAAGCGTCGGGCATGTTGCCGTCGGCATGAATCAAAGCGGTGTGCGCTTGGAAAGCGGGTGGTGGCAATTCTTTGAGCAACTCATCTGTTTCGTCTTCTAGCGCTGCCAAGGGTGCGACGCCAGAGAACACGCGGTATTGATCCGCTGGCACGTCGCACAGCATGACGCACAGCGCGGGTTCGTCGAAATACTCGACATTGTTAGACGCAATACCCACGCCGACAGTGCCGGACCAGTCGGTAACTTCGGGCAACTCGGCACTCAGAAAATCTAAGATGGCTTGCGCTTGGTTGGCGTAATGGTCGGTGATGTACAAAATCGCCAAAGTCGGTGCGCTGGCATAACTGGGCTGCACCATTTGTGCGCGAAGTTGCGCCAGCACCAAAGCTGCTGCAAATTGCCACTGTGGATGTGTGGCGTGGCCGTAAGGGAAAAGTTTCATGCAACGACCTATGGGGTGTTTGTTTTTGAGTAATTATCGGGAACGTTTTTTTGCGGCGGCTTTTTTGACGGGCGTCTTAGCTATGGACTTTGGTGTAGTCAACGCTTTGCCCACCGCTCCCGCCATGCCGCCCGTCATGGTGTTGGCCATATTGCCAGCCATACCAGTGGCTTTTTTGAACGCGCCTTTGGCCAAGTCTGTCGCCACACCCTTGGTCACATCAATCGCCGTTTGCTTGGCGGCATCTTTCATAGCGGTATTGGCGATTTGGCCGAATTGCTGCGTCAGCGCACCCCACCATTGCATCGGGTCAACCATGCCTGCGGCCATGTCTGGCTCAACGGTTTTGCTGCTTGATTTTGAAGTTGTTGATTTTTTTGCTGTTTTTTTAGCGCTACCCGAACCTGACGCTGCGCCACTGACAGAGCCAGCAAGTGACCCAACCGTGGCAGCGGCGTCGGTCGCGCGTTCGGTGAATTTATGCACGCCACTCATCACAGAATCTGCGGCTTTGAGTTTAAAAGCATTCGCCACGTCGCCAAAGTTGAAGTTCATGCCTTTGAGCGTGGCCAAGGTCATTTTTTGCACTTCAAGCGCTTGAATCGTCGCCTTCAAAGCGGTAGCATTTTGGTCTAGCCAAAACTGCACGGCTTTGAGCTCTTCAATGCGTTTGTCCAGCTCTTCCACGTTCAGCGTCGGCGCAACCCAATTGCCCAAGTTCGGCAGCTGCGGGATACTCTGCGCCGCGCCGCCAGCCGCTTGTTTGGCTAAGTTTTGCAGAAAATCAAAACCGGGTACAAATTTGCCGAAACTACTCATGTCTGGGGTGTTGGTCATTGTGTGCTCCACATTAGGATTGAAATTGGGTAAGCAAATGAGAGCTTACTCCAATGTTCCCGCAAAAGCGACGCTAGCCCAGTCGAAATTATCAGTGTTTATGCTGATTCGTCGGTGCGGCTGTCCCGCTATCTGCTTTTGCAGCGGGTGGTGCAACAGACACAGGCACCATCAGCTCAATTTTGCTTTGGCCACCTTTGGCGTCTTTGAACAGCAGCGTCAGTGGGACTGTTGTGTCTTTAGGTAAAGCAGTTTTCAAGTCCAAAAGCATGATGTGATAGCCGCCTGGACGCAGCGTCACAACCCTGCCAGCGGGCAAAGCCAAGTTTGGTACAGCCCGCATTTGCATGATGTCGCCCGTCATCTTCATCTCATGCACCTCGCTCACACCGGCCACGGGTGACGATACGCCCACCAGCTGCAAATCTGCTTTTGCAGTGAGCGTCATGAAAGCCCCAGACGCCTTTTGACCCGGCACGGTGGTGCGCACCCACGCGTTTTGAACGGCTACATCGGCCAGATTGTCTTTAGCGGCAGCATTTAGGCTCACTGAACCCATTAAAACCGTTAAAAACAAGGTAAAAATGCATCTAGTCGGCGTATTTACTGCCTCAGTAGATATTAATTTAATAGCATTAAAGCGTCTAACTATCAAGCTTACGGGCCTTGAGAAGTGCAGTTTTTGAAGTATTGAGGAACTAAGCATGGCTAAATTATCCCAGAAGCAGTTGTTTTGGCATGTTTTGGCATGTTTTGGCCACGAAAAACCTCTTTTTGACCATAATGCAGCATGAATTACACGCTTGCATCTGCCACGATTTTGTTGATTTTGATCACCGACCCAGTGGGTAATATCCCGATTTTTGTCAAATCACTACGGCATGTTTCGCCCGAGCGGCGCACCTTGGTGATCATGCGTGAAGTGTTGATCGCGTTTTTGCTGCTGCTGGCGTTCATGTTTGTGGGCAAAGATTTTTTGACACTGATGAATTTGAGCGATGTGTCGTTACAAATCGCGGGTGGTGTGATTTTATTTTTGATCGCGCTGAAGATGATTTTCCCCTCTGTCGCACACGCGGAAGAAGAGTTTGTCGGCGAACCACTGATCGTGCCGCTGGCGATTCCGGCGCTGGCGGGGCCGTCGGCACTGGCCACTGTGATGTTGCTGGTCAGCCAAGCGCCTGAGCGCAAGATGGAATGGATTGCCGCGCTGTGCATCACCATGGCGGTGTGCGCGGTGGTGCTGGTACTGGCGGAGCGGATTCAGCGTGTTTTGGGGGAGCGCGTGGTCGTCGCCGTCGAGCGGCTGATGGGTCTGATTTTGGTGGCGGTGTCGGTCGAGATGCTGTTGCGCGGGTTTAAGGCTGTAGCGCAGCAGATAAACGCGGCTTAATTTGCTTTTGCACCTGCCTGCACAACGCCCTGCTCAATCGCGCCAAACACGCTGCTGCCGTCTTTGCCTTTGGCTTCGATGCGTATCGTGTCGCCGAATTTCATGAATTCGGTCGTCGCTTTGCCGTCTTGGATAGTTTCAATGCAACGCTTTTCAGCGATACAGCTGTAGCCTTTAGGCCAATCTGTGCGGGTTTTGCCGTCTTTGTCGGGTTTGGATTCGACGCCTTTGTTGCTCACCGTGCCTGAACCGATGACACTGCCAGCGCGCACATTACGGGTTTTGCACAGGTGGGCGATGAGTTGGCCGAAATGAAACGTCATTTCAGGACCAGCCTCGCACATGCCAACTTTGCGGCCATTCCAGGTGCTTTGCACCGTCATGTTCAGGCGGCCTTTGTCCCATGTATCTCTTAACTCGTCTAAGGTGACCGCAACGGGGCTGAACGCGGTGGCGGGCTTGCTTTGCACGAAGCCGAAACCTTTCGCAAGCTCGTCTGGAATCAAGTTGCGCAAGCTCACGTCGTTGGCCAACATCACCAAACGAATACCGTCCAACGCCTGCTCGGGCGTGCTACCCATTTTGACGTCGCCAGTGATGACGGCGACTTCGGTCTCGAAATCGATGCCAAATGCTTCAGACACGCAAACAATGTCGTCGCACGGGCCGATAAAGTCGTCACTGCCGCCTTGGTACATCAGCGGGTCTTGGTAGAAGCTGGCGGGAACTTCTGAATTTCTTGCTTTTCTAACCAATTCAACGTGGTTCAAATACGCCGAGCCGTCCGCCCATTGGTAAGCGCGAGGCAGCGGTGCCATGCACAGCTTAGGGTCGAAGGGGAAGGCGTTGCGCATGCGACTGGTTTGACCACTGTTCAGCGCGTCATACACGTCTTGCAGCTGCGGGCTGATGAAGTTCCAATCGTCCAGTATCTGCTGCATGCGGCTGGCAATGCCGGTGGCGTATTGGGCGTGGCTGAGGTCACGCGAGACGACGATGAGCTGGCCATCGCGCGAGCCATCTTTGTAAGTTGCGAGTTTCATGTGGGAATTGTAATATCCTCTAGTTATGGCGAATGTAAATCCTCTACAAACCAAACATTGGCTAACGCTGTTAGTGACTCTTTTTGTGATGGTTTTGATAGCGCACTTGGCAATTATCACGTCGGCTAGTGGCCAATTTAACATCAAAAAATCAGTTCTAACAACAGCTTTCACGACGCGCACGATTGAATTACCCAAACCGACGCCAGTGGTCGAGAAAACGCCAGATGTTGTACCACCACCAAAGCCCGTGAAACCCAAGCTGGCAGCCGTGGCTGCGCCAAAAGCTGCTCCTGCTGCAATATTTTTGCCTGTAGAAGCGACAGCAGCGCCGCCTGAGCAACCCATCACAACTGCCGCACCAACCCCAGCTGCCCCCGCAGATCCTACCGTAGCCGCGCCAGCTGGGTCTGATGCGGGATTACCCAGTACTGAGCCCACTCCAACGACATCAGCACCCACATCTAGCGATGCAGGGTCACCGCCTCCCGCCTTCACTGCGATGAATTCTGGCGCGCATCTCTACAAAGTGATATTTACAAAAAGTGGCAATTCCAATCAAGGCAAAGCGCTGGTGAAATGGCAGCAAGATGGCGAAAAATATACGCTGTCTATGACGGCATCGATGTTATTCATTGATGTTTTCACCTGGGGTAGCACAGGCTTAATGTCAGCGATGGGCTTGCAACCCGAACGATTCTCCGATAAACGCTATCGTAAAAGCGAAGTGGCTGCTCACTTCGACAGAGTTCAAGGGAAAATCATCTTCAGTGCCAACACCCCTGATGCCGCATTGCTCGCGGGCGCACAGGACCGTATCAGCGTCATTTGGCAAATTGCGGGCATGCTGTCTGCTGACCCGAAGCGATACCCGCCTGGCAACACGTTTAGCTTGCAAACCGTCAGCTCGACCGACGCTGAGCCATGGCTTTTTACTGTCAACGAATCTGAAACGTTGAATTCAGAGAAAGGTCCTCAAGTTGCAGTGCGCCTGACCCGCAACCCAAGGCGCGAATTTGATCAAAAAATTGAACTTTGGTTTGTACCAGCTCTGAATTACCTGCCAGCCCGATTTAGGTTCACAGAAACCAACGGCGACTACGTGGATGTGGTTTGGCAAAGTGTCGACAACTTGCCAAATACCGTGTCTCGTTGATTTGTAAAGTCGATTTTTCAGCTTTACATGGCATTTTGTGGCATTTTGTGGCATTTTGGGTATTTTTAGCAGTTTTTTTATCCTGTGTCAGCCTTGAAAGTGCTACTAACGTTGCTACTTAAGGTGACAATAGGAGTTATATGTTGATCCAAACAGCTTTTTCAGAATTACTCAAAAATCCGTCCATGCAGATGTTGTATGACTCTGAGTCGTTTGTGGTCGTCCATATGCAATTGGAAACACTGGGCAACGACACCGCTGAGGTCAAAAAACCGACGCTTGCACGCCATGGTTTCGAGATTGTCGACAAGCGTTCTGGCAAAGAAGTGTATTTAGATGGTTCTTGGGCAGAGTTGTTTCAACAACAAATCACAGCCTGGCAAGTGAATACGCCAACGCAAGAAGAAGTGGAAGATACGCTGGATGGCTATGCCGAATTGGCGCATAACCCTGTTTTGATGCACTGAAAATCAAACTCAACCTCAACCTAACTCATAAAGACAAAGCACGTTTCGACGTGCTTTTTCGTTTTTAAGCGTGCTTTTTTATGGCACCGGCTAAAACGCCCACCATCACCTCAATTTGCGCCTTGTCCACGATGAAAGCTGGCGCCAACACCAAATTTTCACCAGCTGGGCGAATCAAAACGCCTCTGTGGAAGCATTCCATAAAAATGTCATAAGCGCGTTTGCCAGGCAACCCAGCAATGCTGCTGAGCTCAACGGCACCAGCTAAGCCCAATGTGCGAATGCCGATCACATTTGGCAATCCTTTGAAGGCGCTGTGCATCGCATCGCCCAGCACCTTGCCCATGCTGCCCGCACGGGCAAACAAATCCTCTTCCTTAAAGTGCGTCAAAGTTGCTA
Source organism: Polaromonas sp. (assembly GCA_031390045.1). Lineage (GTDB taxonomy): Bacteria > Pseudomonadota > Gammaproteobacteria > Burkholderiales > Burkholderiaceae_C > Aalborgiella. Next base: position 33,809 of record JANMTB010000134.1, read on the forward strand.
TCGCAGCCGCACAAGCAACGGGGTGACCCGAGTAGGTGTAGCCGTGAAAAAACTCAATCGCATGCTCAGGCGCTTTCTCGTTGGCTTGCATGATGGTGTTGTACAAATGATCGCGACAAATCACACCGCCCAGCGGAATCACGCCATTCGTCACCGCTTTGGCGAAATTGAGCATATCGGGCACGACACCGTAAAAATCGGCCGCAAAGTTAACACCCATACGGCCGAAACCAGTGATCACTTCGTCAAAAATCAACAAGATGCCGTGCTTGTCGCAAATTTCACGCAAGCGCTTCAAATAGCCCTGCGGCGGCAAGTACCAACCTGCCGAGCCGGCGACAGGTTCAACCATCACTGCTGCGATATTGCTGGGATCATGTAATGGCAAAATACGATTTTCTAACTCTAGCAAAATGTCTTCTTGCCAGACGGGCTCTGCATCATGAATGTAGGCATGGTTGACGGGATCATGAATAAAGCGCAAATGATCAACACGTGGCAACAAAGCTGTACCAAAAGCTTTGCGATTCGCAGGAATGCCTCCCACACTCATACCACCAAAACCGACGCCGTGGTAGCCACGCTCGCGGCCAATAAACACATTGCGATGTCCTTCACCACGCGCGCGGTGGTACGCCAAAGCGACCTTGAGCGAGGTATCTGCCGCCTCTGAGCCAGAGTTGCAAAACAAGACTTTGTTCAAATCGCCAGGCGCCATGGCTGCAATCAATTCAGAGGCTTTGAACGCTTGCGGGTTGCTGGCTTGAAAGGCAGTGGCGTAATCTAGCGTATCAAGCTGTTTTTTAATCGCCTCATTGATGGGTTTGACATTGTGCCCAGCGCTCACACACCACAAACTTGATATGCCATCTATCACCTGACGGCCATCATGGGTGGTGAAATGCATACCACTCGCCGCTGTAAAAACGCGCGGGTCGTTTTTAAAAGTGCGATTGGGTGTGAATGGCAACCATTGGTTGTCCATGTTGAATGTTTTAGTTGTCATGTTTTTTCTCCCGTGATTGGTTTATGGCGTTTAGACAAAGACGTTGCCCAAAGACTGGCAACCAAAGCCAACAAAAGTACGACCAAGCCGTACCAATTCAAATCGTCCATACGCTCTGTGCTGATAAGTATGCCACCGAGCGCCGTACCAATAGCTTGGCCTGCGTACATGGCTGACGTGTTTAATGCGACGGAGGCACTTGCCAGCGCAGGCGCAAAGCCCACCAATCTTGCTTGCTGCGCTGAATTTGTTGCAAAAATACAAATCGCCCACGGCGTAATAACTAGCGCCGCCAACAATAGTGTTGTACCGAACGGCCAAATCAATAAGCTCAAACTCATGCCACAAATGCCCATCCACACCATCCGCTGAGCACCTAAGCGATCGACATGGCGTGACATCCAAATATTGCCCAACAAACCTAAAGCGCCCATCCACATAAACAAGGTGCTGAGTTCTAAAGGTGAAATATTAAATTTGGCTTTGTAGTACGGGGACAAATATGCGAACAAGACAAATTGGCCAGCGGCGTACAAGGTGGTCACCAAAATACAAGTCATCAATGCTGGTGATTTTAAAGTTAATGCCCAAGCCGCGCGAGACAATGCGGGCGGCTTCACGCCATTGGACATGGCTTGCCAAACCCAGGCAGTGCTTATCAAACCTAAAACAGCCACTAGCAAAAATGCACTTTGCCAGCCCAAAGCACCCCCCAAATAAGCGCCCAAGGGCATACCGACAACTGATGCCACCGACCAGCCCAAAAACACAAACGTGATAGCACGCCCGCGTTGGTTTTCAGGCACTAACAACCCTACACAGGCGGCTGCTTGTGGCGTGAAAATGGCGGGTGAAATCATGGTCAACACCCGGACTACTAGCAAGCTAGCAAAATCTGGCATGGCGGCGCACAGTGCATGCAGTGCAGCGTACCAAAGCATGGACAAAGCCAGCAGTTTGCGTCTATCCCAACCCGCAACCACAGTTGCAAACAAAGGTGCGCCTATGCACATCAACAAAGCACCAGCAGAGATAAGCTGCCCCGCCGTTGCAACAGGCACATGCAATGATTCACTGATGACGCTGAGTGTGCCAGGCACGATCATGACACCAGTGCCAATCACGAAATTACCAAATAACAATGCCCATAAAACTTTAGGCATAGGAGTTTGCAATGTTTGTTGTTTAGTCATTAGCCGCTAGCCTATCCATTTACCAATTGCTTTTCAGCTAGGTCCAAAAACTCAGGTTTACCCGATAGCACCAATGTATCGCCAGCTTCTAAATGTATGTTGATGGCATTTACTTTTTGCGCTTCTTCAAAAGTGATTTGCTGGCCGTTTTTACGTTTTAAACTAATGATTTGTACCTCTTTAAATGCTACGGCTAATGCTACGAACGACATAGAAACCGCGTGATCACTTTGCGACAGCGTGAACGTGCTTAATCGTGCATTTTCCTGTTCATCCATCGTGTCGTCGTCGTTGCCGTGAAAGTAACCGCGCAGTAAGTTATAACGTGCATCACGTTGGTCTTGCACGACACGAATAACGCGTCGTATCGGCACGCCCACCAAAGCCAATGCGTGACTGGCCAGCATCAAACTGCCTTCAATGGCTTCGGGAACAACTTCTGTGGCACCAGCAAGCTGTAGCTTTTCCAAATCATGGTCATCCACTGTGCGCACAATGACTGGTACTTTAGGTGCATGGCTGCGAATATTGGCTAACACCTTCATCGCACTTGGCGTATCCAAATACGTAACGACTACTGCACTTGCACGCGCCAAACCAGCAGCCATCAATGCCTGCAATCGTACAGCGTCGCCATAGACAACTTTATCGCCAGCGGCTGCAGCTTGGTGCACACGGTCCGGATCTAAATCAAGCGCAATGTAGGGAATTTTTTCTGCAGTCAATAATCGGGCTAAATTTTGACCACAACGACCATAGCCACAAATAATCACATGTTTGTTAGCGCCCATAGCTTTCCGTGCTATGCCGGTCATTTGCAGCGATTGCTGCATCCAATCGCTACTGACCAGCTTCATCACAATCTTGTTGCTGTACATCACCAAAAACGGTGTGAGCAGCATTGAAATGACCATACTTGCCAAAATAGGATTGAGCAATGCACGTGGTACCAGCTCGTTTTTTTGTGCCAACGTCAGCAAAACGAAACCAAACTCACCTGCTTGAGCTAGGTAAATACCGGTCCGCAATGAAACCCCAGTTGTTGCACCCAAGCCTCGTGCCAAAAAAGTCACCAATGCTAATTTAAACAAAACTGGAATCACAACAAGTAACAACACCAAAGGCCACCTATCCCACACCAAACGCCAATTCAGCATCATGCCAATGGTGATGAAAAATAAACCCAGCAATACATCATGAAAGGGTCGAATATCAGCTTCAACTTGGTGTTTGAATTCGGTTTCAGAAATCAGCATGCCGGCAATAAAAGCGCCAAGCGCCAGTGACAAACCAGCCAACTCGGTGAGCCAAGCCAGCCCCAATGTGATGAGCAGCAAATTTAAAATGAACAATTCATCGCTTTTCCGTCTAGCAACCAGTGTCAACCAAAACCGCATCAAACGCTGCCCACCAACAAGTAAAACGGTGATTAAGACGGCGGCTTTGAGTCCAGCTAAAGCCAATGCTAGAAATAAATTTTCGTCAGAAGCGCCCAAAGCTGGAATCAACACCAATAAGGGAATGACTGCCAGGTCTTGAAACAACAAAACACCCATGACACGCTTGCCATGCTCAGAGTCCATCTCCAAGCGCTCAGTCATGAGTTTCACTAAGATCGCGGTGCTGCTCATTGCCAAAGCACCTGACAGTGCCAAAGCAGCTTGCCACGACATTCGCCAAGATACTGGCAAATACTTCATCAAAACCAGTGTGGCTGCAGTAGCAGCTAACATAGTGCAAACCACCTGCAGCAAACCCAATCCAAACACATGTCGCCGCATCGATCGAAGTTTGGGCAAATTGAACTCTAGCCCTATGGAAAACATCAAGAAAACGACGCCAAATTCAGCCAAATGCTGTATGCCTTGCGTATTTTTTGCAAGTGCTAGCATGTTGGGGCCAATAACAACACCAACCGCCAAATAACCTAGCATAGGTGGCAATTTGAAGGTGCGGCATACGATCACACTCAGGACAGCAGCAAAGAGGTATAGCAGCGTGAGTTCTAAGGAGGTCATGGGTCTATATTAGCGTAGACTTGCGATAACCTAGACAACCAAGACTCGACGACAAACCATTGGCTTTGAATTGTTACTCCTATCCCTATCCCTATCCCTATCCCTATCCCTATCCCAATCCTTGTCTATAAGTCGATAAAATTAGCTGATGACATTTGAAGCTCAAAAAACCATACGCCTAGCGTTAGAAACGTTAGATATTGAAGCCGCTGCCATACTTGGGCTCAAATCACGTATCGACCAGCAATTTGTTGCAGCAGTACAAGCTATCTTGGCTGTGCGCGGCCGCGTGGTGGTGATGGGCATGGGTAAAAGTGGTCATGTCGGTCGAAAAATTGCCGCTACTTTGGCTTCTACAGGTACGCCAGCCATGTTTGTTCACCCTGCAGAAGCGAGCCACGGCGATTTGGGTATGGTCAAGTCTGTGGATTTGGTGATTGCTATTTCTAACAGTGGTGAGTCGGACGAGCTCAATGCCATATTACCCATGCTCAAACGCCAAGGCGTACCGTTAATAGCCGTTACTGGTGGTTTGACTTCAACTTTAGCCCAGCACGCTGATATCACCCTTGATAGCAGCGTGGCGAAAGAAGCTTGCCCTCTTAATTTGGCGCCAACAGCCAGCACAACAGCACAACTTGCCTTGGGCGATGCTTTGGCTGTTTCACTCTTAGACGCACGCGGCTTCAAAGCCGAAGACTTTGCCCGATCACACCCTGGCGGTTCTTTGGGTCGTAAGTTATTAACCCACGTTAGCGACGTGATGCGCTGTGGAAATGACATTCCTAAAGTTCTGGCGAATGCATCTTTCAACGATTTGATGCGGCAAATGAGCGCCAAATCAGTGGGTGCTTCTGCCATTGTTGATGTTCAAGACCAAGTAATTGGCATTTTTACGGATGGAGATTTGAGGCGTTTGATTGAGAAAGGCGTTGACTTACGCAATCTTGTGGCTAACGACGTGATGCACGGTGCACCACGTACCGTCAAAATCAACGAATTGGCTGTCGCCGCCGCTGAACTGATGGAGTTGCACAGCATAACCTCTGTATTAGTAACGGATGCTGATAGCAAACTGTGCGGGATTGTCCATATTGGCGATTTGATGCGCGCCAAGGTGATTTGATGCAGCAATCCCTTAAAACCATGCCGAAAACCCGCTTTTCGCCTGAACTGCTGCTTAAAGCACAAAACGTGAAAGTCGTATTTTTCGACATTGACGGTGTGATGACGGATGGCGGCTTGTTATTCACAGAATCTGGTGAAACCATCAAACGATTCAACACTTTAGATGGTCTTGGCATTAAACTTTTACAAAAGGCGGGCATCACACCCGTGGTGATTTCAGGACGCGACTCGAAGCCACTGCGCACTCGTTTGAAAGCTTTGGGAATAACGTTGGTACATCTAAACACTGAAGACAAGTATCCAGCTGCCCAGAAAACGCTTTCAGAATTGGGGCTTACTTGGCAACAAGCTGCTTGTATGGGCGACGACTGGCCAGATTTGCCTGTGATGCATGCCAGCGCGTTTGCTTGCGCACCTATGCATGCGCATGCTGAAGTCAAGACAATCGCGCACTACATTACCCAGTTACCCGCTGGCGCGGGTGCTGTACGCGAGTTTTGCGATTTGTTGATCACCGCTTCAGGGCAATACGCTAAGTTGCTGAGTATGTTTCAACCCAAAGCTACGGAACACAGTCACACATGACCTCTACATGGCTGCTCCTTCGCAGATTGGCTGATCAATTTGCGATTTATTTACCCATTTTGTTGATGGGCGCTTTGGCAATGGGAAGCTATTGGTTGGTTAGAAACGCGCCTGTAACGCAATCAACTGCGACGGACAGACCCGTGAATCACGAAGCAGATTATTTTTTACGGAAATTTTCAATCAAAACTTTTACACCGCAAGGCAAGCTTAAAAATGAGCTGTTTGGTGGGCAAGCCAAGCATTTTGCTGATACTGACACGATAGAAGTTGACAATGTGCGCATTCACAATTACAACGAACTGGGGCGTTTAACCACGGTCACCAGTGCCAACCGCGCAATCAGCAACGGTGACAACTCGGAAGTGCAGCTTTACGGCAAAGCTATCTCGGTACGCGAAGCGGCTTTAGACGCTAACGGCGTGATGCAACCCAAAATGGAATTCAGAGGTGAATTTTTGCATACCTTCGTTAATGAAGAACGCTTGAAATCACATTTACCCATTGTGATTCGGCGCGGAAACAGCGAATTCACTGCCGAAACTTTAGATTACAGCAATCTGGACAGAATTATCAATTTGCAAGGCCGCGTTAAAGCTGTTTTGCAGCCAACCAAATAATTGATGAGCATGTCAAAGCTTGTATTCATCACCGGCGCTTCCAGCGGCATTGGTCAAGCTTTGGCTTTGACTTATTACCAAGCAGGTTACAAATTAGCGCTCGTTGCGCGCCGTACTTCAGAGATAGAATCTTGGATCAGCCGACATAATCTAAGCTTTGATAGCCATAAAATATATAGCGCTGATGTGAGCAATATCGACAGCATTGTCGCTGCTGGCAAAGCTTGTATTGCAGAATTGGGGCTGCCAGATGTCGTGATTGCCAATGCAGGAATCAGTGTTGGTGTGGACACCGCTATTCGTAGCGACTTAGACCACATGGCGCAAACCTATGCGACCAACAACATTGGATTAGCGGCAACTTTTCACCCATTTATTGAGGGAATGTTGCAGCGCAAAAGTGGTAAATTGGTTGGCATTGGCAGTGTTGCTGGCATCCGTGGTCTGCCTGGTCACGGTGCCTATTGCGGTAGTAAAGCTGCAGTCATTAGCTACTGCGAAAGCTTGCGAGGAGAATTGCTTGGCAGTGGCGTACAGGTAGTCACCATTTGCCCGGGCTTCATCAAAACACCCATGACTGAAAAAAACCGCTATCCCATGCCATTTTTGATGGCGGTGAACAATTTTGCGGAACAAAGCTTTAGCAAAATCGAAAAAGGCAGCAGCTACAGCGTGATTCCATGGCAAATGGGTGTAATTGCTAAATTGCTGCGACTCATGCCCAACGTGTTGCTAGACAAAGCGCTTGCTGGGCGACAACGCAAATCACGTGCAGACACGACAGGATAAGCTATTAGAAGAAGCAAGTCGCACAACGTCAAAAGGCTCCGCGAAGGGAGCCTTTTTAGTTTGCTGAACTCAACTAAATCGAGTTCAAGCTAAAACTTTTACTAAGCGAGTGCTTAGTAGCTGCTGCGACCACCGCCGCCGTAGCCGCCACCGCCGCCGTCGCGACCACCGCCGCCACCGCCGCCGTAACCACCACCGCCGCTACGGCCACCGCCGCCACCGCCGCCGTAACCACCGCCGCCGCCGCTACCGCCACCACCGTAGCCACCGCCACCAGTGCGTGGAGGACGTGCCTCCATTGGACGAGCTTCGTTCACGACGCAGCTACGACCACCCAAAGATTGACCATTCATGCCAGCAATAGCTGCTTGTGCTTCGGCATCGCTGCCCATTTCCACAAAGCCAAAACCTTTAGAACGACCTGTGTCGCGCTCCATCATCACTTTAGCGCTGGTAACAGCACCAAATTGACCGAAAGATTGCTCTAAATCGCTATCGCGAACCGAGTACGGCAAATTGCCAACGTACAGTTTGTTGCCCATTGAGGGACTCCTAAAAAACTCATAATAACAAAGCGACGGGAATCCCGACAAGCACAACAAACCAACAAACTAAATATGGCACCGCTGTGGCGTGAAACTAACCTATCACCAAACCTGCGCGTCACTCAAGACACGCTGCCATATTATGCGCTATATATATGAAATTGCAACTGTGTTGTTTTTATGGGAATAATTATCTGCAAACCAAGCCTTGCCACTGTCATTAAGACTTGCGCGCATCGACATCATCCATGTCAGCACTGAAACTGCGCCAAAGTTTCAAGCTTTTTCGCATAATCATCAGCTGTTGTTCAAAATTAGGGCAGGTTTTGCAGGCGTAAATGTGCAGACGCAGCGCCACCTTGTCGTCAATGGCAATGCTGCGGTCTTCTTGAGCTAAAAGTAGCGCTGTCGCTTGTTTACAGGTGAGTCTAAAAGGAATTTTCATACGAGATTCATAAATTTATAACTACTTAACCTCGTCAGAGCTGCCTGTCCGATGCCGGCAAACCAAACCAATTGATTTCCAAACATTCACGCAGGCGTAAACGCGCTCTATGCAGCTGTACATACAAATTGGTCGACGTTAAGTCCAGTTCCTTACAAATTTCCTCAACGGACAACTCCAACCATTCGCGCATCAAAAAAATTCGGCCTTGGGCGGCGGGAAGCTTCTCAGTACACGCTTCTAGTATTTTAAAAAATTGCTGCGTGCTTAAGCTTTGCTCAGGGCAATCGCCTAAATTCGGGTTGGCAGAATCCCAATTCAGTGGCGTAGAGACATAGTGACCATCCGGCTTGAAGATCAAAGCATCTAATTCTTCACTGCCATCGCCTTCAGCGTCAAAATGAATGCTCGCCTCTCGCGTTTGCACCCGTAGCACGTCAATCACTTTGTGTTTCAAAATGCCCACCAGCCAAGTTTTGAGCTGCGATTTGTTTTCAAAGGCATGTGGTTTGGCTAGGGCCGCCAAGAGTGTGTCAGATACCGCATCTTCCGCCCAGGCGTCGTTGCGAAGCTGTAAACGTGCAAAGCGAAGTAAATACGAGCGATGCTGATCTAGCTCAAGTTCAATCGACATGCATTGCCTTTGTTGCTGAATGCCTGCGAATTTAGCAGAATTTGATTAGACTTCGAGAATTACTCGGGTATTAATGAATCCACTTAACCTTATAGAGCGTAATTTATTCTGCAATTCAAACTTAAGTGTAAGGATTGCAGTTTTTCTTTGACAAATACGGAATCAGCAAACTAATTGAAACTTAAGGCGTCTTCTCCGCTCCATATTATTAGTCTTCTGATTGCTTTGCCTTATTTATTTACTACTAGGAGTTTTACATGAACCAACGTGCCCTTATCGCTGCAGCCGCAGCTACTTTGTTATCATCAGTCATGATCTCAACTGGTGTGGACGCAGCCAGCCATGCCGCCGCGCCATCCCCTACCAAAGAAAAATGCTACGGCATTGCAAAAGCTGGTCAAAACGACTGCGCCAACTTGGCAGGCACACACTCATGTGCTGGTCAGTCAAAAGTTGATGCTGACAAAGGCGAATGGGGATGCGTTGCCTCTGGCACCTGCGCAAGCATGAAAGGCATGACTGCTGATGAAGCTAAAAAAGCCAGCATGAAAAGCTAGTAGCGAAGTGACTTAAATGTGCTGAAAGGAACTGAATTTCATAGAATCAGTCCTGTAGCACTTTATTTGCTAGTTTTGGAGATCGACTTGAATCAACGCGCCCTCATAGCCTCAGCCGCCACGACTTTACTGTCAACGTTAATGTTGACTACTCCCACCACAGCATTTAGCCACATGGGGCCAGAGATTCCTGGCAAAGAAAAATGCTACGGCATTGCCAAGACGGGCGAGAATATTTGCGCCAATTTAAGTGGCAAGCATTCTTGTGCAGGTCAATCCACTGTGGATAACGACATCACCGAATGGGTTTACGTTGCCAAAGGGACGTGCAAAAAGCTCAAAGGGCTGTCTGAAGCGCAGGCTAAGATAGCAATGAAGAAGGCGGCGAAAACGGCTTCGAACAAGCGCTGATGCTAAGCAACGTCGGCATCGGTTGGCGGCATCCGCACTACAAAGAGATGATGGAAAGTAAACCAGCGCTTGATTTTCTTGAAGTTCACTCTGAAAACTTCTTTGGCGCCGGCGGAGCGGCACTGGCGGTATTACGCGAAGGACGCGCCCATTACCCCGTCAGCTTGCATGGCGTCGGTCTTGCGCTTGGTTCGGCCGTTGGTATTGACGATTGGCATTTAGACCAATTAGCTGCCTTGGTGGCTCAGCTAGACCCTATCCGTGTCAGCGACCATGCGTGCTTTGCGCGGGGTGATTTCAATGGCAAAACGATTCATGCCGCTGATTTATTGCCGATTCCGTTCAGCACAGAAGCATTGAATGTGATGGCGGCTAACGTGCAGCAGGTGCAAGACCGGCTCAAACGCAGCCTTGCTGTTGAAAACTTGTCTGCTTATGTGGCGTGCGAGGGCAGCGAGATGCATGAATGCGACTTTTTGAACGCCTTAGCCCAGCGCACAGGTTGCCAGCTGCTGGTTGATGTGAACAATATTTATGTCAATGCCTTGAATGATCAAATCACTGCCAAGCACAATGGACTAAGCGCAGATCCTATGCAACAGTGCATCCGCTGGCTTGACGCCATCAACCCTGCACACGTCGCAGAAATTCACCTTGCCGGTCATATCGACTGCGGCGATATTGTGATCGACGACCACGGCAGTCGCGTCAAGCCAGCCGTTTGGGAACTTTACAAACACGCAATCAAGCGCTTTGGCAATATCCCGACTTTGATCGAGTGGGATACCGACATTCCCGCGTTAGATGTGCTTTTGGCGGAAGCTAATACTGCGAGGTCATTCGCCGTATGATGGCAGCCTCCACCTTAGCCAAACTGCAAAGTAATTTATTAGACTCTATTTTTAATATAAATAATATAGCAATAGAGGCAATAAATACGCCGGATAAAGCCAAATTATCTATTAAAAATAGAGGTTTACAAACCTACCAAGCTAATGCAGGCCATGCGGCGTTGCGTAGTTTACAAACCGCTTACCCGGTCGTTGCCCAGCTGATTGGCGACAAAGCTTTTGCACATTTAGCGACCGATTATTGGGTAAAATATCCGCCTGTGCGCGGTGATTTGGCACAGTGGGGTAGCGAATTACCTGTTTTTATCACCAGTATTCAAGCACTACAAACCGAACCCTATTTAAGCGATGTGGCAAAAGTTGAATGGGCCATGCATATTGCGGCTACAGCGCCAGACAAAGCGGTTGATTTGGCATCGTTTGCACTGTTGACAGCGCACGAACCAGAAACATTGACCCTGCAGCTTGCCACGGGCATAGCCTTGATTCACAGCGAATACCCCGTCGCCAGCATCCTCACAGCACATCTTTACGACAGCCCCAGCTTTGACGATGTGGGGCAAAAGCTGCGTCAAAACTCACCTGAAATCGCCTTGGTTTGGCGGCAAGATTTGCGCCCTATGGTAGGTACGATTGGCCCTGCGGAAGCTGTGTTTCTCACACATTTGCTGGCAGGAGAGTCGCTGTTAGCTTCTTTGAATTCGGCATTAAGCGCCACCTTGACCACCGATGTCTCTACGCCATTTGACTTCGCGACTTGGCTGTCGCAAGCCGTGACTAAAGGCTTGGTTTTGGGCGCGAAATTTATAAATTGCCCTCTGGAGAACCCATGAAAGCCATCTTTAACCGACAGCTAGTCATCCTGTTTTTCTGCAGCTTATTCGCGCATATTAGTTTTGCCCAAGCAGCCAAGAGTGCAGTCTCTCCTGCACCAAAACCCAGTACTTTGATGGTCGAGGGGGAAACCTTGGATAAAAAACCATTTCAACTCGGTTCCTTGAAAGGCAAAGTCGCTTTGGTGATGTTTTGGTCTACCGATTGCCCGGTTTGCCGCGACCAAATGCCCGAATTACGCGAAAACGTGCAAGGTTGGGCGGACAAACCGTTTGAACTCGTGCTCGTGAGCATGGATAAAAAAATGAAAGATGTGGACGACTACTACAGCTTACTCAGCCAAGTGGTGCCTAGCAAACTGCGCTTTACGCAGCTTTGGGCGGGCAGCAGCAACTACAAAGACAGCATCAGCGCCAAGCAAATCCCCGTTAAACAGCTGCCAGCAACTTTTCTGTTGGATAAAATCGGCAAAGTTGTATCCGTCATCTATGGACGCATCCCAGTGCAAGCGTGGGACGATATTGCAGAATTGCTTTGAATCTGTCATTTAAGGTTAAATTTCAAATCTAGTGCATGAACAGTCTCAAACAACGACTTGGCATGCGCCTGAGCCGCTATTTAAGCGAGCCTGGCCATACCGCGGGAACAGCAGCGCCTACGCGCATGGATTTGCTGGCGCAAGTGCTGCAAACGAGCGATGTGCTGCTGGTAGAAGGCACCTCGCGGGTGAGCAGTGCCATCAAGTATTTGACACAATCGACATGGTCGCATGCTGCGCTTTACGTGGGGAAATCTGCCTCGGGTGAAAGTCAGTTTTTAGAAGCAGATATGGTTCACGGCGTGCGTTTGGTGCCGTTCTCGCATTTCACCGGCTTTCACTGCCGCGTTTGTCGCCCCGTCAGTCTGAGTGAGGCTGATCGTCAAGCCGTATGTGACTTTGCCCTGGCGCGCCTAGGCCTGCATTACGACATGAAAAATATTGTCGATTTAGTGCGTTACCTGCTACCCAACCCGCCCGTGCCTATGCGCTGGCGCAGGCAAATGCTATCGCTAGGCAGTGGCGACCCGACGCGGGCGATTTGCTCCACCCTGGTGGCCGAGGCGTTTGCATCTGTCAATTACCCGATTTTGCCGACAGTAGAGACGCTTCCCGCCATCGATTTGCTGGGCAATCCTCACGTAGGCAGCTCACGCGAGCTGCTGCACATTCGCCACCACAGCCTGTATGTGCCGCGCGATTTTGATGTATCACCCTACTTTCAAATCATCAAACCGACCATAGAAGTTGGGTTTGACCACCGCTTTCTGACCTGGGCACAAGTTACACCAAAATAACCTACGCAGAGGTATTTTCCGCCTCTAGCCGGCATATTTATTGTCTAAATTGCTATTATAATTATAGCAATTTAGATAGTTACGCTACTCGATAAATTACCAGCTCACTTCACGGTCAGGGGTTGAGCCAATCTTGTGAATTGACAAGTCTGCGCCTTCAAACTCTTCTTCCGCAGTCAGTCGTAGACCCATGGTCGCTTTCAACAGCCCATACACCACGATGCCGCCCAATAGTGCCCACACTACACCCATGGCAGTGCCAATCAGCTGCGCTTGCAAGCTCACGCCGCCCATGCCGCCAAACGCTTTAGCGCCAAAAATACCCGCCGCGATGCCGCCCCACGTACCGCACAAACCGTGCAGAGGCCAGACGCCCAGCACATCGTCAATCTTCCATTTGTTTTGCGTCCAAGTGAACATGACCACAAATATCGCACCTGCAATGCCGCCCACGACCAAGGCACCCAGCGGATGCATGATGTCTGAGCCCGCGCACACCGCGACCAAGCCCGCCAAAGGGCCGTTGTAGACGAAACCCGGGTCGTTTTTACCCAAAGCCAGCGCCACCAAGGTTCCGCCCACCATTGCCATCAGCGAATTCACCGCGACCAGACCAGAGATTTTGTCGATGGTTTGCGCGCTCATCACGTTAAAGCCAAACCAGCCCACACACAATGTCCAAGCGCCCAGCGCTAAAAACGGGATGCTTGACGGTGGGTGCGCACTGATCGTGCCGTCTTTGCGATACCGGTTCGAGCGTGCACCCAGCAAAATCACAGCAGGCAAAGCGATCCAGCCGCCCACGGCATGCACAACGACGCTGCCCGCAAAGTCGCGGAAATTTTCGCCCGTGGTGGCTTTGATCCAGTCTTGAATGCCAAACTTGTTCGCCCAAGCCACGCCCTCAAACAGCGGGTAAAACAAACCGACGATGACCGCTGTGGCAATCAGTTGCGGCCAAAACTTGGCCCGCTCAGCAATACCGCCAGAAATAATCGCGGGAATGGCCGCTGCAAAAGTCAGCAAAAAGAAGAATTTGACCAGCTCGTAGCCATTTTTCTCTGCCAACTGCTCAGCACCGATGAAAAAGTTGGTGCCGTACGCCACGCTGTAGCCGATCAAAAAGTAAACTACCGTGGACATTGAAAAATCGACCAAAATTTTGACCAAGGCATTCACCTGGTTCTTTTTGCGTACGGTACCCAGCTCTAAAAAGGCAAAACCCGCATGCATGGCAAGCACCATGATCGCGCCTAACAAAATAAAGAGCGCATCTGCGCCCTGTTTTAGTGCATCCATCTCAACTCCCTTGTTTGAATATTTCTTTATCTGACTTTTATCGGTGCATTTATTTTAATTTTACAAAATATGCACACAATTAAAGCAATTTTCGCGCCAAAATGCATTTTTTAGGGCATTTATTTACCTGCTTATTTTTAAACCACCTTTTTGCTGTAATACCAACAGCTAGGTATTCGCTCCCATTGTTGTTTATGATGCTCTTACTTATAGTTACCGCCTCATATCTTTCTGACGTTTCAATGAAAACTTTTGCTCAAATGATTTTTAAAACCCTTGTGTCATCGGCTTTGTTGGTTTCCAGCTCGGTACTTTTTGCACAACAAGGCGTTTCTGAACGCGAAGTGACCGTTGGGCAATTTGCCGCCCTCACTGGCCCCGCAGCGCAGCTGGGCTTGCGCATGCAAGCGGGTATCAAAGCGCAGTTTGACGCGGTAAACAAGGCTGGCGGCATCAATGGGCGACAAATCAAGCTAGTATCTCGTGACGATGGTTATGAGCCTGAAAAAGCGGCGTTGGCCGTCAAAGCGCTGCTGAATGACGACCAAGTTTTTGCGCTGATTGGCTCAGTCGGCACGCCAACAACACTGGCCGCTTTGTCGACGATCAACGACGCCAAAGTGCCGCTGATTGGCCCCTTCACTGGTGCGCAAGGTCTGCGAGAGCCTTTTTCGCGGCAAGTTTTCCACGTGCGGGCCAGTTATTTTGATGAAACTGAACGTATCGTGCAGCATTTAACGACGCTGGGCGTGAAGAAAATTGCCGTGTTCTACCAAAACGACGCCTATGGCAAAGCTGGTTTAGAAGGCGTGACGCGGGCTTTGACCAAGCGTCAAATGAAAGCTGTTGCCACAGCAACAGTAGAGAGAAACACCGTCGATGTCGCGAAGTCCTTAGACGAGATATTAAAAGTAGCCCCCGAAGCTGTGGTGCAAATTACCGCCTACAAATCTAGTGCAGCCTTCATCAAACAAGCGCGCGCAAAAGGTTTTGGGGGACAATTTTTTAACGTTAGTTTTGTGGGTTCTAGTGCATTGGCCGAGGAATTGGGTGAAGCGGGCAGCGGCGTCGTGATTTCACAAGTCGTGCCATTTCCGTTTCAGGGCAACAGCGCCATCGTGCGTGAATACCAGCAGCGCATGGCGGAAGCGGGTCAAAAGGAATTTGATTTCTCAAGCCTTGAGGGCTTTCTTGCCGCTAAAGTGCTTACAGAAGGACTAAAACGCGCTGGTCGTGGACTGACGCGCGAGGGCTTGATCACCGCCTTAGAGTCTCTCAAAGACTTCGACATGGGTGGCTTCACTATCAACTACAGCGCTAAGTCGCACGAAGGCTCAAACTTTACCGATTTGACCATCATTGGTCGTGGCGGCAAGTTTATCCGCTGAAACTGTCTTTTAGAGGCTAAAATATGCCTCTAGCCGGCGTATTTATTGCCTAAATTGCTATTTTATTTATAGCAATTTAGGTGTTTTCAAAAACACGGCTCAAATCAACTCAAATGCTTACCCACAATCCCCGCCAACTCAAACATCGTCACCTGCGGTTTGCCGAACACAGCCAAGAGCTTGGCATCGGCGTTGATAGAGCGTTTGTCTTTGGCGTCTTGCAGGTTGTTGGCTTTGATATAGTCCCACATTTTTTTGATG
>JANMTB010000139.1:0-3724 GCA_031390045.1 Polaromonas sp.
CCGATAACGGCGAGTTGACGCTGATCAGCCCGCTGGGCAGTATTGTGGGCATCATGCGCTGGACACCCCTTGATGCGACGCTGGAGCAAGGCGGCAATATCAGGCGTTTTGCGTCCACTGACGAGCTGCTGGCACAAATCACTGGCGCGTCGATACCCATTTCAGCTTTGTTTGACTGGCTGGGTGGCAAAAATACTGTCGCGCCGGGCTGGTTGGCTGATTTGTCGCAACAAGCCAGCGGCCGCATCGCCGCTCAAAGAACAGATCCTTCACCGGCTGCCAATTTGCGCATCGTGCTGGACAAATAAGCATGAAGGCGATTTACGATGTCTCAGCGCCCGCCAAGCTGAATCTTTTTTTGCACATCACGGGGCGACGGCCTGATGGCTACCACCTGATTCAGTCGGTTTTTATGCTGATTGACTGGTGCGATACGCTGAATTTCGAGACGCGCTTGCATGGAAAACTAAGTCGTGAAGATTTAACCACGACCTTGCCAGACGATGATTTGGTACTCAAAGCTGCTCGCGCCTTGCAAACAGCCACGGGCTCAGCGCTTGGTGCGCACATCAGCATTGCCAAATCTATACCGGCGCAAGCGGGCATGGGCGGTGGGTCATCAGATGCGGCATCTGCGCTTTTGGCCTTGAATCGCTTGTGGAAACTGAACTTAACCAAACTGCAATTAGCCCATATTGGCTTGAAACTAGGCGCAGATGTGCCTTTTTTCATACACGGCAGCAATGCATGGGTTGAGGGGATTGGCGACCAAATTACGCCTATTGACGTACCAAAAGCGCACTTTTTAGTCGTCAAACCCGAGTCTGGTCTGTCAACTCAGGCAATTTTTAGTGATCCTGCCTTGAAACGCGACTCGCAGAATGCTATAATTTCAGGCTTTGCTGCTAACCCTTTCGGCTTTGGTCGAAATGATTTGCAAGCCGTTGCTCAAAAGCTGAGTCCCGATGTGAGTACCGCCTTAAATTGGCTTGGAAAGCAAGGAAGTGGACAAGGTTTACAGCCAAGAATGACGGGCTCAGGCAGTGCTGTTTTTGCACATGTCAGCGAAGATGAAGTGAGTAGGTTTGTTGAGTTGTCGGATGCGCCCAAGGGCTGCACCCTTAAACTTTGCAGCAATTTAGCGGAGCATCCGCTGAAAAGCTGGGCAAATTGAAGCAAGTTTTAGGTGGTTGATTGAGATTGAAAAGTTTCGATCAATAACCAGTGTAGGGGCGTCGCCAAGTTGGTTAAGGCACTGGATTTTGATTCCAGCATGCGAAGGTTCGAGTCCTTCCGCCCCTGCCAAATCTATTGAAAGCACATTCTGTGCTGATACTCTCGGTACGAGATGTACTGAAGTTGACTTTCAACACATGCTGTGTTGATGTTTTTTTGCACAAGTCGTGCTGTTATTTTGCAAATTCATATGTCGCAAGCCCACACGCCCGATTTTCTGGTTTTCACTGGCAATGCTAACCCTGGCATGGCATCTGAAATTGCGCAACATTTGGGCATTTCATTGGGTGCCGCTGACGTCGGCCGCTTCTCTGATGGCGAAGTCACCGTAGAAATCAAGCAAAACGTTCGCGCACGTGACGTCTTTGTGGTGCAATCTACGTGTTCGCCCACCAATGAAAACTTGATGGAATTGCTGATCATGGTTGATGCACTCAAGCGCGCATCAGCAGAGCGCATCAGCGCTGTCATTCCATACTTTGGCTACGCTAGACAAGACCGCCGCCCGCGCTCAGCACGTGTGCCAATTACCGCCAAAGTGGTTGCCAACTTATTGCAAACCGTAGGCGTATCACGCATTTTGACCATGGATTTGCATGCTGATCAAATTCAAGGCTTTTTCGACATTCCGGTCGACAATATTTACGCCTCCCCTGTTTTGCTGGGTGATTTGCGTCAAAAAAATTACGAAGATTTGATCGTTGTGTCGCCAGACGTGGGTGGTGTGGTGCGTGCGCGTGCCTTGGCCAAGCAACTCGGCTGCGACATGGCGATCATTGATAAACGCCGCCCAAAGGCCAACGTGTCTGAAGTCATGCATGTGATTGGCGATATCGATGGCCGCAATTGCGTCATCATGGATGACATGATTGACACGGCTGGGACGCTGGTCAAGGCCGCTGAAGTTCTGAAAGAGCGCGGCGCTAAAAAAGTTTACGCCTATTGCACGCACCCGATTTTCTCTGGTCCCGCCATTGAACGCATTCGTTTGGGTGATGCTTTAGACGAAGTGGTGATTACCAACACTATTCCTTTGAGTGAAGAGGCGAAAGCCTGCATAAAAATTCGCCAACTCTCCGTCGCGCCCTTGATTGCTGAAACCATTCAGCGCATTGCCAGCGGTGAGTCGGTCATGCGTTTGTTTGACGATCAAGAGCAAAATTTGTTTTAATTTTGCACGGTTCGGCAGACGACAAGTAGTTTTTCAATATTTGATTGAAAAACTTTTTTAAACCGGAATCACACTGGTCGCGGTGGGTTCCTTGTCTAGGAGTTAATTATGAAATTCGTCGCTTTTGAGCGCGCAAAGCAGGGCACGGGTGCGAGCCGCCGTCTGCGTATCTCCGGTCGCACACCGGGTATTATTTACGGCGGTTCTGGCAAGCCAGAACTCGTTGAACTTGACCACAATGCTTTATGGCACGCCTTGAAGAAAGAAGCGTTCCACTCAGCTATTTTGGACATGGAAAAAGACGGCAAAGCCAGCAAAGTGTTGCTGCGCGACGTGCAATACCACCCTTTCAAGCAACTCGTCTTGCATATCGACTTCCAGCGCGTTGAAGCCGATCACAAGCTCACCATGAAAGTGCCATTGCACTACAGCGGTGATGAGTTGTCGCCAGCGGTGAAGACTGAAAACTGTATCGCCAACCACGTGTTGACTGAAATCTTAGTCACTTGCCTCCCAGCAGACTTGCCAGAATTCATCGCCGTTGATTTGAGCGGTTTGAAGAAAGGTTCTTCATTGCACCTGAACGACATCACCTTGCCAAAAGGCGTGTCTGCAGTCACACACGGGGTGAAAAACCCAGTGTTGGTGTCTGTCGTGTTGGTAGCAGCGCCTGAAGTTGCACCTGTTGCTGATCCAGCAGCTGATGCTAAAGCTGCTAAAGCAGCCGCTAAGCCAGCCGCTAAAGCGCCAGCTGCTAAGAAATAATCCCAGCTATTGCTTGGATACTTAAAAGCCCACCTCGGTGGGCTTTTTTTATGGACGTATTCAATTTCACAGGTTTTGAATATGGATAATCTAGATCATGATCAAACTTTTCGTTGGCCTAGGTAATCCTGGCCCAGATTACGCAGCCACACGACACAACGCCGGTTTTTGGTGGATTGATGAATTGGCGCGCCAGCTCAAAGTCACACTCAACATGGACAAAAGCTACTACGGCTACGTAGCACGAACCACGGTAGATGGCCAAACCATTTGGCTGCTACAGCCGCAAACCTTCATGAACTTGTCGGGTAAATCGGTCTCAGCTTTGGCTAAGTTTTTCAAAATCAAGCCTGAAGAAATCTTGGTGGTGCACGACGAGTTAGATGTTGCCGCCGGTCAACAAAAAATGAAGTTTGGCGGCAGCCATGCTGGTCACAACGGTCTCAAAGACATCCATGCACAGTTAGGAAGTGCTGACTATTGGCGGCTACGCGTAGGTATTGGCCACCCGGGGGTGAAAGCAGAAGTGTTGAACTGGGTGCTGAAAAAACC
>JANMTB010000051.1:0-2529 GCA_031390045.1 Polaromonas sp.
CATTATGAACGGCATCACGCTGCATGGTGGCTACATTCCCTACGGCGGTACGTTTTTAACCTTCAGCGACTACTCGCGTAATGCCATCCGTATGGCTGCGCTGATGAAGCAGCGTGTAATTCACGTCTTCACCCACGACAGTATTGGTCTTGGTGAAGACGGCCCGACGCACCAGTCGGTGGAACATGTGCCATCGTTGCGCATCATTCCAGGGCTGGATGTTTGGCGTCCTGCCGATGGTTTGGAAACTGCTGTGGCATGGGCATGTGCAATCGAACGCCGCGATGGGCCAAGTGCTTTGGCTTTGTCTCGCCAAAATTTGCCCCGCTTGACGGATGTGAGCATGGTAAGTGCGATTCGCAAAGGTGGTTATACATTGGCTGAAGGTAAAAATCCGCAAGCCATCATCGTGGCTACAGGGTCAGAGACTTCACTGGCGATGGAAGCACATTCTGCTTTGGCTGATGAAGGTATCTCCACTCGTGTGGTGTCCATGCCTTGTACCAATGTTTTTGATCGCCAAAGTCAAGCCTATCAAGACGAGATTTTGCCCCTAAACCTGCCCACCATGGCGGTTGAAGCAGCGCATCCAGATTTTTGGCGTAAATATGTGGGTCGCCTGGGTGCTGTGGTGGGTATCGTCACTTTTGGAGAATCTGCGCCAGCAAAGGATTTGTATCAGCACTTTGGTATCACGCTAGAGCATGTGTGTGAAGAAGTACGTCAGCTTATCGCGCGTAAAGATGCACGGCTAGAGAGTCGTCTGCCGGCTCAGATTATCAAATCGAATAATTAAATGTCATGAACACAACCGCTGTAACACCGTCTTCATTTGATGCCATTCTGTTTGATTTAGACGGCACACTGATTGAAACTGCGCCCGAAATTTGCGATGCGGTCAACGACACCTTGACGCGATTTGACATGGGGCAGGTCACGCAAAAGCATGTCAACGATTGGATTGGCCACGGTACTCTTGAGCTACTGATCCAAGCACTGGCTTTCGTCGGCATGACCAGCCACGACAAAATCCGTCAGTCACCCGGTCTCAAACCGATTGCGGCCGAGTTTGACCGCAATTACCAAAAGCGTTGCGGCACCCGTAGCCACCTGTATCCGCATGTGCGTGAAGTTTTGACGAGTTTACGTGAGCAAGGCGTCAAACTAGCCGTGGTAACCAACAAGGAAGGGCGTTACACCCAGACGATTTTGCAAGTCCACAAACTTACCGATCAGTTTGACGCGGTGATCAGTGGCGACACCTTACCGGTTAAAAAACCTAATCCTGCAGGTATTGAACACTGTTTAGAGCAATTCAAAGTTTCCAAAGAACGGGCTTTGTTTGTCGGTGATTCATCTATCGACGTTGCTACAGCTCGCAACGCTGGTATCGCAGTTTGGGCATTGCCGTACGGATACAACATGGGGGATCCAATTGAATCCTGTGGGCCTGATCGGGTGATTGCTGATTTCTCGATGCTATTAAATAAATAGCTGTTTAGGCAATAAATACAACAGATAATGCCATATTTATCTCATATTATAAAAATTTACGGAAATAGAAATGATTAACTTAACAGGAAAAATTCGAATCGGCATCAACGGCTTTGGCCGCATCGGACGCAACGTGTTTCGCTCAGCGATTCAAAGTTTCAGCGACATCGAAATCGTCGGTATCAACGACCTGCTGGAGCCAGAATACCTGGCTTACATGCTGCAATACGACTCGGTGCACGGCCGTTTCAAAGGCGATGTATCGGTTGAAGGCAACACCTTGATCGTCAACGGCAAGAAAATTCGCCTCACGCAAGAGCGCGACCCTGCCGCCTTGAAATGGAACGAAGTGGGCGCTACTGTCGTCATCGAATCTACAGGTTTGTTTTTAGACAAAGCCGGCGCTGAAAAGCACATCGCCGCTGGCGCGACCAAAGTCATCATCTCTGCGCCTAGCAAAGACGACACCCCGATGTTCGTCTTCGGCGTGAACGACAGTACCTACGCTGGCCAGGCCATCATCTCCAACGCTTCTTGCACCACCAACTGCTTGGCTCCTGTGGCTAAAGTGTTGAACGACAAATGGGGCATCAAGCGCGGTTTGATGACCACGGTACACGCTGCCACAGCAACGCAAAAAACAGTCGACGGCCCGAGCAACAAAGACTGGCGCGGTGGTCGTGGTATTTTGGAAAACATCATTCCATCTTCAACTGGCGCAGCCAAAGCCGTCGGCGTGGTCATTCCTGAGCTGAACAAAAAGCTCACCGGCATGTCTTTCCGCGTGCCTACCTCTGACGTGTCTGTGGTCGATTTGACCTGCGAACTCAACAGCCCAGCCACCATGGCCGAGATTTGCGCTGAGATGAAAGCGCAATCACAAGGCGCTTTGAAAGGCGTACTTGGCTACACCGAAGACAAAGTCGTCGCCACCGACTTCCGTGGCGACACCCGCACATCGATTTTTGATGCCGATGCATCCATCGCTTTGGACCCAACTTTCGTCAAAATCGTCGCTTGGTACGACAACGAGTG
>JANMTB010000053.1:0-2558 GCA_031390045.1 Polaromonas sp.
CAGATCTGAATTCAAATAAATCAGCAAATTTCGACAGATGATCAAATCAAGCTTTGAAAACGGTGGATCCTTGATCACATCGTGCTCAGAAAATATCAGCATATCGCGGATATTTTTATGGATGCGGTAAGCGCTGCCATCGGGTTCGGCGGTAAAGAAACGAGCCAAGCGCTCAGGTGACATATGCGTGGTAGCGCTGATTGGGTAAACACCAGCGCGTGCCGCCTCTATGGCGCGGCTGTCTATGTCTGAGGCGAAAAGCTGCAGTTTGAAACTTTGTTTTAATTTTTCTGATTGCTCAAACAACAAAATGGCGATGGAATAGGCTTCTTCGCCAGTTGAGCAGCCAGTTGACCAAGCGCGGACAGTCGCACCAGGTGGCTTGCCCTCGAAAAGCTTAGGAATAACTTGATCTTCCAGCACTGCAAAAGCCTCTGTATCACGGAAAAAGTGGGTCACCCCAATCAGCAAATCTCGAAAAAGCGCCTCCACTTCAACAGGCGTTTGCTGCAGATACCTGACGTAGGCTTCGGCGGTATCTATTTGGTGCACTGCCATGCGCCGCTCAATCCGCCGGCAAATGGTGCTGGGCTTATATTGTGAGAAATCATGGCTGGTCTGGCTGCGCAGCAAGATAAAGATTTTTTTCAGTGCATTGTCGGCAAGCGGTGCTGACAGGTCTCCCAGCGGTGTTTTGCGGCCAAAGGCATGTTTCACATAAGCGATGAGTTGGTCGGGCATCTCGGCTGGCGGCAGCTCGTAATCAACCACGCCGGTGGCGATGGCGCTGCGCGGCATGCCATCAAATTCGCAGGAGTCGGGGATTTGCGCCATCACCACGCCGCCCTCAGCCTTGATGGCGCGTACGCCAAGTGTGCCGTCACTGCCCGTGCCAGACAGGACGATGCCAATCGCGCGCTGGCGCTGATCCTGCGCCAATGAGCGAAACAAAATGTCAATCGGCAGGCGGTGGCCACGCGGCTCGGTGGGCTCCATCAGTTGCAGCGTTCCGTTTAAAAACGCCATGTCACGGTTGGGTGGGATGATGTAAACGCAGTTTTTTTGTACCCGCATGCCGTCTTCCACCTCATACACCTTCATGCGGGTGTGGCGCTGCATCAGCTCGGTGAGGATACTGCTGTGGTCAGGTGCCAAATGTTGCACCACCACAAAAGCCATACCGGGCTCGATATCGGCAGGCATGCCAGAGAAGAAGGCTTCAAAGGCGGCGAGACCGCCTGCCGAAGCGCCAATCCCCACGATTGGGAAACTTTCTTCAAAGCTGGGGTTCACTTGGACCACGCTTGGCGCATCGATAGCCTTGGCGTCTGTAGCCGCAACTGCCGTCTTGGCTTTGCTGTTGTTTTTCCCCTGAGTTGCCATATTCGTTTCCTGTTCCCGTGTTTACCTGCACAGTATAGGTTCTAAGGCTTCCAGTAGTCGCTAGAATAAAAGGCATCACCTATTCAAAACCCACTCAAAACCCACAAAACCATGAAAAATTTTCCTCTCGTCCAGCTCGGCTCAAGCGATCTCAAAGTCACCCCCATTTGTTTAGGCACCATGATTTTTGGCGCGCAAGTGGACGAAGCCACTTCCTTCGCCATCATGGACAGAGCCCTAGAGCAGGGCATCAACTTCTTTGACACCGCCGAAATGTACGCCGTGCCGCCGCGCCCTGAGACTTACAACCACACCGAAATCATCATCGGCAACTGGTTCGCCAAACGGCCTGAGGTACGCAAGAAGTTAGTGCTCGCTACCAAGGTGGCCGGTCCTGCACGTGGCATGAACTGGATTCGTGCAGGTGCGCCGGACTTGACTGAGCAAATGATGATAGACGCTTGCGATGCCAGCTTGAAGCGCCTGAAGACCGATGTGATCGACCTGTACCAAATCCACTGGCCATCGCGCCACGTACCAGCGTTTGGCATTTTGAACTACGACCCGAGCAAAGAACTAGAAGTCACACCGATTTTGGGGCAGCTGCAAGCCTTGGGCAAACTCGTCAAAGCGGGCAAGATCCGCGCGATAGGTTTGAGCAACGAAACGCCTTATGGTGTGCACGAGTTCGTGCGTTTGGCCGAGCAGCATGGTTTGCCAAAAATCGCCACGGTGCAAAACCCGTATTGCTTGCTGAACCGCACGCTAGAAAACGGCTTGGACGAAACCATGCATCGCCTAAACATCTCACAAATCCCATATTCGCCACTGGCCTTTGGTTTGTTGACGGGTAAGTTCGACAAGAGCGGCCTGAGTGGAGATGGTGCGCCAGCTGATGCCCGCTTGACCATGTTTGAAACCATGCGCAAACAGCGCTGGGGTCGCCCAGATGCGCTCATCGCCGCGCGCCGCTACAACGCGTTGGCCATCGCCAACGGCATGACGCCCACGCAGATGGCACTGGCCTTTTGCTACACCAAATGGCAAATCGCCAGCACCATCATTGGCGTGCGCACCTTGGCGCAGTTGGACGAGTGTATTGATGCTTATGGCACGACTTTGTCTCCGGAAGTGTTGGCTGAGATCGACAAAATCCGTTGGGAAATTCGCGATCC
>JANMTB010000085.1:0-12132 GCA_031390045.1 Polaromonas sp.
GCGACCCGGCGAGCGCATTAGGTAAACTACCAATGAAATAGGTAGCAAACCATACAAAATAAAGGTCACAATAGCACCTAAGACAGTTCCATTGGTGTTTGTGGCTTCGGCTACCGCCATCATGAGGGCGACATACATCCAAGCGATTGCAACGATATACATAGTGTCAGTTATTTAGGGGCTAAGGATGTTTGAAAACGTGAAACTAGATTCTAGTAAATTGCTAGAACTTCAAAACCAATATCTTGAAGATGCGGCCAAATTGTGGCAGCAATCTACACAAGCTGCAACACAATTACCTGATAAACGCTTTGCAGCGTCTGCTTGGCTGCATAACCCCGCAGCGCAGTTTGCTGCAGCTTCGTACTTGCTCAATGCGCGAACGTTACAAACGATGGCTGATGCGGTGCAAGCTGACGATAAAACCAAAGCGCGCATCAGCTTTGCCGTTGAGCAGATGAACGCCGCGAGCGCCCCCAGTAACTTTTTAGCCACCAATGCCGACGCGCTGCAAAAAGCGATAGACACCAAAGGCGAAAGCATTGGCAAAGGCATACAAAACCTGCTGGCAGACATGCAGCGCGGCCACATCAGCATGACGGATGAATCGGTCTTCACCGTCGGCGAAAACGTCGCCACCACAGAAGGTGCCGTCGTTTTCGAAAACGAGTTGTTTCAGCTGATTGAGTACAAACCGCTCACCACCAAGGTGTACGAGCGCCCGTTTTTACTGGTGCCACCGTGTATCAACAAGTTTTACATCCTCGACCTGCAGCCTGAAAATTCCTTTGTGCGCTACGCCGTGGCACAAGGCCACCGCACTTTTGTGCTGAGCTGGCGCAACCCGGATATGTCGATTGTTGACAAAACGTGGGACGATTACATCGAACATGCTGCTATCAAAGCGATAGCTACTGTGCAAGAGATTACGTCGGCTAAGCAGATAAATACCTTGGGTTTTTGCGTAGGTGGAACGATTTTATCGACAGCACTTGCGGTTTTGGCAGCACGCAAGCAAAAGCCCGTCGCTTCTTTGACCTTGCTAACGACGCTGCTCGACTTCACCGACACCGGCATTTTAGATATCTTCATCGATGAAGAGTCTGTGCAAAAACGCGAAAGCGAGTTGGCGAATAAAGAAGCGCCAGCGCTGCTCAAAGGCCAAGAGCTGGCCAGCACCTTCAGCTTTTTGCGTCCCAACGATTTGGTTTGGAATTATGTGGTGGGCAACTATCTCAAAGGCGAAACGCCTCCCGCGTTTGACCTGCTGTACTGGAACTCTGACGCCACCAATCTGCCAGGTCCCATGTATTGCTGGTATCTGCGCAACACTTACCATGAGAATAATTTGGTCGTACCCGGCAAAGCCATAGTGTGCGGCGAAAAAGTCGATTTCCGCAAATTAGATTTGCCGACTTACATATATGGCTCCCGCGAAGACCACATCGTGCCCATTAGCGGCGCATATGCTTCCACGCAGGTTCTACCGGGCAAAAAGCGCTTCGTGATGGGAGCTTCTGGGCACATCGCAGGCGTTATCAACGCGCCAGTGAAAAACAAGCGCAGCTATTGGACAAATGATAAATTTGGTAAAAAAGAAACCGATAAATTCCCAGCTACCCAAGCCGAGTGGCAAGCCAGCAGCAAAGAGCACCCGGGCAGCTGGTGGACAGATTGGTCCGCTTGGCTAGCGGGTAACGCTGGAAAACAAATTGTTGCGCCTAAAACCTATGGCAAAGGTAAGCTAAAAGCTATTGAACCAGCTCCTGGTCGCTATGTGAAAACCAAAGCAGTTTAATCTCAATTTCAAATTTCATTGCATTTTTATAATTTTTAAGGAGCCGTCATGCAAGATATCGTTATCGTAGCCGCCACCCGTACTGCCGTTGGCAAATTCGGTGGAACACTCGCCAAAACACCCGCGACAGAGCTGGGCGCAGCCGTTATTGCTGAAGTGTTGAAGCGCAGCGGTTTGCAAGCTGAGCAAGTCGGCGAAGTCATCATGGGTCAAGTCCTCGCAGCAGGTGCAGGGCAAAACCCTGCGCGCCAAGCGGTTATCAAAAGCGGCTTGAACCAAGCCACCCCGGGTTTGACCATCAACGCCGTTTGTGGCTCTGGCCTCAAAGCCGTCATGTTAGCAGCGCAAGCTGTCGCGTACGGTGATTCTGAAATCGTCATCGCTGGCGGCCAAGAAAACATGAGCGCATCACCGCACGTGCTCTTAGGCAGCCGCGACGGACAGCGCATGGGCGACTGGAAAATGATTGACTCCATGATTGTGGACGGCCTGTGGGACGTATACAACCAATACCACATGGGTATTACCGCCGAAAACGTGGCTAAAAAATTCGGTATTACACGCGACATGCAAGACGCTTTGGCACTGGCCAGCCAAACCAAAGCCGCCGCTGCGCAAGACTCAGGTCGTTTTAAAGACGAAATCATGCCTTTCAGCATCGCACAAAAGAAGGGCGACCCCATTGTTTTTGCGGCTGACGAGTTCATCAACCGCAAATCCAGCGCTGAAGGCCTAGCCGGCTTGCGCCCCGCGTTTGACAAAGCCGGTGGCGTAACTGCAGGCAATGCATCCGGCATCAATGACGGCGCAGCCGCTGTGATGGTGATGACAGCTGCCAAAGCCGCAGCACTGGGCTTGAAGCCGTTGGGTCGCATCGCCAGCTTTGCAACTTCAGGTTTAGACCCGGCGATGATGGGCATGGGCCCCGTGTCTGCCTCGCAAATCGCTCTAAAACGTGCGGGTTGGAAGGCTGCAGACCTTGATTTGTTAGAGATCAACGAAGCCTTCGCTGCCCAAGCCTGCGCCGTGAACCAAGAAATGGGCTGGGACACCAGCAAAATCAACGTCAACGGTGGTGCGATTGCCATTGGCCATCCGATTGGCGCGTCTGGTTGTCGCATTTTGGTGACATTGCTGCACGA
Source organism: Polaromonas sp. (assembly GCA_031390045.1). Lineage (GTDB taxonomy): Bacteria > Pseudomonadota > Gammaproteobacteria > Burkholderiales > Burkholderiaceae_C > Aalborgiella. The sequence continues at coordinate 2,941 of JANMTB010000085.1, forward strand.
AATGGCGAAGCGCGATGCGAAGAAGGGTATTGCCTCGCTGTGTATTGGCGGCGGCATGGGCGTGGCCTTGACCATCGAGCGTTGATTGAGCGTTTAGCGGCATAAAAGCAATATTTTAAGTGTCAAATATGCCTCTAGCCGGCGTATTTATTGCTTAAAGTGCTATTAATTTCATAGTATTTTTTAGATTTATAACCACAACAGGAGCATCATCATGAATGGAAAAGTAGCTTACGTCACCGGCGGTATGGGCGGCATCGGAACCGCCATTTGCCAGCGTCTTCACAAGGAAGGCTTTAAAGTCATCGCAGGTTGCGGCCCGACGCGCGACCACGTGAAGTGGATTGCCGAGCAAGCGGCGCAAGGCTATACTTTTTACGCGTCTGTGGGCAATGTTGGCTCATGGGATTCAACCGTAGAAGCCTTCACCAAAACCAAGGCAGAGCATGGCGTGATTGACGTATTGGTAAACAACGCCGGCATCACCAAAGACCGTATGTTTCTGAAAATGACCCGTGAAGACTGGGATGCGGTGATCGAAACCAATCTCAACAGCATGTTCAACGTCACCAAACAAGTGGTGGCAGATATGGTCGACAAGGGCTGGGGTCGTATCATCAACATCAGCTCCGTCAACGGTGAAAAAGGCCAAGCCGGCCAAACCAATTACTCAGCCGCCAAAGCCGGTATGCACGGCTTCAGCATGGCGCTGGCGCAAGAGCTGGCTACCAAAGGTGTGACGGTCAACACGGTGATGCCAGGCTATATCGGCACGGACATGGTCAATGCCATCCGTGAAGATGTGCTGGCCAAAATTGTGGCTACCATTCCTGTCAAACGTCTAGGTAAACCGTCTGAAATCGCTTCCATCATTGCGTGGCTAGCGTCAGAGGAGGGCGGCTACACCACGGGTGCGGACTTCTCGGTGAATGGTGGCTTGCATATGGGTTAGATAGGGGTTGATGTTTCTTTGCAATCAACAAAAAGGGAGCTTTAGCTCCCTTTTTTAATCTTAGCTTGTCAAATTACTGACATATTCTTGCTAAATCTAAAGAATCAATCCCAAGCCCCTCGCACTCGCAACAGCTTGCAAACGCGAATGCACCTTCAGTTTACGGTAGGCATTTTTGATATGCGTTGAAACTGTCTGCACGCTGATACTGGTTTTTGTCGAAATATTGGCGCTACTGTCGCCCACGGCGATGAGTTGCAAAATTTCTAATTCTCGCTGCGAGAGTTTTTTGTTAACTATATCGTCGCAATCGCGAGATGGCGTTTGCAGATGCGACTTAGCATGTGCGGAGCTGTTTCCGTGCGTCAGCCGAGTTAACAGCTGCCGAGCCACTTTGGGGCTGATGAAAGCGCCACCATTGGCAACTTGCAAGACAGCCTGCGAAAAGCTGCCAAACCACGCATTTTTAACCAAATAGCCAGCGGCACCCAGAGCAAACGCTTGCACAGCCAAATTTTCGTCATCTTGTTTCGAAATCACCACAGCTTCAGCCTTTGGTCGTGATTGCTTCATAAAAGAGATCAGCGACAAACCTTCACCATTGTTCAAATGGGTATCTATCAGCATCACGTCGAATTCAGAGTTAGCTATCAGCTTTTTGGCTTGCCGTGTGTTGGTAGCTGTTGCCACCAAGTTGATGCGCTCGTCATGGTTCAGCTCTTGCTTGATGGTACCACTCACGTGTGTATCGTCATCAATCAAAATCACCCGAAGTGGGGCATGCGTTTGTCCCAATAAATAATGAGGCCAAAGTGTGGCTGGTGCGGCGTGGTAGCTGAAGGGTTGGGCATGTGATGTGTACATAAATCACCTCTCAATGTTTTGCTTTAACGGTTACTTGAACTTGCGCTTCGTGCTGTTTTTAGCTAACTTTTTATCGTCTAGCTACGGCTAAAGTTTAGTCACCGCTAATGACTGTTTGATGTGAATATTCACATCTAAACACGTTTAAACAGTGTGAATATTCACCTTTCCCAGCAAAGCTCCACTTAAAACCACATATTTCCTATGACCAATGCTGACACTTTATGCATAATCTGTTGCATGACGTATCAATCTCCAACTGACGAAGGGGCGGGTGCTGCCAGCCTTTCAAACGCTGCCATGTCAATTAACAACAATACGGGTGCGCTGCGTACCGTCTTGGTTTGCGATGTCGTCGATTCCGTGCACTGGATGCAAGTCAACGAAGCTGCAGCCATTGCCCAGTGGCAAACCTTCATTGAAGCTGTTAAGCAGCGCGTTATCCCTAAATTAGGTGGCAGACTGGTCAAAAGCTTGGGCGATGGCTTGATGCTAGAGTTTTTAGTCGCCCCACAAGATGCGTTAAACGCAGCCTTTGCGATGAAAGAAATCGCAGCCGATATCCGCAGCGCGGATACCACCAAACAAGACAGCTTTTGGCTGCGCATGGCCTTGCATCACACTACCGCCACGGTCGGAGAAGACGATATCTACGGCCACGGCGTCAACTTATGTGCACGAATCGCGACCCTAGCGGGGCCGGGTGAAATTGTGATCAGCACTGAAATGCGAGACCAGCTCACTGACCAGTTAGATGCTGATTTGGAGGATATGGGGGAGTGTTTTCTAAAGCATATTGAGGAGCCGATACGCGTTTATCGGGCTGGGCCGGTAGGACATTTGCCCATCTTGATGCCTAAACGTGACTACGCCGCCCCACTACAAGCCATCGTCGCCGTCATCCCCTTTGCCGCGCGTAGTTTGGCGCAAGACAACCAGTTGGCTGTGGGCGAGATCATCGCTGACGGGGTCATTGGTCAGCTGAGTCGTACGCCTGACCTCAAAGTGATCTCCCGCCTGTCCACCAGCGTGTTTCGCAACCGTATCAACTCGGGTGGTTTGAATGGTGTGGCAGATATTGAAGCGCATTTGGGTGCGAATTACGTGCTGTCAGGCAGTTATATCGCCTTGGACAAAAAACTCATCATCACGGCTGAGTTGACGGAAACCAAAACCAATCAAATCGTTTGGATGGATAGGTTGCAAGGCGATGTGATGGATTTGCTGCAGCTGCAAAGTGAGCTGTGCCACACGATTGCTAATGCGACGCATATGGCGATTTTGACGACCGAAGTGCAAGCTGCGCTGACCAGGCCGCTGCCTACGTTGGAGAGTTATTCGCTGTTGTTGGGCGGGATTTCGATGTCTTACTTCATTAAAGGCACTGAATTCGATAAAGCAGGCTTAATGTTGAGTCAATTGATTGACAGATATTCAACGCATGCCAGCCCGTATACGTGGCTTGCCAATTGGCATGCATTACGTGCAACTCAGCACAATACTGGAAACCCAGTTAATGCTACGATGCGCGCTCTTGATTCTGCTAAAAAGGCACTAAATAACAACCCACAATGTGCGCAGGCTCTTGCAACTGATGCTTTGATTGAGCTTCATTTGACTAAAAACACATTGCATGCGGGGAAACAACTCAGTGCTGCTCTTTTGTCCAACCCGAATGAACCACTTGCTTGGTTGTTTAAAGGTATTTATCACGGATTTTTAGGTGAAGGCGATGAGGCGCGCGAATCTGCAAAAAAAGCCTTACTACTTTCTCCAGTAGGACCGGCAATGCACTATTTCGATTCAATTGCCGCGTCCTGTTATCTCGGTGCAGGTGACTATGAGCAAGCTATTTTTTTAGCAACACGCTCTTTAAAAATGAATCGTTTGCACTCTTCGACGTACCGTGCTTTGGCGATAGCACAGGCCATGTATGGTGATTTTGAGTCATCGAAACAAACCGTCCAGCAATTGTTGCAATTACTACCAAGCTACACCGCCCATGAATTTCAAAAAAATACTGGATTCAGTATGTGCCCATTAGGGGAAGTGTTTACTCATGCATTGCTTAAGTCAGGCCTACCTGATTAAAACAAGAAATATTTTGAACTATAAAGGAGAAGGCTATGCCTAGATCAATGGGAGCTATGGGAGCTATGGGAGCTATGGGCGCTATGGGCGCTATGGGCGCCAATACCGACGGTTCATCGGTAAATGGCATGCTTGTTGATGCGCTTAACAAAACTCGCAATGGCCTCGTTAATCTCAACGGCGAAGGTCTTTTAAAACCAAAAGTTTCTGCATTCAACAGTGCAGATAACCTTGCCCGATGGGATGGCAGCATAAGAACAAAAGTCTATGTTTTTGACCTTCTTCGTCATCTGCACTTTGAAGCAAATGCAAAAACAGGTAAGGCCGAAATTGGGCATCTTCAGCTAAAGGCCGGTACATACAATGTTCTGCCGATTGCAAGTATCAGCCGGACTGCTAAAAAAGATCATTTTGCATTTTTCGCGGCACAACTTAAATTGGTTGAAAGCTGGGCTGAATTACGTGAGGAGCGTGCAAGTGAAATTCTTTGCCAACTGACACCTCAATTCCCGTTTTGGAATGCCATTATTCATTTGGGTTTGGAGAGTAAGCCTAAAACCGTTGAATTGATGATGCTGGGATTGCAGCTTTGTTCGTTTGCTGAAGTTCGCTTTAAGCATGCGCTTTGCTGCCTGCGCCCCATTGGGTATTCGACAGACTTGCAACCCATGATTCCAACGCCTCCGCATGGCACGATGCCTAGTGGGCATGCAACGGAAGCCTACTTCGTCGCGTATTTGCTGGAGAATTTGCTACCCAAAGGTAAAGATTACAGAAAACAGTTGCAAGGTTTAGCCGCGCGTATTGCTATCAACAGAACAGTTGCAGGCCTTCATTTCCCTGCCGATAGCCAAGCTGGACAAATGCTTGGGCAGTCTTTGGCTGAGTATTTTGTTGCGCAGTGCCAAAAAAACTCAGTCCAGCCTTTGTGGCATGCTCGTAATATTGCATTTGCGCTAAAAGACAAATCGAATGACTTTGACCCTGCGAAGTTGGACAAAGGAACGAGCAAGTCATACAAAATCCCAGCTAAGACTGAGGAAACACCCATTCAATGGCTCTGGAAACGTGCAGTGGCTGAGTGCGCCATTATTTGAGCCGTGGAGGCCCTATGACTTCTGCTCAAAAAATATTGAATGCCTCGCCAGTTGACCCGTATTTGATTTGGGGAGAGAAAACCAATTTCAGGGACTATGGCGATATTGGTCAAAACGCTTGGGTAAGTGTTGCGATTGAGTGCAAAGAGGGTGAAAACGTCGACGTACTCATCCAAAGGTTAAGCGGTACGAATAAAACGGTCTGGTTGAAAATATCTGCACTTTATTCTGGCAACCCAATTGGCTTTGGAAAACTCAAGTTTTGTACGGCTCAAGTACAGCGCAAAAACCTGAATCGCTTGCACATGGAGGTGAAACGATTTGAGCTAGGGATGGCCATTGACTCTGACTTCAAAGGGATTGCCTTAAATAGTCCCAAAAAAACGACGGTAGCAGAATCAACCAGTCAAAAGCTTGTCGTAGGCATCATCGATGACTTTATAGGTTTTGCCCATTCAACATTCATGGAAACGGCTAGATCACGTGTCCGCCATGTTTGGAGTCAGTCTTCCAAGCAGCCAAGCTCGTCGTATTGGAAACCAACTGGAATATCTAATAGTTACGGATTCGAGTTGGATTTCGCTTCTGTGCAATCGTCAACTGTCAATTTGAATAAAGCGTATCACGCGCAGCTACCCAGCCATACGCATGGGAGCCATATTGCAAGTGTTGCCGCTGGAAAACTTGCATATAGGCATATGGGACTAGATGCCAGCGAGCATTTAGATGCAGCTTCAAAAGCGCCCGTTATTGCGGTTCATTTGCCTCAAAGTACGCTGGATGACACAAGTGGTGGCTCCATGAATGTTCATGTTCTTGACGGAATACGTTATATCTTGGCAAAAGCGCATCTTGAAGATTTGGTTGTCATCAATATCAGCTACAGCACAAACGCCGGCGCGCACGACGGCACTTCCATACTTGAAGCGGCTATGGATGAATTGATTGGCTTCTATGAAGGTCGCTTATCAATAGTGCTACCGGTGGGCAATCACTATGAACTTCGAGGACATGCGAAGTTTAATTTAAAGACAACCAATAAATCTCAAAAACTGAGTCAGCAGTTGTCTTGGCAAGTCTTACCTGATTGCTATACGCCCAGTTTCATGGAAATTTGGTTGCCCAAGGAGCAAGCCCAGCTGGTTGAAATTAAGCTAACTGACCCTAAAGGTGAGACTAGTAGTTTTGTAAGCGTGGGCAATGCCTACACACACGCCACAAAAGCGGGTGCGACTGATTGGGCGATAATCTTTCCAGCGCAACCTGCAAGCAGTTCAAAAGGCGTGATGGCGCTACTGGCAATCAGTCCGACGCGGATTGACGGTAGCTCTGCAGGGGCGGCTGCACATGGAACATGGACGGCGTCGCTTAAATTGACCAGCAAGGCTGCAAAACAGCATAACTTGATGATTCGTGTGAATGCTTGGATTGAACGCAATGACACAATCAAGAGTTCACATCGGCATCGTGGGCAATCTTATTTTATGGATGCTGCATATCACAAAATTGGACAAAAGCCGGGTCAACCTTTAGATTCGGCCAATGCATATGTCAAGCGTGTAGGTGCTAGAAATACGATTGCCAGCGGAAAAAGGACAATTGTTGTAGGTGGCTATCAGTTTCACCGTGCTAGGGCTGCTGCGTATTCGGCTAGCTCACCAGATTTGACTGCCCCTTGCGACGAGAATTCTTCACTGCACGGAATCAAAGGCGCTGGAACGTTTGGAATCAGCAGCGCACGTATGAACGGAACCAGCGTCGCGGCGCCGATTGTCACCAGATACATAGCAAATCACCTAGCAAAACACGGCGCTTCCACCAAAGCGCAGTTAATTGCGGAGCTAAAAACTGGATATCAAAACGCACCGTTGGTGGCTGAACGGGATGGCGTAAAGCAGGTTAATCCCGTTTAAAGCTTCGCACATGGTAGAGCGTTACTGTGCAGAAGTACTTAGACGCAACAAACATGGCGATACAGATTGATTGAATTTTTAACTCACCACCGAGCCGGCAACTTCTTCAACAGCGTAATTTGCCGATTTTCAACTGCTATATAACCGCCGCGCTCTAAGTCTTTCATTAACCTGCTAACCATCTCACGCGATGCGCCAATGTTGGCTGCTATTTCGGCGTGTGTGATTAGGTTTTCTATGGTTTTAGGTGTTACGCTGTCTTCTGGCGTGAAGCTGGCCAAGCGGTTTAAGCCTTGCGCTAAGCGCTCGTAAACGTCAAGTAGCGCCATATCACGCGCTGCGCCAGTGGCTGAGCGGGCGCGGCTGATTGCTTTGTGTAGCAGGTCAACGGCAAATTCACTGTGGTCGCGCATGAAGGCCAGCACATGCGCGTTGGGCACGACTGAGCAAAGGCAAGGCTCCATCGCCTCGATAGAAGCAGAGCGTGTGCCGCCATCCAGCGCCATTTCACCAAAGTATTCGCCAGCTTCGATGATGCCGTAGGTGATTTCTTTGCCAGTAGGTGCCGCGCCAAACACTCGCACGCGGCCTTGTATCAAGATATACACCGCGTCGCCTACTTCGGAGTCATTCAAAATGACGGCACCTTTGCGAAAGCTGCGCTGAACGCCTAAGTCGGCCAAAGTTTGCAGTTCAACCGTTAAGCGCGGTTTGGGGATGACTTTGGTCGCTGACATGTTGGGTGTATTTGTAGATACTTTTGTATTCAGAATCGGCATAACTTTTACATTGTGCCATGAACTCAGTGCGTATTAAGGCAGTCTAATCCAAAGCGCTTAAATATTCAATTTCTTGTGACGTAAACCCCGCTTGTAACCTTGCAGCAAGGTTGAGTGGTGGTCGCAGTCTGGGCGCTGCATGCTTAGCATGCAATATGCCGTAATGCGCCAGCGGATCTAAGCCATCACGCCTGCACAACCAGCGGTACCAGTGGTTGCCTATGGCAACGTGGCCAATTTCGTCTCGCAAAATAATGTCTAAAATCTCAACCGCTTCCTTGGCAAAAGGTGTGTTTACCTTGCGCAGCTTGGCCTGAATCAACGGCGTTGCATCCAAACCACGTGCTTCTAAGGTGCGTGGCACCAAGGCCATGCGGGCAACGATGTCGTCCTTGGTTTTCTCGCACATGGCCCAAAGTCCTGTATGGGCAGGGAAGTCACCATATTCGTAAGCTATTGATTTCAAATGGTTTTGTAGCAAAGTGAAATGATAAGCCTCTTCCTTCGCCACCTTTGCCCAGTCTAGGTAATATTGCTCTGGCATACCTGGAAAACGCCAAATCGCGTCCAAAGCCAAGTTCACAGCATTGAACTCTATGTGGCAAATTGAATGCATCAATGCGGCGTGGCCTTCTTCGGTAAAAGGCGAGCGTTTAACGACTTTTAGGGGCTCTAACAGCAGCGGCTTTGCGGGAACACCTGGTTGGGCATTACAGCAATTTAAATCTATATTTGCTATAATATTTATAGCTGTAGAGGCATATAATGCGCCGGCTAGAGGCATTTTATGCTCTATTTTGGTGCTTATGAAGGCGTTATAGGCAGTTTGGCGCAATTCAGGATGAGTTTCCATCCTTACAATTGTAGTTAATTCAACTCAGCAAATTGCTTCAAGCTTTAAGGAATACAGCATGGCCATTTACCAATTAGACGATTTAATACCCCAGCTCGCTACGGGCGCTTGGGTGGCAGACAGTGCGCAGGTGATAGGCGATGTACGCATGGCGGAGAACGCCAATGTGTGGTTTGGCTCCGTGGTGCGGGGCGATTCTGAAACCATCACCATTGGGAAAAACTCGAATGTGCAAGACGGATGTGTTTTGCACGCAGACCCGGGACTGCCACTCATCATTGGCGACAATGTTAGCGTGGGCCACCAAGTGATGCTGCATGGATGTACAGTGGGTGATGGCACCTTGATCGCCATTGGGGCGATTGTGCTGAATGGTGCTGTGATTGGTAAGAACTGTATCGTCGGTGCCGCTGCATTGGTGACTGAAGGTAAGGTTTTCCCCGATGGCAGCATGATCATGGGCAGTCCAGCTAAGGTGATGCGCGAGCTGTCAGCCGAGCAGCAAGCGGGTTTGCTGAATATTTCTAAACATTACGTGGCGAATGCAAAACGCTTCAAAGCGGGTTTGAAAAAAATCAGTTGATCCCCACGTACTAACGATGTCTGAAGTTCACAAATTCCTATTCGACGGCTTGCCGGTTCG
>JANMTB010000113.1:0-3261 GCA_031390045.1 Polaromonas sp.
GCGCCGGCCACCACATGGTCGTTGTCCCTAGCGCCATGAGTGGCGAAACCAACCGTTTGCTGGCTTTGGCGAAAGCCTTGTCACCCGCTAAACCGGGCGATGCCTACAACCGCGAGCTTGACATGCTGGCCTCCACGGGCGAGCAAGCTTCGTCGGCTTTGTTGGCCATTGCTCTACAAGCCGAAGGTTTAGAAGCCGTCAGCTACGCCGGCTGGCAAGTCGCCATCAAAACCAACAGCGCCCATACCAAAGCTCGCATCGAGTCGATTGACGACAAAAAAGTCCGCTCCGATTTGAACGCGGGACGCGTTGTCATCGTCACCGGTTTTCAGGGTGTGGACGATTTGGGCAACATCACCACACTGGGTCGTGGTGGTTCCGACACCTCTGCCGTGGCTGTAGCTGCGGCGCTGAAGGCCGATGAGTGCTTGATCTACACCGACGTTGACGGCGTTTACACCACCGACCCACGCGTCGTGCCCGAAGCGCGCCGTTTGCACACCGTCAGCTTTGAAGAAATGCTGGAAATGGCGTCCATGGGCTCCAAAGTGCTGCAAATCCGCTCGGTCGAATTTGCCGGTAAATACAAGGTGAAGATGCGCGTGTTGTCCAGCTTCACGCCGTGGGATATTGATATTAATGAAGAAGCCGTGTCTGGCACTTTGATTACTTTTGAGGAAGATGAAAAAATGGAACAAGCCGTCGTATCAGGTATTGCATTCAACCGCGATGAAGCCAAAATCTCTGTACTAGGCGTGCCCGACACCCCAGGCATTGCCTACAAAATAGTCGGTGCTGTGGCAGATGCCAACATTGAAATCGACATGATCATCCAAAACGTCAGCAAAGAAGGTAAAACCGACTTCAGCTTCACCGTGCACCGCAACGACTTTGCCAAAGCCGTCGAGTTGTTGAACAGCAAAGTGATTGGTGCCTTGGGCGCGAAAGAAGTGGTCGGCGACGCCAAAATCTGCAAAGTCTCCATCGTTGGTATCGGCATGCGCAGCCACGTGGGCATTGCCAGCAAAATGTTCAGTTGCTTGGCCGACGAAGGCATCAACATCCAGATGATTTCCACCTCAGAGATCAAAACTTCTGTGGTGATTGACGAGAAATACATGGAGCTCGCCGTGCGTGCGTTGCATAAAGTGTTTGGATTAGACCAAGCTGCTGCGTAAAACAACAGCTATTTTGGTTAAAAACACCCGACATTGAACCCTAAGTCGTGAGATAATATGAATTGATTTCGATAAGTAGGAAACGTGACCGAGTGGCCGAAGGTGCTCCCCTGCTAAGGGAGTATGGGGTGTAGAGCCTCATCGAGAGTTCGAATCTCTCCGTTTCCGCCAGTTTTGCTAGATGTAAAAGTTAGGCAAGTAAAAAATCCCCGTAACTCTCTGAGCTACGGGGATTTTTTACTTTCTAAACGCATATTGCTATATTGCATATAATATGTGCAATATATTGGACAACTCTCAACACTAATCTAGGAGCTAAACAATGAAAGTCGTCAGCTACACCGAAGCCCGTAACGGCTTAAAAACAGTCTTAGACGGCGTGATTGACGACGCCGACTACACCATCATCACCCGCCGTGACGCGGAAGACGCCGTGGTCATGTCTCTGGCTTACTTTCAAAGCATGGCTGAAACCTTGCATTTGTTGTCTAGCCCAGCCAATGCGGCGCACCTTGCAAAATCAATCGCGCAACATAAGGCTGGTAAAGCCGTGCGTCGTGAATTGGTAAAAAATTGAGCCTGTCAATTCGGTTCACCCCAGCCGCGTGGGACGATTACACCTATTGGCAAGGGCAGGACAAAAAAACGCTGAAGCGCATCAATTTGTTGATAGAAGCAGCGCGGCGCGACCCTTTTGTAGGCATAGGAAAACCAGAACCGCTTTTGGGTAACCTCGCAGGCTACTGGTCAAGGCGCATAGACGAGGTAAATCGGCTGGTTTACGCCGTTGATGACATTGATTTAGATGTTATAGCTTGCCGTGGGCATTACGACGACTAAGAAAATTGCTATATTATTTATAGCTAATAAAGCAATAAATACGCCGGCTAGACGCGATATTATGCCATAGAAATGCCTAAACATCCAATTTAAACCCAATCTCCACCTCAGAAGCCGGTAAACCTCGTATGCCCCAGTTGTCCAGTGCTGGCTCATTCAGCATAACTATGAGGTCTGAGGCTTGGATGCCTAGCTTTTCAAAGCGCTGGAAGATACCTTTATAGAGGTTTCGTTTAGCTTCTAACGAGCGCCCCGGGAAGATGCTAATTTCGATAATCGTGTAATTTTCGGTTTTACCCGGTGGAATCGGGAAATGCTCGCGTTTGTGTTCAACATACCTGATCTGCCTGTCGTCTTCAGGCATTTTCAACGCCTCACGCTGCGCTTCATAAAGCGCCTGCATCATGGCCTGAATCTCAGCGGCAGTGCGGCTGCGGAGAACTTCAATTTTGGCTATTGGCATGTAATTTTTCTTTCCATTCGCTGTGAAGTATAGAAAATAACCTAACGTCATGGAACTGATTTTTCCAATAGCCGTATTGACGCAGAATACCTTCTTCTGTAAAACGCAGTTTTGAAAGTAATTTGATCGATCTTGTACTGTCCAAGTTCGTACTTGCCGTTACGCGATTGATTTGAAACGGAAAATTAGCCGTGAAACAATAATTCAGCATGGAATCAACTGCCTCAAATGCAAGGTTTTTGCCCCAATATGATGGATTTAACTCATATCCAATTTCAATAGATGAAAAGGATTTGTTGACAGCATGAAAGCCACAAGAACCGATAACCACATCAGGCGCTGACTTCAAACAAATCGCCCATCGAAATCCTCGCTTGCCGCCTTCTTCGCTAAGGCTTATGCGAGTGGTTACAAAATTAGTTGCCTGCTCCAAGCTTGTAAAGGATTCTAAGTCGTAAAACTCAGTCACTTTGTCATTGCTGAAAATTTCATAGATAGCATCAGCATCCGACGAAGCAAACTCTCTTAGCAATAAGCGCTCGGTAACAATCGTAGGAAATTCGTTCATGGATCAAGTCTATAGCAACGCATATCGCGGACTAGATGAAAACCAGACTACAAAGCGAAAGTTCAGTGTGTAAACTATCGGTACACAGATTAGTATTTTGGAAAATGATATAAATAAAATAGCTGAATAAGCAATAAATACGTCGGCTATAGCGTATTTCAAGAGTTGAAACGCAAACTCAAGATAAACCAACATCGCACCCAATTTGTCAC
>JANMTB010000124.1:0-28888 GCA_031390045.1 Polaromonas sp.
CTGTTGCCGTCGGACAGCTCCAGTTTCACCATCTCTTGCGTCATGTTGCTGAGCGCGTCGATGAGGTAGGTGACGTTGAAACCGATTTCGATCTCGTCGCCGCTGTAGTCGATGTCTAGTTCGTCCACGGCTTCTTCCTGCTCGGCATTGTTACTTGCTACGCGCAGGGTGCCTGGCTCGATGTTCAGGCGCACGCCTTTGAACTTGTCGCTGGTCAATATCGCGGTGCGCTGCAGCGATGCCAAGAAAGGCACACGGCCCAAGACGATGGCGTTTTTGTGGTTTTTCGGGATGACGCGGTTGTAGTCGGGGAACTTGCCTTCAACCAGCTTGGTCACAAAGTCCATGCCTTCAAAGCTGAACTTGGCTTGGTTGGCGGCGAACTGGAACTCGATCGCGCCTTCTTTGTCGCTGAGCAAACGCTGCATTTCAATGACGGTTTTGCGTGGCAGGATGACTTCTTGTTTGGGCACTTCAACATCTAAAGTGGCTGTCGCAAACGCCAAACGGTGACCGTCGGTGGCGACGATGCTGAGCTGCTTGCCTTCGGCGACGAACAAAATGCCGTTGAGGTAGTAGCGGATGTCGTGCACCGCCATGGCAAAAGCGACCTGGCCTAGCAAGTCTTTCAACACCTTTTGCGGCACGCTGAAGGCGGGGCCGAGGTTGGCAGATTCTTGCACGAGGGGAAAGTCTTCAGCCGGCAACGTTTGCAGGGTGAATTTGCTCTTGCCGCCTTTCAAAATCAGCTTAGACGCGCTGGATTCTAAAGAGACCGTTTGATCGCTAGGCATGGTGCGCAAGATGTCGATGACTTTGCGTGCGCCCACCGTGGTGGTGAAGTCGCCGCTGTCGCCGTCAAACTCAGCACTGGTGCGGATTTGGATTTCCAAGTCGCTGGTGGTGAGTTGGATTTTGTTGCCGGTTTTGCGGATCAAAACATTGGCCAAAATCGGCAAGGTGTGACGCCGTTCAACGATGCCAGCAACTGATTGCAGTGCCGTTAAAACAGTGTTTTGTGTTGCCTTGAGAACGATCATGTTTGCCTCTTTTAAATTCTTTTACATTTAACTAACTATTTTAACCTTTTACTACCTCTAAACCTGTCTTTTTAGTTTCACAAAACAGCTAGCCTTTGAGGGTTTGCTCTAGGACATGCAGTTGTTGGTTCAACTCACTCAAAAGCTGCCTCTCAGCCGTCATTTTTCGCACCGCATGTAACACCGTGGTGTGGTCGCGGCCGCCAAACAATTCACCGATTTCAGGCAGGCTTTTTTGCGTCAATTCTTTGGCCAAGTACATCGCAATCTGGCGTGGCCGCGCAATGCTGGCGGGGCGCTTTTTGGAGTACATGTCGGCGATTTTGATTTTGTAATAGTCGGCAACGGTTTTTTGGATGTTTTCAACCGAAATTTGGCGGTTTTGGATGGACAGCAAGTCACGCAGCGCTTCTCGCGCCAAGGCAATCGAGATGTCTTTTTGGTTGAAGCGAGAATAAGCCAAGATTTTACGCAAAGCGCCTTCCAGCTCGCGCACGTTGGAGCGCACGTTTTTGGCGACGAAAAAGGCGACTTCTTCGGGCATCTCGGTGCCTTCGGCCTTGGCTTTGTTGATCAAAATCGCGACCCGCATTTCTAGCTCGGGCGGCTCGATGGCCACCGTCAAACCTGAGTCGAAGCGCGAGACCAGACGTTCGTGGATGTCGGCCAAGCCTTTGGGGTAAGTGTCGCTGGTCATGACCAAGTGCGATTTGCGGGCTAACAGGGCCTCAAACGCGTTGAAAAACTCTTCCTGCGTGCGCTCTTTGTTGGCGAAGAACTGCACATCGTCGATCAGTAGCAAATCCAGCGAGTGGTAACGCTCTTTGAATTCGTCAAAGGTTTTGCGCTGGTAGGCCTTAACCACGTCGGTGACGAACTGCTCGGCGTGGATGTACAGCACTTTCGCGTTGGGGCGATCTTGCAGCAAGCGGTTGCCAATAGCGTGCATCAAATGCGTTTTGCCCAAGCCCACACCACCGTAGATAAAGAGCGGGTTGTACAGCTGGCCAGGCGTGCCAGAGACGTGCAAGGCGGCCGCGCGTGCCATGCGGTTGGCCGTGCCTTCGATCAGTGCGTCAAACGTCAATGCAGTGTTCAGGCGCGGTTTGTTGCCCATGATGCCGTTGGTGGCGCTGGCACCACTGTCGGCCACCATGTCGATGGGTTCTGTGACGCTGCCAAATTCGGCATTTTTCACATCCATCGTGGTTCTAGCTGGCGCTTCACGCTGCATCAAGGCCAGCTCCAAAGCGATGGGTTGGCCGTACATTTTTTCAAGCAACACGCTGATGCGGCTGGCGTATTGCGCGCGCACCCAGTCGAGCTTGAAGCGGTTGGCTATGAAGATGGTGACTTTGGACAAGTCGTTGCTGCTTTGCACGACCAGCGGTTTGATCCAAGTGTTGAATTGCTGCTCAGGCATCTCTTGCGCCAGCACGTCCATACAGGCTTGCCACAGGCTTTGGCTGAGGGCTTGGTCGTCGTCTATGTGAGAGGTGTTGCCAGCTGCGGGGGTGCTAGTTACTAGGGGAGAGTTGCTGGCCGGTGTCATGTGCTCATTATGCGGTGGTTTTGTGCAGTTTTGGGGTGCTAGCTGTGGATATTTTTCTATATTTTCCTGCAATTAAGCGACTTATCCCCTGTTTATCCACAAGTTTTGTGTCACTGTTTGCGCGTAAAGTTTGGCATGTTGTAAAATAACTTTAGTCCTTTTGAAAGAAATACCATGTCTAGCCATTCAAACCACTCGCCTTCTGCCAATTCTCATGCTGACGACCACCCGATGGATGTGGTTGAAAGCGTTGTGCACAAGATGCCGTATGTTCTGCCGATTGCCGGTGCGGTGTTGATATTTCTGCTGGCTTTCATCGCCGTCTATATGGCATAAACGCGCAATTTCTTTAAAAAAATAAGATAAATTCGGCGTTAGCCGACGTGTTTGCTGCTTAAACTGCTCTTAAATATATAGCAAGCCGCACTATAATGCTGCTTTTACAAGTTCATGAAGGCAAAGCGCGCATCGGCATGATGTGTATGCTGTGCGGCGGCATATGTACCCAAACGGTGGTGTTTTGACCGTTTCCAACACCCACACCCAAGCTTCGCACCTGCGCGCTAGACAGCGTTAAGGTCAAGCGTACCGTCTCCAGTCTAGGCCATCCCAGCGGTGCCAAGGTGCAAATACTGGTTTCCCCGAGTGACAAAACTTCTAAAAACTGGCAACGCAATGTGTTTGCGGATAGACTTTGTTCACAGCTTCTTTCCTTTTCAGTCACTTTGCTGACATCTAAGTGCTCTGCAGCCAAGACCCAGCTGACTTGGGTAGCATTTTCTAGCTTGTTCTTGTCGATAACATTGAGTTTGCAACCTTGCCAATCAAGCTGGCCATAGCCGGCTGGGTCGGTTGCCGTATTTTTATAAAACCGGCCAGTGAAGTGGTTTTGAATACCGACCAACTCGGCTACGCGGGCGTTGCGGGGGCGGCTAAAAATTTGCTCGGGCGTGCCGCTTTGCAATGTGTCGCCCGCGTCCAAAATCACCACACGGTCGGCCAAACGTCGCGCCTCAAACAAATCATGTGTCACTAAAACCATGGGCGTGGAGACGCTGTTACGCAAATTGGCCAACTCGCGGTACAAGCTGATGCGGCTGGGCGCGTCAACGGCGGAAAAGGGCTCGTCCAACAGCAGCACGGCGGGGTTGCGTGCCAGCGCTCGGGCCAAGGCGACACGCTGCTGTTGACCTCCCGAGAGTTCACTGGGCAAGCGGTGCTCTAAACCTGCCAAGCCTAGCCGTTTTACAGCGTCATTTATCGCTGTAGATGAGGTATTATGTGCTGATATAGCTATATTTTCAATAGCAGATAAATGAGGAAACAAGGCATAATTTTGAAACACCAAGCCGACGCGGCGCTGTTGCGGTGAGAGGTTGGTGTGATGTTTTGATTCGGCAGAGCGCTCAAACCAAACCGCATTACCCACCGTGATTTGGCCGCACAAGGTTGGCGTTTTGAGGAGTCCTGCAATCGCCCGCAACACGCTGGTTTTGCCGCTACCCGAGGGGCCGACGAGTGCGACCAACTCACCCGGGGCGCAGTCGAACTGCACATTCAGGTGCATCGGCGCAGCGTTGGTCAGCCGAACACTGAGCTTGTTCGTCATGTTTTCATGCGCTTGTTGTTTTTGCTAAATCGATCGGCTGCAAACACCATCGCCAATGCCACGAGTGAAAAAACCACCAATGCCAAGGACATGATGTGTGCGCCGCTGGCATCGAAGGCTTGCACGCGGTCATAAATAGCGACGGACAGGGTCTTGGTTTCGCCCGAAATCGCGCCACCCACCATCAGCACCACGCCAAACTCTCCCAGCGTGTGCGCCATGGTCAACGCCACACCCGCCAGCAAACCTGGCCAAGCCAATGGCAGCTCAATCTTCCAAAACGTGCGCCAAGTGGATAGACCCGAGACCCAAGCCGCTTCGCGCAGGTTGTGTGGAATACTGGCAAAAGCGCGCTGAATCGGCTGCACCATGAAGGGCAGATTGACCAACACACTGGCGAACAGCAAGCCTTCAAAGCTGAAAACGAGGTGTAAGTTGAGGTGTTGCGCCAGCCATGCACCCACGGTTGAGTTTTGTCCGAAGGCGGTGAGCAGGTAAAAGCCGATCACTGTGGGCGGTAGCAGCAAAGGCAGCGTAACGAGTGCTTCAAGCAGTGGTTTGCCTCGCCAAGTCGTCGTCGCCAACCAGCGCGCCAAAGCAATGCCAAGGGGCAACAGCAGTAAAGCGGTTAAAAAAGCGAGTAGTAAAGAGGTGCGTGCCGCTGGCCAATCCATCATTGGATGATAAGGGAAATTACCCTTCGACAGGCTCTGGGCGAACGGGGGTGTTTGCGCTGTTTTCGGTTTTGGCAGTCGTTGAAACGAGTGTGTTTTTCACAGCAATGATTTGCGCCAAGATCGACACCGCAATTTCAGCAGGTGTTTTGGCGTTGATGGCTAAACCGACGGGACCGTATAGGCGCTCAAGTTGCTGCGCCGTCATGTCGAAGTGCTCCATCATGCGTTCTTTGCGTGTGGCTTGGTTGCGCTTGGAGCCGAGTGCGCCCACGTAGAACGCATCGGATTGCAGCGCTTCCATGAGCGCCATGTCGTCAAGCTTCGCGTCGTGGGTGAGGGCGACGATGGCGGTGTGCGCATCGGGCTGCAGCTCGCGCACCACGTCGTCGGGCATGCCAGAGACGCGGGTGGCGCCGACTTGGGCTGGGTCAAATGCGTATTCTTCACGCGGATCGCAAACCAGCACTTCAAAATCTAACAAAATCGCCATGCTGGCAACCGCTTGGCTGAGCTGGCCAGCACCTATCAGCAAGAGCCGCCATTTCGGGCCGAACAGGGTGGTCAAGCTCAAGCCGTCAAAGACCATGGCTTGGTCACGTGTGGCGTCTGCTAAGGTCACCAAACCCGTCGATAAATTCAAGGTACGGGCGACGAGTTGGTGCGCTGTTGTTCGCGCTAAAACTTGTTCTATCCACGCCACATCGTGCACCGGCTCTTGCACCAAGCGCAGCGTGCCACCGCAGGGAAGGCCGAACCGGGCGGCTTCGTCTTTGGTCACGCCGTAAGCGATCATGCCGGGCTTTTCGTTGCTGACAATTTTGCGGCTTGTTTTGAATGCTTCTTTGGTGCGCGCTATCAAATCGTCTTCAATACAACCGCCGGACACTGAGCCGCTGACCATGCCGTCATCTCGCACAGCGAGTAAAGCACCGGGCGGCCTGGGGGCACTGCCCCAAGTTTCCACGACGGTGACGAGCGTGACTTTGTGACCAGCGCGTCGCCACGCCAGCACATCGTTGAGAACCCGCAAGTCTAGGCTTTCCATGCTTTATTGTATGCAGCTGAAAAGACCTAGACTGTGAATGGGTTTGCTGGTTAAGCCGAGCGGATAGCGGCTGCCGTCATCGGTAGTTTGCGCACCCGCTTGCCCGTGGCTGCAAACACCGCATTGGCTATAGCAGGAGAAATCAATGCAGTGGCTGGCTCGCCAATACCGCCTGGCTTTTCTGTGCTTTTCACCAAAATGATGTCGATAGCAGGGGATTCGTTCATACGCACAACCGGGTAGTTGTTGTAGTTGGTTTCCAGAATACGACCGTCTTTCATGGTGATTTCCTGCATCAAACCCGCGCTCATGCCGAAGATGATGCTGGATTGCAGCTGTGCTTCGACCGTGTCTGGGTTGACCATTTGGCCCAAATCGGCAGCAACGGTTACTTTATGAACGACAACTTCGCCATTTTTCATGGAAATTTCGGCCACTTGTGCCATATAGGTGTCGTAACCGTCCATCAATGCGATGCCTAAGAAGCGTCCTGCCGCGCGCGGTTTGCCCCAGCCAGCTTTGTCAGCCGCAAGCTTGAGTACATTGGCAAAACGAGGGCGATTTTTCAACAAAGCCATGCGGTAGGCGTAGGGGTCTTTGCCGGCAGCAGCCGCCATTTCGTCCATGAAGCTTTCGTTGGCAAAAGCATTCATGTTGTGGCTCACAGCGCGCCAGTAGCCCACGCGCATGCCGCTGTCGTGAATCATTAGGTCATGCTGGGCGTTGGCGAACTCGTAACCTGGGACAGCGGCTTCGGCCATGAACGGATCGAAGGTGTCTTTTGGCAGACCAAACGCGCGCTGCGTCACCGACTGTGAGCTGGCTTTGAAATGCATGGCGATAGGTGTACCAGCCGCGTCTAGACCAGCCGTGATTTGGTTAACACCCAATGGCCTGTAGTAGTCGTGCGTCATATCGTCTTCACGGCTCCACAACAGCTTGACGGGTTTACCCACGGCTTTGGAGATTTCAGCTGCTTGGATAATGAAGTCCAGCTCAATACGACGGCCAAAACCACCTCCTAAAAAGGTGGTTTTCAGGTCGATATCTTCGGGCTTGATGCCCAAAGCTCCTGCTACCGCGCCTTGTGCGCCTTGCTGGAATTGGGTAGGGCCGATCAACAAGCATTTACCACCGACAAAGCTGGCGGTGAAGTTCATCGGCTCAAGCGCTGCATGCGCTTGCATCGGGCTGATGTACTCTGCGCTGACGGTTTTGACAGCGGTTTTCATAGCCGCGGCCATATCGCCGACCGGCTTGCCAATAGGAATTACTTTTCCAGAGGCAGCAGCAGCGCGTGTGCCCGCCAAAACGGTGTTGTGGTCAATCTTGGCGCCAGCGCCTTCGTCCCACACAACAGTCACCGCTTTGCGCGCTTTTTGCGCTTGCCAGTAACTGGTAGCGACGACAGCGACACCGTCAGAAATCTTCACAACGTCGATGACGCCTGGCATGCCTTTGGCTTTCGAGCCATCAAAGCTGACGACTTTGCCACCGATAACTGGGCATTGCTCTAAGCTGGCGTACACCATGCCTGGTAGTTTGACGTCGATACCAAACTCTGCTGTGCCGTTGGTTTTGGCGGGCGTGTCCAACCGTTTGACGCGCTTGCCGACGATGGTGAAGTCTTTCGGGTCTTTGATGGCCACTTTTTCTGGGACTGGCAGCTTGGATGCTGCAGCCGCTAAGCTACCGTAAGTGGCTTTTTTGCCACCAGCGCCTAAAACCATGCCTTTTTCAGCGCGTAGTGTTGAGCGGTCAACTTTCCACTCTGCAGCTGCAGCGCTGATTAGCATTTCGCGCACTTGAGCACCGCCGATACGCAACTTTTCCCAGCCGTCACGTACAGAAGTTGAGCCGCCGGTGATTTGTGCGCCCAACAGCGAGTTGACGTAGACCGCTTGTGGTGGCGCAACGGCGACTTTGATTTTGCTGAGTTCGACATTCAACTCTTCAGCAATCAACATCGGCATGGAGGTGTAAACGCCTTGGCCCATTTCAGAGCGTGCGGTGATAAGTGTGATGGAGTTGTCATCCGCAATATGCACCCACGCATTGGGGGTGTACAGTGTGCCCGCAGCCATGGCCTCGGTTTTCGTGCCTGGCAGGGCAAAGCCCATGACCAAGCCGCCGGTTGCAAGCGCTGTTGTTTTGAGAAAGCTACGACGTGAGTCTGAGGCAACAGTGGTAGCGGTAGTGGAGGTGACTGTGTTTTGTGTTGTCATGATGGTGCTCCTTATGCGCGTAGGGTTGCTGCTGCGTCTTTGATCGCCGCACGGATACGCGGGTAGGTGCCGCAGCGGCAGATGTTGCCACTCATAGCGGTATCAATGTCGGCGTCGCTGGGGTTTTTGTTTTTAGACAGCAAGGCCGCTGCGCTCATCAACTGGCCAGACTGGCAGTATCCGCATTGCGGGACGTCGTGCTTGATCCAAGCTTTTTGCAAAGCGTGGTCGTTGTTTTTTGACAAGCCTTCAATAGTGCCGACTTTTTTGCCAGCAACGGCAGACAGCGGTGTTTGGCAGGCGCGGATGGGAGCTCCGTTGAGGTGTACGGTGCACGCGCCACAAAGAGCAGCGCCACAACCGAATTTGGTACCGGTCATACCTAATTCATCACGAATGACCCATAAAAGTGGGGTATCTGGCTCAGCATTGGCACTGACGGCTTTGCCGTTGATTTGAAAAGAAACAGCCATAGTGGACTCTCCTGTTGCGGTTAGTTGTTCGAAGCAATGATTTAATTTGCTCGATCAGCATACAAACCCAAAGGTCGTTTGTAACAAGGGTTAGCCCTAGTTTCTTGATTCTTATACTGATTTTTTCTCAAAATGAAACAAGTTTGTCCGCCATTTGACAGCCTTGCACCGTCAGCTTAATTTATCCATGCTACTTAGTACCAATACTTGCTGACAGGCCTCCCAAGAGCCATGTGCGTGTGTCGTGGGGGTCAATCACAGCATCAATCTCCAAATGCTCGGCCATGCTGATGGCGCTGCCTTTGGCTATTTCGCGCGCTAAGAGTTGTTGGAATAGGGCTTCTCGCGCCGCTTCATCGGCGGTCGCGTCTAGCTCTTTGCGGTAACCCAAGCGCACGGCGCCCTCTAAGCCCATCGCGCCAAACTCGCCGGTTGGCCAAGCAACGGTAAACATCGGACTGTGAAAACCACCTGCCGTCATCGCCATGGCACCCAAGCCATAGCCCTTGCGCAAAACGATGCTGAAGTACGGCACAGTAAGCTGCGATGCCGCTACAAACAAATCCCCGGCTGCGCGAACTTGGCCGGTCGCCTCCGTCTGGGGCCCGACCATGAAACCAGGCGTGTCGACTAAGCTCACAAGCGGCAGCTGATGCATATTGCACAATCGCATGAAGCGAGCAGCTTTGCGGCAAGCATCGGCATCAATTGCGCCACCTAAATGCAGTGGGTTGTTCGCCAAAATGCCGACAGCTCGACCTCCAACCCGTGCTAAAGCAGTGTGGATGCCAACGCCATAGCCAGTGCGCAAATATTGCACACTGTTTAGGTCGGCGATACCATCGATCGCGCTACGGCTGTCATATGCGCGCAACCGATTTTCGGGGACGACTTGGCGCAAAGCCATGGCATCGGGCACAGTTGCTGCAATACCGCTTTTGAGTTGCCCTTGAAAGTACGACAAATATTGCTTGGCGGCGGCCACGGCGGCGGCTTCGTCGTCCACCAAAATATCAATCACACCATTGGTGTGTTGCACGCTGCTTGGGCCAATCTGTTCGGGTTTAAAAATACCCAAGCCACCGCCTTCCACCATCGCCGGGCCGCCCATACCGATGTTGCTATTGCTTGTAGCAATGATCACGTCGCAGCATCCCAAGAGCGCAGCATTACCTGCAAAACAGCGCCCGGTCGTGATGCCAATCACGGGGACATGGCCATGCAAGCGGGCAAAGCTGGCGAAGGTGGTGACGTGCAAGCCGGCTACCACGGCCGCATCGGTATCTCCTGGCCTGCCGCCGCCGCCTTCGGCAAACAGCACCACAGGCAGTTTGTTTTGTAGGGCGATGCCGAGCAAGCGGTCGGTTTTCTGGTGGTTTCGCAAACCCTGTGTACCGGCTAACACGGTGGCGTCATAAGCCATGACGACGGCTTTGGCGCGTTCAGCATCGATTAAATCGCCATTGATGCTGGCGATGCCTGTGACCATGCCGTCGGCAGGCGTGCTGGCGATCAAGTCGTCATGCGCTCGTCGCGCTCGTTGCGCGGCGATGGCTAAAGCGCCATACTCTAAAAAACTAGTGTTGCCGAATTCATCTGTGTCGCAGACATCAGCGATATTTTCTCGGGCGGTGCGCAGCCCCAGAGCATGGCGTTTGCCCACAGCATCTGGGCGCTGAGCATCTTGCGTGTACGCAAGCCTGTCGATAACGGTTTGCAAATCTGCGCGAACGTCAGGAGTGCTTAAACTGGAAGATAAAGTTGGCTTTAGTCGACGTATTATATGGTTATGCTGCTCTAAAATTAGTAGCAAATCGTTGCTGTTAACGATCTCACCTGTTTCAAAATAGCGCTGTGTCACCGTGCCATCTGCTTGCGCGCGCAGCTCGTGTTCCATTTTCATGGCTTCTAAAACAAGTAGCACATCGCCAGCTTGCACTACATCACCGACGCTGACTTGCCACTGTACCAGCTGTGCCTGCATGGGTGCGCGTGTTTGAAGCAAGCTCATGTTGTTATCGTTCCGGTTTGGGGTTTACAGCAAATGACCCAATTGAATCGATACCACGGTGCCGCGACCAGGGCGTGATTTCAACAGCAGTTCGTAGCCCAACAGATCTGACAGTTGCGTCACGATGGCCAGTCCGAGACCAAAACCATCGGTGGTGCCGACGTTAGCCGTTCCTTTGTAAAACTCGCGAAACACCAAGCTTTGCTGCTCTAATGCGATGCCAACACCTGTATCCCAGACCTCGATACGCACGCCCTGCGATGTGTTTCGGCAAGCCAACAAGATGCCCCCTGTCGGCGTGTATTTGATGGCATTGGACAGCAAATTACCCAAAATGCGCTCGAGTAACAAAGGGTCGGTAAAGACCTCACCGTCGATCACGTGGGTGCGCAAGTTTAGGTGCTTTGCCCAAGCAATCGGGTGGTATTGGACGAAAAGGTCTTCAATCAAGTCAGCGAGTTTGATGGACGATAAATTGGTGCTGATTTGCCCTTCCATCAGGCGCGACATGTCAAACATGGAGTCAAATAAGCTGATCACCGCTTTGGTGGATGCAGCAATCTTGGGCGCCAATTCAGTGGATGCTTCGGGCTCGCTCATCAACCAGCCGGCGTATAAATCAAGTGCCAGTACTGGCTGGCGCATATCGTGCGCGGCGCTAGCGAGCATGCGATTTTTGGTGGCGACGGCAGACAAGGCGGTTTCGCGCTGCTCAGTTAATGAGGCAATCAACTCGCGGTTGCGAAACTGCAGTGCTAAGGCGCGAATGTACGACTGGTTCATGCGCTCGCCAACGCGTTGTAGCATGAATACAAATATCAGTACCATGCCTAAAAACCACAGCTGTGTGGTGTCTGGCTTGAGGTTCTGATCAAACGCTATATGGGCCAAAATTGACACCAACAGTCCAAAGCCGTAAGACACGATAAACCATTGCATCAAGCGGCGGTGACTGGATAAATTTGACACCGAAAACATGCCAAAAACGATCACAATAATCAGGCAAAAAATAGAAATGTTGGGCGACTCGGTATTGTTAAACAAATAGATGGACAAGCCCCAAATCAAGCCATTAAAAGGGGCCAGCTTAGCGTAGCGGATGAAATATTTGATGCGCTCTTGGAACTGATTAGCTTGGCTGTGGGTGGTGTAGCCGCGCAAAAACCACCATCGCAACAAACTCAGCAGGACGTTTGTGATAAACCAAGTGATAAGGATGGGCTTGGATGCTTGCTCATAAAGCAAAATAAACATCAAAACCATGACGGCGAACATCAACGCCTGCGTTGCTACCACACTGATCATCACCTGCCGCATTGACTCTATTGTTAGCCAATTCAATTCTGTGATTACGGTTTTCGTTTTTGCAGTAGTTAATGGTTGCACCAAATTCATGGCCACCAGTGTACATACAAATGGGGCTAGATCAAGGCGCGGGAGCGCCTCAAGCTAGCAATTAAGACATGCTGTCTTTACTGCGCGACGTGGATGCCCATTTTGTTAGCCGGTGTGGTTTGTGCGCCCATTAAACTCGCAGCTGGCGTGGCAGGCGCTGACGATTTGGCGCCAAACTGCACATCGCCCGACAGCTGACCACCTTCTTCGATGACGACTTTGCCGTAGCGGATCTTGCCATTGACCTTGCCTTGCGAAAAAATGACCAGTTTGTCTCGAACAGTTAAATTGCCATCAAACTGACCGTGAATTTCAGCAATATCAATATCAGCCGAGCCTTTGAACGCGCCGTTGGCCATGATTTGGATGACACGAGAGTCCATGGTCGCCTCGACAGTGCCTTCAACGACCAAGGTGTCGCAATCGGTGATTTCAACGCCTTTGAGCTTGATGTTAGGGCCAACTATCAAGCGACTGCCTTCCGATGTATTGGCGGGCTGTGCTGGTGTTGCCGCTGCATCTGACCTTAAGCCGGTTGCTGGCACGCTGCTGGCCGGCTCGGTGCGCACGGTTCCTGTTAAATTGCGGCCATTGCTGACGTTGTAAGCGGGTTGGACAGGAGCGGGTTCAGGCTCGCGTTTGCCGAAAAAGGGTGATGCTAGTGCCATGGTGATTTCCTTTGGGTAGTTATCGTAGATATAACAGTGGGTCGCCTACAAATTGAGACCTGCCGATCCTAAACAGCAACACGCGTCGATTGTCGAGCGCGATGTAAGCGAGGTAACAAAGCTGCGGCTTATGGCGAAATTGATAGCATGACGTTACTTGTTTTACACGCTCAGCCGAGATGTGGCAAATTCTCACAAAAAATAGTAGCGTTCATGTTGCTATATATTAAATAGCAATATAGGTAATTAATACGCCGGCTACGGCCATTTTTGCCGTTTTTCAAGGCTGTATTAAAATAGAGGGATGAATTACCCCCAAGAATTTGACGTCATCGTCGTCGGTGGCGGCCACGCCGGCACCGAGGCCGCACTGGCCAGCGCCCGCATGGGCTGCAAAACCCTGCTCCTGTCGCACAACATCGAGACGCTGGGGCAGATGAGCTGCAACCCCTCGATTGGCGGTCTCGGTAAAGGCCATCTGGTCAAAGAGGTGGATGCCATGGGCGGCGCGATGGCCTTGGCGACGGACGAAGCGGGCATCCAGTTCCGCATCCTCAACAGCTCCAAAGGCCCTGCTGTGCGGGCGACGCGGGCGCAGGCGGACCGCGTGTTGTACAAGGCGGCGATTCGCCACAAGCTGGAAAATCAACCGAATTTGTGGCTGTTCCAGCAAGCCGTGGACGACCTGATGGTGGAGGGCGACAGAGTCGTCGGCGCAGTCACCCAGGTCGGCGTGCGCTTTCGCAGCAAGACGGTGGTGCTGACGGCGGGGACGTTTTTGGATGGCAAAATCCACGTCGGCCTGAACAACTACGCGGCGGGCAGGGCAGGTGATCCGCCGGCGGTGTCGCTGAGCGCCCGACTCAAAGAACTCAAGCTGCCGCAAGGCCGCTTGAAAACCGGCACACCGCCACGCTTGGATGGTCGCACGATTGACTTTGACAAATGCCTGCGCCAGCCTGGCGACGGCATGGAGGGCGCAGACAACCCGGTCATGCCGGTGTTCAGTTTCCTGGGCAAAACATCTATGCACCCGCAGCAAATGCCGTGCTGGATCACCCATACCAACGAGCGCACGCATGACATCATCCGCTCCGGCTTTGACCGCAGCCCCATGTTCACCGGCAAGATCGAGGGCGTGGGTCCGCGCTACTGCCCCAGCGTGGAAGACAAGATCAACCGCTTTGCCGACAAGGAAAGCCACCAGATTTTTCTGGAACCCGAAGGCCTGACGACCAACGAGTACTACCCCAACGGCATCAGCACCAGCCTGCCGTTTGATATTCAGTACGAGCTGGTCCGCTCTATGGTGGGTTTAGAAAACGCCCACATCCTGCGCCCTGGCTATGCGATTGAGTATGATTATTTTGACCCACGTGCCCTGAAAACCAACTTCGAAACCCGCGCGATTGGCGGCTTGTTCTTTGCTGGGCAGATCAACGGCACCACCGGCTACGAAGAAGCCGCTGCGCAGGGCATGTTTGCCGGCATCAACGCCGCCTTGCAGTGCCGCAGCCTAGGCTTTGGAGATGCGTCGCTAAGCGCTGCAGGTGGCTCAACCTACAGCGACGACGCCTGGTTGCCGCGCCGTGATGAGGCCTACTTGGGCGTGTTGGTGGATGACTTGATCAGCAAGGGCGTGACCGAACCCTACCGCATGTTTACCAGCCGTGCCGAGTTCCGCCTTCAACTGCGTGAAGACAATGCCGATGTGCGTTTGACCGAAGTAGGTCGGCAGCTTGGCTTGGTGGACAACGTGCGCTGGGATGCTTTTAGCCTCAAGCGCGATGCTGTTTCACGTGAAACACAACGTTTGAAAGCGCTTTGGGCGAGCCCGAAAAACGTTTCAGTTGCTGAGGCTGAGCGTGTTTTTGGCAAAGCATTGGAGCATGAATACAACATGTTGGAGTTACTGCGCCGGCCAGATGTCAACTACGCAGGGCTGATGAGTTTGGAATCTGGCAAATTTGCCACGCCAGAACTGGCAGACATTCAAGACCAAACCGTGGTCGAGCAAATCGAAATCGTAGCTAAATACGCCGGTTACATTGATCGCCAGCACGCGGAAGTCGAAAAAGCCCTGCATTTTGAGCGGTTCAAACTACCGCCAGATATGGATTACGCCAAGGTGACCGCACTGAGCATTGAGGCAAGGCAGACCCTGAACAAGCACAAGCCCGAGACCTTGGGGCTAGCTTCGCGCATTTCTGGCGTCACACCGGCAACGGTTTCTTTGTTGTTGGTGTATCTGAAAAAGAATGGCTACAAAGGCTTTTCGGATAAAAAACGTTCCGACACAGTAGCTATGCCGATTGAGGCAGTGGTCGAATGACGGGTGGATCGCATGAAGTAACACTTAGACAGGGTGTTGCTGCTCTCGGCCTGAGTCTCAGTGACGGTCAAATCACCCAGCTTTTAAGTTACCACGCGCTCATCCAAAAATGGAACAAGGTCTACAACCTGACAGCCATACGCGACCCAGCCGAGATGCTGACGCACCATTTGCTTGACAGTTTGGCGATTATTGCGCCACTGCGTATTCGCTTGGCTGGGTTGGCTTATGAGCAAGATGGCGCCACTGATACCGCATCTCAGCAATACTTGTATCGTTTACTCGATGTTGGTTCTGGCGCGGGCTTGCCTGGCGTGGTGATTGCGATTTGTTGCCCAGACATTCGCGTCACCTGTGTGGATGCGGTCGCCAAGAAAATGGCGTTTGTGCAGCAGGTGGCGACAGAGTTAAAGTTGTCAAACTTGCAAGCGCTGCATGCTCGTGTGGAAACGCTGACTCAAAAATACGACATCATTACTTCGCGAGCGTTTGCTACTTTGCTGGATTTTGTGACTGGTTCGCAAGCGGCATTAGCGCCTAAAACAGGCATTTGGCTAGCCATGAAAGCCAAAGACACAGCTAGTGAAGTGGCGGATTTGCCACCAAGCGTCGATGTGTTTCACGTGGAACAACTCATTGTTCCCGGTTTGGATGCTGAGCGCTGCATTGTTTGGATGCGGCAAACCTAATCTTGCGCAATCTCGCGTAAACTCAGTGCTTCACTGATTTTTACGTTTTCTTAGCTCAGATTCTGCTTGCACATGTTTGGCATCACCAATTACAGCGCCTTTGTCATCGCCTTTATCTTGCTCTTGCTGCTGCCTGGGCCGGGTAATTTGGCGTTGATTACCTCGGCAGGCAAGGGCGGCTTGGCGGGTGGCGTTGCCTCGGTGTTTGGTTTGTTGGTGGGCGATCAAGTGTTGATGTGGCTAACCGTTGCCGGCGTTGCTGCGTTATTGCAGGCTAACCCGATTGTTTTCCATGCCTTGCAATGGCTGGGTGCTGCGTATTTAGCATGGCTGGGCTTCAAAATGTTGACCGCCAAAGCAGGGGACAAGCCACTGTTGAACATCACAGCAGGGCACTATTTTCGGCAAACCTTGGTCATCACCCTGTTCAACCCCAAAGCCATCATGTTTTATGTCGCTTTTTTGCCGCAATTCATCGATCCCGTCAAACACCAAGGCATGCTGACTTTCAGTGTGATGGCTGTGACGATCGCGGTTCTTGGTTTCATCTACTGCATCACAGTGGTACTGATCACCCACTATATGGCTGAGCGTATTCGCGCTAACCCACGGGTAACAGACGTTTTGCAAAAAATTGCAGGTGTATTCTTGATAGGTTTTGGCGTGAAGCTCGCCTTAGGCAAATAACAGGTTAAATAAAAATAAATATGGCAAAGATTTTCTGCGTGGCGAATCAAAAAGGTGGTGTCGGCAAAACCACGACGACGGTCAACTTGGCGGCTGGTTTGGCGAAAATCGGCCAGAGGGTGCTGATGATTGACTTAGACCCACAAGGCAATGCCACCATGGGCTCGGGTGTCGACAAGCGCCAACTGGAGCTCACGATTTATGACGTATTGCTAGAGAATGCCTCTATTACTGAAGCGCGCGTCAAAAGCGACAAGTTGGTCGCCGCTGGCTGCAGTTACGATATTTTGGGTGCTAACCGTGATTTGGCGGGTGCTGAGGTGGAGTTGGTCGACGTTGAGCGGCGCGAGAAGCGCATCAAAGCTGCGGTGGCCGTTGTGGCGCATGAGTATGACTTCGTGCTGATTGATTGCCCACCGAGCCTGTCCATGCTCACCTTGAACGGTTTGTGCTGCGCTAATGGCGTGATTGTGCCGATGCAGTGCGAGTATTTTGCGCTGGAGGGACTCACAGATTTGGTCAACACCATCAAGCAAGTGCACGCCAATTTGAACCCAGATTTGCAAATCATCGGCCTCTTACGCGTCATGTTTGACCCGCGCATCACGCTGCAGCAGCAGGTGAGCGAGCAGCTTAAAAACCACTTTGGCAACAAAGTTTTCAATACCGTGATTCCTCGCAATGTGCGCTTGGCCGAAGCACCCAGCTACGGTTTGCCTGGCGTGGTGTTTGACCCATCCGCGCGCGGCAGCCAAGCTTTTGTAGAGTTTGCCGCAGAGATGGTCGAACGCATCAAAACGATGTAAATAGCCATGCATACACGTAAAAACAAGGCAAATTCGGCTATAGCCGGCGTATTTATTGACTAAATAGCTATAAAATATATAGCAAATATAAATAAATGTCTGAAATTAACCCTCATATTTTCACGCTGCCAGGCTGGCAGGGCAGCACGGCCTTACATTGGCAAAGCCGTTGGGAAGCGGTGTTTGGCGATGAGCGGGTGGAGCAGCACGACTGGCACCAACCGTTGCGTGGCGACTGGATCACGCGGCTCGAAGACGTGGTACAAAACCATATTGCCAAGCGCCAAAAAGAAGGTCAAGACCCAAGCATTGTTTTCGCAGCACACAGCTTGGGTTGCCACTTGGTCGCAGCATGGGCAAGTCTGTCGCCCAATGTTGGCAAAGTCGCCGGTGCGCTGCTGGTGGCACCACCCAGTCAAGAAGCCATCAGCTATGCACCCCAAATGCACAGCTGGGGCAAGCCTCAGTTGAACCAGCTGCCATTCAAAACTACCTTGGTCGCCTCCTCGCGCGACCCGTTTTGCAAGTTACCTGCGGCCAAGGAGCTGGCCGCGCAGTGGGGCTCAGAACTGGTTCATGCTGGCCCGATTGGCCATATCAACGCTGAATCTGGCTTAGGCGATTGGCCTGCAGGTCGCGATTTGCTGAATAAGCTGACGAATTTAAAATAACGATCAGCGAATAACAACACCGATCAAAAGTACTATAACGGAATATAAGCGGAATATAAACATGGTTACCAAACGACCCAAAGGCCTAGGCCGTGGCTTAGAAGCACTCTTAGGCCCCACTTTTGACGAAAATGCAGCAACCAACGCTGCAAAAAGCGCTGCGGCCAACCCTGGCACGCCGTCGACCCTGATGCTGACCGACATGGTCGCCGGCCAATACCAGCCCCGCACCCGCATGGACGAGGGTGCTTTGTACGAGTTAGCAGAATCAATCAAGGCCCACGGCATCATGCAACCGATCTTGGTGCGTCGCTTAACGAGTGGGGTAAACGACGGCAAGTACGAAATCATCGCTGGTGAGCGCCGTTTCCGTGCGGCTAAATTGGCGGGTTTGGACAATGTCCCAGTCCTCGTGCGTGAGGTGGCCGACGAAGCCGCCGCCGCGATGTCGTTGATTGAAAACATCCAGCGCGAAGACCTGAACCCACTCGAAGAAGCGCAGGGTTTGCAGCGTTTGGTGAAAGAATTTGCACTCACCCACGAGCAAGCCGCCCAAGCCGTGGGTCGCTCCCGCGCCGCCGCCAGCAATTTGATGCGCCTCTTGAACTTGGCCGAACCCGTGCAGACCATGCTGATGGCCGGTGACTTGGACATGGGGCATGCCCGCGCTTTGCTGGCACTAGACCGCGCCACCCAAATCACCGCTGCCAACCAAATCAGCGCCAAAAAAATGTCGGTACGCGAGGCTGAAAGCCTAGTCAAAAAGCTCAGCGCTGAGTTCAACTTAGTGGCGACTAAGCCGAAAAAAGAGAAATCACGCGACCTGAAACGTGTCGAAGAAGAGCTGTCAGACCTGCTGACAGCGCAAGTCGAAATACGTGTCAAAAAGCGCGTGAAACGCCACGGCAAGTTTGAGGAAATGGGCGAGTTGAGCGTTCAATTTGGTTCGATGGAAGAGCTGAATGGGTTGATTGAGCGTTTACGGGGCGAGAAATAGACCGAATGGCCAATCAAATTGCTATAAAATTAATAGCTTTCTAGGCAATAAATACGCCGGCTAGAAGCGTATTTATGAAAAATTTGATGATTTATGACGCCACAGCTGCTTGTGCAAGTCCGCTCAGCGCTTTCGTCAGGCCTTCAACAGCGGGGCAGCTAGCCGCGCCATGCCTATTTGCTAAGTATGCGGGGTCGTTGTAGCTGAGCATGACTTTACCGGCTACGTCAGTCCAAACCAGTGCTTTGAGTGGTAAATCAATGCCCCCCGTTTGCGCACACTCCATCAAAGGCGTCCCGCCTTGCGGGATACCGAAGATCAACAGTTCAGTTGAGCGCAGTGTTTTGCCGACCTTTGCAGCGCCAGCGGCGTGGTCAATGCGGGCGAAAACGTTGAGTCCGCGCTCTTTCACCAAGGCTTCCAAGCGGTTCATGGTGTCAACCGCGCTGCGCGGGCTGGCGACGCTGATCATGCCATCGGCTTGCGCGTGTACCAATGTCGTGGCACTTAAAGAGAGCAAAATGGCGGATATTGACATGCCGAAAAACTTAAGAAATGCTGGAAATGCGGGGTAAGTCATAAGTAGCTCCTAGGCGGTTGGGGTCAAAAAATGAATCGGATTGCAAATGATTGGTCGACCAAACCACGCGAATGTTACTCAGAAACAGCAAACACCACGTCTAAGTTGCAACTGAAGTAAAGCGCCATGACAGCGCCAGCGTCAGCGATTCGCCTTTTTTAAGCATCTGCAAACCGGCTTGCCCGGGTAGATGAAATGCGTCGATGGGGTGGCTGACGGGTTCTAGGCAGAAGTGATCGCCCGTAGCTTTACGGAAAAGCACAAGGTAGTTTGGTGGTGTGGAGTAAGCGCTAACTTTCGCTGTGCCTATTGATTTTAAATGTGTCTGATCTAATGTTAGCTGTAACATTTGATCTGGCCATGTCACACGGGCGATGCCGTCCCAGCCCGTAAAGCAGTTATCAATCAAGGAGCCTGCTGCGGAAATACCTGCTTTCAAATCCCAGCTTGGCGAAAATGTGGAGGTATGTTCTTTGGGCAAACAATCGGGGTGGCTGAGCCAAACGCCTATTACCTGTGCGTGGACGGTGGTTAGCTCGTTGCGCGGCAGCCATGGATGTTGGCCTAGGCCGTAAGGTAAGGGCATGTCGCCAAGATGGGTGACGGTCAGGATTTGATCCATGCCACCATCGACCAGTTTGAAAGTTTGCCGGGCGCGGTAGTGGTGCGGGTTGCCGTTGAACTGGTTTGACTCCAAAGTCATCTCCAGTGAAACAGTATCATGCTGTTGATATTGCCAGTTCTGTTGCCATGCATCGCCATGGATGGGGTAGGGCAGATCGGTGTTGGTTGCGATGGTGTGAAACTTGCCATCAACCGAAAACCCACCGTGGCTGATGCGGTTTGACCAAGGCGCTAGCGGGTAAGATGCAAATGCAATCTGCAAAGGGTCAGCGTGAGAAATACAGTCCCAAGGACGAAACAGGTCAAACGGTGCAAAACCGGTTCGTTCTAGCGCCCAAGTCGCTAGTGAACCGCCCATGCTAGGCGTCAAGCCCAGTCGTTGTGATCCTGAAAGACTGTGCTGTTCCAACCAAACAACGGGGTGCTTTTGGTTCAGCGACGCAGCCATCAAGACTCTTAATAGAATCTTTTACAAGCTTACCAGCTGAAAATCTTGCCTGGGTTCATGATGTTGTCGGGGTCCAGCGCATGTTTGATGGTGCGCATCATGTCGACAGCACCCAAACCGGTTTCGGTTTTCAAGAAGTCCATTTTGTGCAGACCCACACCGTGTTCGCCCGTGCAGGTGCCTTCTAAGCGTAGCGCGCGGGCGACGAGTTTGTCGTTCAAGGCTTCGGCGGTTTCACGCTCTTCAGGCTTGCTGGGGTCGATCAAGTAGCCAAAGTGGAAGTTGCCATCACCCACGTGGCCGACCAAGAAGTAGGGGATGCCGCTGGCATCGGCCTCGGCGACGGACTCCAGCAAGCAGTCGGCGAGTTTGGAGATTGGCACGCAGGTATCGGTCGAAATCACGCGGCAGCCGGGCTTGGACTGCACGCCTGCAAAATAAGCGTTGTGCCGCGCCGTCCACAGCTTGGTGCGCGCTTCGGGCGTGGTCGCCCAGTCAAACGAGGTGCCACCGTGTTCAGATGCAAGCTCTTGCACCAGTTCGGCCTGTTCTTTCACGCTGGCAGGCGAGCCGTGGAATTCCATCAACAACATCGGTGCTTCTTCTAATGTGAGCTTGGAGTAGGCGTTGACCATGCGGATCGAGTTGCTGTCGATCAGTTCCACCCGTGCAATCGGGATGCCCATTTGGATGATTTGAATCGTCGTGCGTACGGCAGCTTCGATGCTGGGAAAAGAGCAAACAGCGGCTGAAATCGCTTCTGGTAAGGGGTAGAGCTTGAGGGTGATTTCAGTCATCACGCCCAGCGTGCCCTCCGACCCGACCATCAAGCGCGTTAAGTCATAACCAGCGGAAGATTTCTTGGCGCGGGTGCCGGTACGAATCACCTCGCCACGGGCGGTGACGACTTCGAGTGCCAACACGTTTTCACGCATCGTGCCGTAGCGCACCGCATTGGTGCCACTGGCGCGGGTGGCGCTCATGCCACCAATCGAGGCGTCAGCACCCGGGTCAATCGGGAAAAACAAGCCTTCAGATTTGACGGCTTCGTTGACCGCTTTGCGCGTCACGCCGGGTTGCACAGTCACGGTCAAATCTTCAGCGTTGACGCGCAGGACTTGGTTCATGCGGCTCACGTCGATGCTGATACCACCTTGAACGGCGAGCAAATGCCCCTCTAGAGAAGAACCAACACCGAAGGGGATCACCGGTGTTTTGTATTGGGCAGCTAGTTTGACGGCGGCAGCGACATCTGCTGTACTTTCAGCAAAAACCACCGCGCTAGGGGGTGGAACTGAAAAAGAAGACTCATCTTTGCCATGGTGTTCGCGTACTGCCAGTGCTGTGGAGCAGCGGTCGCCAAACGTGGACTTGAGCGCATCAATCAAAGCAGCCGGAGTAGCCCGTTGGTTAACTGCAGGCAGTACGTGGGTGGAAAGTGTAGGAGCATTCATAGACTGCCTTTATGACAAGATGGCCAAGGTAATACGCGAGACGCAAGTCATCTCGCCTGCATCGTTGCTCATGTCGATTTGCCAAACTTGGGTGGTTCTACCGACGTGAATTGGGTAAGTGATACCCGTAACCCAACCGCTTTTTGCGCCTTTGAGGTGGTTGACATTGATGTCCAAACCAACTGCTCGGTGACCCACTGGGCAGGCGTACATGGCACCACAAGAACCCAGTGTTTCAGCCAACACCACTGACACGCCACCATGCAGCAAACCATAAGGTTGCTGGGTACGTTTGTCGACCGGCGCACGTGCACGAATAAAATCGTCACCCACCTCGAGAAACTCTATGCCTAAATGGTCAACGGCAGTGTTGATGTGAGCATCCGTCAAGATTTTGATTGAAACTTCTTTTTTCCAAATATTCATAATTGTCTAAGTCAGGCGATAGGGTGAATTCAATGGCAACAGTATAAGCATTTGCGAATAATCAAACCTACAAAAACGCGGGGTTATAAGGGAAACCACTTTGAGCCAGAATCTCAAATTGTGGCATATTCAAATGCTAAACTTTTTAAACTTTGAACCTAGGAGTGTTCGTTATGAAACAAGCGATGAAATTTAAATTAGCCTTGGTGGCCTCTGCCGTCCTGCTGGCAAGCACAGCGATGGCGACTACCTTGCGATGGACTAGTGCTAGCGATATTCCTACCTTGGATATTCACTCGCAAAACAATGCATTGGGCAACGGCGTTCATGCGGCGATTTATGAGTCATTGATGTATTACAACAGCCGCACCTTTAAAGTAGAGCCGCAATTGGCAACGGCTTGGAAACTGATTAACCCGACACAACTACGCATTACTTTACGCAATGGTGTGAAGTTCAGTGATGGCAGTGTGTTGGATGTCGAAGATGCCATTTTCTCCATCAACCGTGCCATGGCCAAAACATCGAATTTCAATGTGTTCACTCAAGGTATTGATAAAGTCGTCAAGGTGGATGCAAACAACCTAGACATCATGCTCAAAGGCCCCAATCCCGTCATCGTGAACCAATTGACCGAGCTGCGCATCATGAGCAAAGCTTGGGCTGAGAAGAACAAATCCACCGAGCCCAAAGACATCAAAACCAAAGACGAAAGTTTTGCGCACAGAAACGCGATGGGTACGGGGCCGTTTGTGGTCGATAGCTGGCAGCCCGACCAAAAATTGGTGCTTAAACGCAACCCTAATTGGTGGGGCAAGCTGGAGGGTAACTTGACTGAAATTGTTTATACCCCCGTGAAGCAAGAAGCTACCCGTGTCGCGGCCATTTTGTCTGGCGAGGTTGATATGGTGTTAGACCCCAACTTGCAAGACTTAGGGCGCATTCGTAATACGCCAAATCTGAAGGTGTTGGACGGTGCAGAAAACCGCACCATCTTTTTCGGCATGGACCAGTTTCGCGATGAATTGCCAGGCTCGAACGTCAAAGGCAAAAACCCGCTGAAAGATGTGCGTGTGCGCAAAGCGCTGTACCAAGCCATCGACATCAACACCATCAACCGCGTGACCATGCGTGGACTGAGCCAGCCGACTGGCACGATGATTTCGCCGCAAGTCAATGGCTGGACGAAGAAAGCTGATGCACGCTATGCGTTTGATATCACCGCTGCCAAAAAATTACTAGACGATGCGGGCTACAAAGATGGTTTTGAGGTCGATTTTGCTTGCCCCAATAACCGCTATATCAACGACGAAGAAATTTGCCAAGCCGTCACTGCCATGTGGTCCAAAATTGGCGTTAAGGCTAAGCTGCGCACCTTGCCTTTGGTCACCTACTTCCCAATGATTCAGCGCTTCGAGGCCAGCATCTACATGCTAGGCTGGGGCGTGCCAACCTTTGACGCTTTGTACAGCTTGCAGTCTTTGGTGCGCAGTGTCGGTGCGGGTGGCGATGGTAATTACAACGTCGGACGTTACTCAAATCCGCAAATGGATGCCTTGGTCGAGCGCATCAAAAAGGAAACTGATTTGGTAAACCGGAATGACCTCATAGAAAAGGCTTTGCTGCTGTCACATCAAGACGTTTCGCATTTACCGCTGCACAACCAAACCATTCCTTGGGCGATGAAGAAAAACGTAGAGATGGTGCACCGTGCCGACAATCGCATTGATTGGCGCCTGGTAAAAATCAACTAATCAATCGCATAGTCATAGCGTATATATAAAGATCAAAAAAAAGCCCACATCTCTGTGGGCTTTTAAAAACCTAGAAACGAGTTACTAGGTCAACCGAGGAGACGGTAAATAAAAACTTTTAGCGGCTGTAAGCTGTTTCGCCGTGTGAAGTGATGTCCAAGCCTTCGCGCTCTTCTTCTTCTGGCACACGCAAGCCAATCAACATATCCACCAGTTTGTAGGCAATGAAGGCAACCACACCAGACCAAACCAGTGTGGTCAACACGCCTTGAAGTTGAATCCACACTTGACCGGCTATCGAGTAGTCTGGGTTAACCTTGTTAGCAACGTAATCATAAATGCCGGTGCCGCCCAGTGAAGGCGCCGCAAACACGCCAGTCAACAACGCTCCCAAGATACCACCAACACCGTGCACGCCGAACACATCAAGCGAGTCATCAGCACCTAGCATTTTCTTGAGACCATTCACACCCCAGAGGCACAAGAAACCTGCGAGCAAACCAATCATGATCGCACCCATCGGGCCCACAAAACCGCAAGCTGGGGTGATAGCAACCAAGCCAGAGACCGCGCCAGAAGCCGCGCCCAACATCGAGGCCTTGCCCTTAGCCAATGCTTCACCAGTGATCCAAGCCAAAGTCGCAGCAGCCGCAGCCACCAAGGTATTGACGAACGCCAAAGCAGCAACGCCATTGGCTTCTAAGTTGGAGCCAGCATTGAAACCAAACCAACCCACCCAGAGCATGGCTGCGCCAACCATGGTCAATGTCAAGCTGTGAGGCGTCATCGACTCTTTGCCGTAACCCACACGTTTGCCGATGACATAAGCACCGACCAGGCCAGCCATCGCTGCGTTGATGTGAACGACCGTACCGCCCGCAAAATCAAGCGCGCCTTTTGCCCATAACCAACCAGCAGCAGCGGTGACTTTTTCAAGCGAAGTAGCATCAGTGATGGCATCTGGGCCGTCAAAGTACCAAACCATATGCGCCATTGGCAAGTAGCTGAAAGTGAACCACAGCACGCAGAACAACAACACAGCCGAGAACTTAGCGCGCTCAGCGAACGAACCGACGATCAAACCGCAAGTGATGGCCGCAAATGTTGCTTGGAAAGCGACAAAAATCAACTCTGGAATGACCACGCCCTTGCTGAAGGTTGCAGCGACAGAGTCAGGCGTGATGCCTTTGAGGAAGAGTTTGTCAAACGAGCCAAAGAACGGGTTGCCCGCCGTGAATGCGATGGTGTAGCCGTAGATGACCCACAGCACAAAAATTAGCGCGGTTACGACAAACACCTGCATCAGCACGGACAGCATATTTTTGCTGCGCACCAAGCCGCCGTAAAACAGTGCCAAGCCAGGAATGGTCATCAACAGCACGAGCACCGTTGATATCGTCATCCAAGCGGTGTCGCCTTTGTTCGGTACGGGTGCTGGTGCAGCCGCTGGTGCGGCGGGAGCAGCTGCAGCCGCTACTGGCGTCGCTGCTGCTGCCGTTACATCTGCTGGTTTTACAGCATCAGCGGGCTTGGTCGCGTCAACAGCTACGGTCGCAGCGACGGGTGCTACCGCAGTGGCCGCAGGCGCAGCTTGAGCCATGGCAAAGTTGCTGGCCAACCACAGGCCAAGGCCTAGGCTGATAGGGAGGAGGTATTTTTTCATGTGAAGTCTCTTTTCTTGTGTTGACTTGCTTTTAAAGTGCTTCTTTGCCAGTTTCACCCGTACGAATACGAACGACTTGCTCAAGGTTATAGACAAAAATCTTACCGTCACCGATTTTTCCGGTGCGGGCAGCGGTTTCGATGGCTTCAATCACCTGGTCAACCAATTCGGTCGTGACAGCAGCTTCGATTTTTACTTTTGGTAAAAAATCAACCACGTACTCTGCGCCACGGTACAGCTCGGTATGGCCCTTTTGGCGACCAAAACCTTTAACTTCAGTCACTGTGATGCCTTGCACCCCAATGGCCGACAAGGCTTCACGCACCTCGTCTAACTTGAAGGGTTTGATGATGGCGGTTACTAATTTCATAAGGTCTCCTAGACAAATATCAGTAAAAAATTTCAGGCTTTTCTTATCTACTTAACTACTTAGAAGGCGTACTTCACGCCAAGCGTCACGCCATTCTTACCTGTGTTTTTGCCAGCTGGTGTGATGTAGCTGCCGTCTTTAGCGTCAGTGCCGAGCACGGTAGCGGTGACAGACAAGCCTTTGCCGAAATCTTTGGTCACAGCAACAGAAAAATCAGTGTATGAAAAATCGCCGTTGCCAGAGCCCGCAATCCTTTGGCGGCCAATGTGCGGAACGACGGTAAAACCATTGCCCACATCAAACGTCGCGCTCAGATCCAAATAGCCACTGTTTTTGCTGTTTGCAAATCCAAAGGTGTTGGTCAAAGCATGTGAGTACTTCAAAGTTGCTGGGCCCATGGTCGCAGCACCGTAGATTTCTGTTGTATTTGGTGAAACAGACAAAGCAGCGCTAGGGTATTGGTATGTCAACACACCCACGTCATAGCTAACTGGGCCAGCCGCGCCTTTGTAGCCACCGTAAA
Source organism: Polaromonas sp. (assembly GCA_031390045.1). Classification (GTDB taxonomy): domain Bacteria; phylum Pseudomonadota; class Gammaproteobacteria; order Burkholderiales; family Burkholderiaceae_C; genus Aalborgiella. The sequence goes on from JANMTB010000124.1 coordinate 26,720, forward strand.
TATCAACTTCAACCTTACCGTCACCGCCTGCGTCTTTGACCCATTGAATGCTTGACGCCCATACGCCCACATACGCGCCGCTTGCGTGAGAAAAGTCGACGCCACCCGATACGGCTGGCTTCAGGCGAGACTGAGAAATACCACGATAGCGGTAGTCAGTCACCGCGCCAATGTTGTAGCTCAAGGTGCTTTCAGGTGTAGCAGCCGCAGGCGCTGCCGCTGGAGCAGCAGTTTGCGCGAAAGAAGATGCACCAGCCGTGGCCAACAAAGCGGCCAAAACGGTTGATGCGGCGGTTAATTTAAATGAATGTGACATTGAAAACTCCTGGGTTGTTTAAAAGAAAGTGAACGTAAGCCATAAAGCACAAAGCGTGCCTAAATTTATATATCTATCCAACTTCACAGGCATAAAGCGTTGTTTTTTGATTTAAAACCACCAAAAATGGTATTAATAAACTTGCTGATGGTCTGTAAAAATACTAAACTAAAACTGTATAAAATAACAGTTGTAAATTTATACATGTAAAATTAAGTGATTTTCATTAGAAGCAAGGTGCGCGCACCAAATTAGGGAGAAATACTATGGCTGGTTTCGCAATGGTGCAAAGTCGCGCTGTTTTGGGTTTGGATGCACCTTCGGTCACCGTCGAGGTGCATTTGGCCAACGGTTTGCCGAGTTTCACGCTCGTAGGCTTGGCTGAAACTGAGGTGAAAGAAGCGCGGGAACGCGTTCGCTCTGCCTTGCAAAACTCAGGCTTAGACTTTCCCACTAATAAAAGGATCACAGTCAATTTGGCTCCTGCAGACTTGCCAAAAGACTCTGGCCGTTTCGATTTACCCATCGCTTTGGGCATTTTGGCCGCCAGTGGTCAAATCGAAGCCTCAAAATTAGCCGACTTTGAGTTTGCCGGTGAATTGTCATTAGGTGGCGAGCTGCGCCCCGTGCGCGGTGCCTTGGCAATGAACTTGGCACTTCGCAAAATGGCGACAAGTCAATCTATTACATGCCCCAAATTGGTGCTTCCAGAAGCCAGCGCCGCTGAAGCGGCTCTCGTGCCAGACGCCATGGTTTACCGCGCCAAGCATTTGTTAGACGTGGTCGCACAGTTCGTCACTGAGCCAGCAAATCCATCAGAAGGTTGGGGGCAAGTGCACACCACGGCTATCAGCACGGAAGCCAATGTCTCCAAATACTTGGATTTTTTAGATGTAAAAGGCCAAGCCGGAGCCAAACGGGCTTTAGAGATTGCCGCAGCTGGTGGTCATAGCGCCTTATTGGTCGGACCACCAGGCTCAGGCAAATCCATGTTGGCGCAGCGTTTTGCAGGGCTTTTGCCACCTATGAATACCGACGAAGCCTTAGAAAGCGCCGCCATTGCATCCTTAGCAGGTCGGTTTTTGCTAGAAAACTGGGCACAGCGCCCGACCCGTAGCCCACATCATTCCGCCAGTGCCGTCGCCTTGGTCGGTGGCGGCTCACCGCCGCGTCCAGGCGAAATCTCACTCGCGCACAACGGTGTTTTGTTCCTAGACGAACTCCCCGAACTCCCTAGACAGGCCCTCGAAGCCTTGCGCGAACCACTAGAAACAGGTCAAATCACGATCTCCCGCGCGGCTAGAAGAGCTGATTTCCCCGCCCGTTTCCAGCTCATGGCGGCCATGAACCCCTGCCCTTGCGGCTACTTGGGCGCTGTCATCGGCAGCACACCCAAAGCCTGCCGCTGCTCGCCTGACCAAGTCTCGCGCTACCAAGGCAAGCTCAGCGGCCCGCTGTTAGACCGCATCGATTTGCACATTGACGTGCCCACACTTCCTGCTTCCGAACTCATCAACGCCCCCGCTGGCGAGTCCACCCAAAGCATACGCGAGCGCTGCATCGCCGCCAGAAACCGCAGCCTGGCACGTCAAAAAAAGCCCAACCACGCCCTGCAAGGCGTCGAAATCGACACCCATGTGTTGCTGGACGACGGTGCAACCAAGTTTTTGAACGTAGCAGCCGCCCGCCTAGGCTGGTCCGCCCGCGCCACACACCGCACTTTGAAGGTCGCGCGTACGATTGCCGACTTAGCCGGCTCAGAATTCACCCAAGTAACTCACGTGGCTGAGGCTATGCAATACCGGCGTGCACTGCGTAGCTCTGTGTAGTTGTATTTTGCTATATATTTTATA
>JANMTB010000171.1:0-22888 GCA_031390045.1 Polaromonas sp.
CTAGTTCGATACTGACCATAACTACGCCAACAGCGAACTCACTCGCAGATGGTTACTTGTTATTTAATGGAAGTGGTTACCCTAAAAAAAAGCTGCCTGATACTGGATTTGCAACAGGGCAAATCGTTATGGCAAATACCAGCCGCTCGACGACGATTATGATCAATAGTACAGGCCGGGTAAGATCCTGCAAAACAGACGCACCGGGTTGCACAGCACCATGATTTTTTCTTCTCAACTGTGATCGCGCATCCCGAATCTCAAGCTGTACTGACAGCAATCAAACAGCAATCTGGCAGCAATCCTTATTTGATTGTTGCACTCAAGCAAGCCCAACAAGCCTCCCCCCTCAGCCCGCCCAACCCGGCAGTGGGCTGCATCCTCCTTTCCCCCACCGGCAGCATCATCGGCCAAGGCCACACCCAAGCTGTAGGTGGCGCACATGCCGAAGTCATGGCATTGCGTGATGCGGCTGCTCATGGCGAATCGACTATTGGCGCTACCGCCTACGTCACCCTAGAACCCTGCTCCCACTTTGGACGCACGCCGCCATGTTGCAACGCGCTGATCGAAGCCAAAGTCGCCAAAGTAGTCATTGCAATCTTAGACCCAAACCCCTTAGTCGCTGGCAAAGGCGTAGAAATGTTGCGACAAGCAGGAATTGAAGTCGAAGTTTTGGCACCTGAGCATCCGCAGGCCAAGGCGGCCAAAGAGTTGATGATTGGGTTTTTCAGTCGCATGGTGCGTAAAACACCGTGGGTACGGATGAAGATCGCCGTATCACTGGATGGACGTACAGCACTCGACAATGGGCAGAGCCAATGGATTACATCTAGCGCTGCGCGTGACGATGGCCATGTTTGGCGGGCGCGTGCCGGGGCGATTTTGACGGGGATTGGCACGGTGTTGGCGGATGACCCGCGATTGGACGTTAGGGCGATTCCAACGCAGCGGCAACCGCATGTGGTGATTGTGGATAGCAGCTTGCAAACACCTATAATTGCACAACTATTTGCTATAAATAATATAGCTATTGAGACATATAATACGCTCGCTAGGGCCATATTTATCTATACAAACTCAACAGATAGTGTTAGAAAGAAGGCTTTAGAAGTAGCCGGCGCAACTGTCGTGGTTTTACCAAATTCTGATGGTTCAAAGCGGGTTGATTTAGCGGCTGTAATGCACGATTTGGCTAAACGCGAGATCAACGAATTGCATGTGGAAGCTGGTTCAACGCTGAATGGTGCGCTGATTGAGGTAGGTTTGGTCGATGAGTTTTTGATCTATTTGGCACCCAAACTACTAGGCGTGGGTCGCGGGATGGCGGATTTTTCACCGTTGAAGGAGTTGTCTGACGCCATGGTGCTGGAGTTTGTCAGTGTAGACAAAATAGGTGAAGATATGCGATTAGTGGCTCGGCCCGTAGGCAGAACTCATTTTTAAGTCTATTTAATGCGAAAATAGCGTCTATGTTTACCGGAATCATCACCGGCATGGGGCGCATCGTCGCTGTCCACGCCATCAGCTCTTTAGAAACCTCTGCCGACAACGTGTTCGGCAAGAGATTGATGATCAACACGCCAGCTGGCTATTTGGACGACGTGGGTTTGGGAGACAGTATCGCTATCAATGGCGCATGCATGACTGTTACTAGTTTTGATGTAGGCAAAAACGAATTCAGCATTGATATTTCCGCCGAGTCTCTCCTCAAAACCGCCGGTTTAAACGATCTAAGTCCCGTTAACTTAGAGAAAGCCCTGCGAGCGCATGACCGCTTGGGCGGGCACATTGTTTCAGGCCATGTGGACGGCGTAGGTACAGTCAGCTTTTTTGAACCCGTTGGCGAAAGCTGGGAACTGCGCATCACGTGCTCGCCTGATCTGGGCAAATACATGGCTTACAAAGGATCTATAACGGTGAATGGGGTGAGTTTGACAGTGAACAGGGTTGTGGATTCTGTAAAAGCAAGTCACCTGACGACAGAATTGAGCATCAACTTGATACCTCACACGATCGAGAACACGGCACTCGGCAGTTTGAAACCAGGATCAAGTGTCAATTTGGAAATCGACACCGTCGCGCGGTATGTCGAGCGTATGCTGAGTTTTGAAAAACTTGCCGCTAAAGCCATATAAAGTCTTAGAAATACACAGAAATATATTTGAACGAAAGACCCAACACATGAACGCACTTTCTATCGTACCAAAGAAGAACATAACGCCAGTGAAGATTTCACCTGTTGAAGATATCATTGCCGATATGGCAGCTGGAAAAATCGTCATTTTGGTCGATGAAGAAGACCGTGAAAACGAGGGTGATTTGGTTCTAGCCAGCGATTTTGTTAACGCTGATGCTATCAATTTTATGGCGCGCTTTGGCCGTGGCTTGATTTGCTTAACGCTCACGAAAGAGCGCTGCGAACGCCTGCAGTTGCCGCCGATGGCGACCCGCAACGGCGGCAAATACTCGACGGCGTTTACTGTGACGATTGAAGCGGCTGAGGGCGTGACCACAGGTATTTCAGCGGCCGATCGCGCCATCACCGTACAAGCTGCCGTCGCTAAAAATGCCACAGCTCATGACTTGGTGCAACCTGGTCACATTTTCCCCTTGCAAGCCGTTGACGGTGGTGTGCTGATGCGGGCGGGTCACACTGAGGCGGGTTGCGATTTAGCGCAGTTGGCCGGCTGCTCGCCTAGCGCCGTTATTTGCGAGATCATGAAAGACGATGGCACCATGGCGCGTTTGCCAGATTTGCAGCTGTTTGCCGCCGAGCATGGACTCAAAATCGGCACGATTGCAGATTTGATAGAACATCGCAGTCGCACTGAATCGCTCATCACAAAAACTGGCACGCGTGTGCTGCACACGGCTTATGGTGAATTCACAGCCCATGCCTTCCAAGACAAACCCAGCAGCGGCGTGCATTTGGCTCTCGTCAAAGGCAGCTGGCAACCGCACGACACGGTTTTGGCACGTGTCCATGAGCCATTGTCAGTGATTGACTTGCTGGACCAAGGTCGCACCATGCATTCATGGAGTTTGGACGAGAGTTTGAAGCGCATCAACGATGAAGGGTGCGGTGTGGTTGTGCTGCTCAATTGCGGCGAAAGCGCGTCTCAGCTGCTAGCGCAATTTGAAGGTACCGCCCGCCCCGCACAAGCGCCAGAGCGTGGCCGGATGGACTTGCGCACTTACGGCATTGGCACACAAATTTTGCTCGATTGTGGCGTGAAGAAAATGACGCTTTTAGGCAACCCACGACCTATGCCTAGTTTGGTAGGTTACGGGCTTGAGGTGATGGGTTACTTGCCAAAAAATAAATTATAAAAATAAGGGGAAATTATGTTTGGCGTTGATATTAAAAACAAAGGCACATTGAACATTACTGACCATCGGCTCGATGGCAAAAAACTCTATATAGGCATTGTACAAGCACGATTTAACGAAGGCATCACGAATGCTTTGACAGAAGCTTGCAAAATTGAGCTGTTGGCGCTTGGCGTTGTTGAAAAGCACATAGCTCTTTACTCTGTGCCAGGCGCTTTAGAAGTTCCTGTAGCCCTGCAAGCATTAGCAGAAAAAAACGAATTTGACGCCTTGATTGCCATTGGCTGCATCATTAGGGGTGAAACTTACCATTTTGAGTTGGTAGCGAATGAATCTGGCAAAGGCGTGACGCGCGTAGCATTAGATTACAAGTTGCCCATTGCCAATGCGATTTTGACCGTCGAAAATACAGCGCAAGCGCAAGCGCGCCAAACCATCAACGGCATTGAGGCCGCCCGTGTTGCTGTGGAAATGGCAAATTTACTCAATTCATTGTCATGACCACACCTAACTCTCCCAATACATTTGCACCCAAGCCCTTTGTTGCAAAAAGTTTAAGCACAGACAGCTCGTCAGACATCAGAGCCAAAAGTAATATCACAGACAAGCGACCACCGCGCCAAGTTCGCACTGGCGTGACAAATACAGGCGCCCGCAAAGCCGGCAGCAAATCTAGCCGCAGTAGAGCACGCGAATTTGCCTTGCAAGCACTTTACCAACACATTGTTGGCCGAAACGATGCTGAGTCGATTGATATGTTTACGCGTGATCTTGCGGGATTCAGCAAAGCTGATACCGCCCACTACGATGCGTTGATGCATGGCTGCATTGAACAATCTGCAGAATTAAACCTACTTATCGAACCTTTTTTAGACCGCCCTATTGCGGAAATTTCACCGATTGAGCACAGTGTGATGTGGATTGGTGCGTATGAATTCAAACATTGCCTCGATGTACCGTGGCGTGTCGTCATCAACGAATGCATTGAACTTGCCAAAGAATTTGGCGGTACAGATGGCCACAAGTATGTGAACGGCGTGTTGAATGGTTTAGCGTCAGAACTGCGTGCGCGCGAAGTGCAAGCTGACATAGCCAGCGGCAAAGTGAATGTGGTTGTTGATTAATTTCACCTTATTTAAAAATACAAATACATATCTCAAAATACTTAGCATGCAAATATCAAATCGCGCCCAGCGCATTGAGCCTTTTTATGTAATGGAAGTGGCCAAGGCGGCACGATTATTGGGTGATACGCTACAAAATTCTGAGCACCCCATGCTCTATTTGAATGTAGGTGAACCAGATTTTACGGCTCCAAGCTTGGTGCAAGAAGCCGCCATACGTGCAATTTCAGCTGGCAAAACACAATACACGCAAGCCAGCGGCATGCCAGAGTTACGCGAAAAAATCAGCCAATGGTATTTGCACCGATTCGGTGTGACCGTACCTGCAAGTCGTATCGTTTTAACCGCTGGCGCATCTGCAGCTTTGCAATTGGCATGCTTGACACTCATTAATTCTGGCGATGAAATTTTGATGCCTGACCCTAGCTATCCCTGCAACCGCCAGTTTGTCAGCGCAGCAGATGGCGTGCCAGTGATGATTCCCACTACAGCTTCAGAGCGTTTTCAGCTCAGCGCTGCAAAAGTTGAGGCGGCATGGCAGCCTGCAAAAACCAGAGGTGTCTTATTAGCCTCACCATCTAACCCAACCGGCTCATCTATACACCCAGACGAGATGCGCAAAATCCATAGTTTTGTACAAAAACAAGGTGGTATCACACTGATAGATGAAATTTATCTTGGTTTAAGTTACGACGATACGTATGGTCAAACCGCGCTCACTTTGGACGATCAAGTCATCAGCATTAACAGTTTTTCAAAATATTTCAACATGACTGGCTGGCGGCTGGGTTGGTTGGTTGTACCAGAAGCCTTAGCGCCCGCGATAGAGCGCGTGGCGCAAAACTTGTTTATCTGCCCCAGCACCGTCACACAGCATGCGGCAATGGCGTGCTTTGAAGCTGATTCGATTGCCGAATACGAAAAACGACGTGCAGAATTCAAAGCACGACGCGATTATTTCATTCCTGCGCTACAAGAGCTAGGTTTCGATGTGCCCGTGATGCCAGATGGCGCTTTTTACGCTTGGGCAGATTGCTCTAGTATATGTAGCAAACTGGGCATCAAAGACAGCTGGGACTTGGCTTTTGAAATCATGCACAAAGCGCATTTGGCGGTAACACCTGGGCGTGATTTCGGATCTTTTGAAACGGCTAAGTTCATTCGATTTTCAACTGCTAATTCTTTACCTCAATTAAAAGAAGCCATAGAACGTTTGCGGAATATGCTGAAATGACAATAGTTTCCCCAAAAGATGCATCTGCGGACTTCTTAAAAGATTTCTCCAAAGATTATTTTAAGGATTTCTCTAAAGATTTCTTTTTTTCAATCCGTGTTTACTGGGAAGATACAGATGCGGGTAGCATCGTTTACTATGCCAATTACTTGAAGTTTTTTGAGCGTGCTCGATCAGAATGGTTACGACAACTGGGTGTCGAACAAGGGGCGTTACTGCTCAATGAGGGCTGCATGTTTGTGGTCAGCGAAATTCAAACCAAGTTTCATTCCCCTGCCCGTATTGATGACTTGCTGGCTGTAACCGTAAAAATTACAAAATTAGGCCATGCATCCATTCATTTGCATCAAACTGCTTATGTCAAAACAGACGGTGATACTAAGACCAAGTCAAATTTTCAGCTCGTATGTGAAGGTAGTGTCAGACTAGCATGCGTTCAACAAACCACGATGCGCCCGACAGCTATACCGAAATCAATTGTTTCTCTTATCGGCTGAACTTATTTACACATTCAACCTCCATACACCATGAACCAAGACCTCTCCATCCTGCAGCTCATCCTTCAAGCCAGCTTGGTGGTGCAACTGGTCATAGCACTGCTCATGACGATTTCAGTGGCTAGTTGGGCGGCCATATTTCGCAAGTATTTCGCTTTGAAACGCGTTAAAAAATTGAATGAGCAATTTGAAGCAGATTTTTGGTCTGGCACGAGTTTGAATGAGCTGGCCAATGCTGCAAAAAAGAACGACCCACAAGCTGGGCCTATGGAACGAATTTTCGCCAGTGGCATGCGCGAATACCAAAAACTACGTGAACGCAGAATCGACGACAACAGTGCTTTACTCGACGGTGCACGACGCGCTATGCGGGCGAGCTTTCAACGTGAATTAGATGCGATTGAGACGAATTTGTCTTTCTTGGCCTCTGTTGGCTCCGTATCGCCCTATGTGGGCTTGTTTGGCACAGTCTGGGGCATCATGCATTCTTTTACCGGATTGGCATCTATGACGCAAGTGACGCTATCGACTGTTGCGCCCGGCATTGCTGAGGCTTTAGTTGCAACAGCTATTGGTCTGTTCGCAGCTATTCCAGCGGTGGTGGCTTATAACCGTTTTGCGCACGATATAGACCGAATAGCCATCAAATTAGAGACCTTCATTGAAGAATTTTCTAATATTTTGCAGCGCAATTTGAGCGCGAAAGTGGTGAACTAAACCATGGTTGCCACCGTTTCAAGAGGGCGTGGCAGGCGCACCATCAATGAAATCAACATGGTACCGTTCATTGATGTGATGTTGGTTTTGTTGATCATCTTCATGGTCACGGCACCTTTGATTTCGCCCAGTGTGATTGATTTACCGAGCATTGGCAAAGCAAACAAGGCTCCAGATCAGATCGTCAAAATTAACATCGATAAAAACAGCGTATTGACTATTGATGCTGTCGATGGCGCAAAGAAGCCTTCGTCTACTTCAATCAATAAAATTGTAGATGCTGTTAAAAAAAATCAGGGTAACAAGCCTGAAACGCCTGTCGTCATCAGTGCTGATAAAGGGGTGAAGTACGAAACCGTCGTTGAAGTCATGGATAAACTGCAACGTGCTGGCATCCAACGCGTGGGCTTGTCGGTTCAACTTGCGAAATAAACACATTTGTTAGATTAACTGTACCAACATGTCTTTAGCCTCAGACCGTCCTGAATTCACCCCACCCCCGTCGCCTGGTAGAAGTCGTGCGATTGTCTTGGCAATATTGGCGCATATTATTTTGATTGCTGCGTTGACATGGGGAGTAGGTTGGAAACGGGAGTCTAACAATGCACCGGTACAAGCCGAACTGTGGTCAACCACTGTGCAGCAAGCGGCACCTGCTTTGATAGAGCCCACACCTGAACCTAAAGCAGAGCCAAAGATTGAACCCAAGCCCGAGCCGAAAGTAGAACCACCGCCACCGCCCAAACCAGTCAAAGCTGCTGAGCCTGAACCAAAAATCGATCCGCAAATAGCGATTGAAAAGGCCAAAGAAGAAAAAAAGAAGTTAGAGAAGAAAAAGGCTGAAGCCAAAGCTTTAGCGAAGAAAGAAGCAGAAGAGGAAGCTAAAGAAGAAGCCAAAGAAGAAGAGCTTGCAAAAAAGAAACGCACTTTAGAAGCTAAAAAAGCCAAAGATGCTAAAGACGCAAAAGAAGCTGCAAATGATGCCAAATATGAAGCCTCCCTCAAAGCCGCACGTGACGCCAACTTAAAACGTATTCAAGGACTGGCTGGTGCTAGCGGTGCCGAAACAGCTGCTGGAACCGCCAAGCAGTCAAGTGGGCCTTCTGCGGGCTATGCAGGACGCGTGGTGGCTCGGATCAAACCTAACATCGTTTTTACAGAAGATATTTCCACAAATCCAACAGCTGTGATTGAAGTGCGCTGTGCACCCGATGGCCGGATTATCGGAAAAAAATTGATCAAATCAAGTGGCATCAAGGCTTGGGACGAAGCTGTCATGCGCGCTATTGATAAAACTGAAATATTGCCCAAAGATACGGATGGGACAGTTCCGTCGTCGTTTGAAATATCCTTCAGACCAAAAGATTAGTTTAATTTTACTATGATTTAAATAGCATTATAGGCAATAAATACGCCGTCTAGAGCCATAATCAACGTACTTAATCAACTTTAATATTCATAGTTATTATTCATAGACAATGAGCGACTTGGCTACTCCGGTCTGCGCCATCCAACTCGCCAAAGCGGCATCGCTAGGGTAAAACTTAGCGTCATCGCCTAACTGAATTTCCGCATTCACAGCACCTAAGTCTGCTGCTCGAGTAACTGTCATCCGAACTGACATGCCACGCTGTAAGTCGCCCTGTTCGGTTTGCACCTTCATGGGCGGAAACTCGCGGAGTAGTCGGCTAATATCTGGCGTTTTATCGCCAATATCAACTTTTAAATGCTTGCCAAAACGGCAGCGTGCCGTGGGCAAATCCCACACTTGGCTGATTTTAAGACGCGGACTACCACCAGAGAATCTGTCCGCTTGAATCACGCCCATGACGATGATTAACTCGTCTTCCTTAAACAAATTGCGGTTGGCTTGCATCATGACATCGTCTACCGTCGTTTCGATTTGACCTGAGGTATCGTCCAACTTGAACAAGCCAATCTTGCCACGTTGACCATTGATCACGCGAAAATCGCTGACTATGCCTGCCAACAATTGCGGTTCGCGTGAGTCGATCAAATCGTCAATCTTGCGTTTCACAAATTGACGAATCTCACGCGACACTTCGTCAAAAAGATGGCCTGAAAAGTAAAACCCCATTGCGGTTTTCTCAAACGTCAGTCGCTCTTTCACACCCCAAGGGGTTGTGTCATTCAACTCGGGCTCTTGCGTGCTTGAACCATGTGAGTCTTCATCGCCACCCATCAGGTCAAACAAACCGCCTTGGTTGGCATTCGCCTCGGCAGCATTGGCAAAGTCGAACGCTAAATCGACTGAATCGAGCATGGCTGCGCGGTTTTGCTGCAGCGTGTCAAAAGCGCCGGCCTTGATCAAGGCTTCAACGGTGCGCTTGTTAATTTTGCTGCGTTCTACGCGCACACAGAAGTCAAACAAGCTGGTGAACAGCCCACCGGACTCGCGGGCAGCCACGATCGCTTCAACAGCTTGCTGGCCCGTGCCTTTGATAGCGCCAAGCCCATAACGAATAACCGTGGCAGAAACCGGCTCAAAGCGGTACACGCCACGGTTGACATCTGGCGGCTCGAAGGTGATGCCTAGTTTGCCTAAGATGGGTCGCTGAGCGTCTTCAAACAAGATTTTGAGCTTGTCGGTATCACCCATCTCAATCGTCATATTCGCGCAGAAAAACTCGGCGGTGTAATGCACCTTGATCCAAGCCGTGTGATACGCCAAAAGAGAGTAAGCAGCTGCATGCGACTTGTTAAATCCATAGCCAGCAAATTTCTCCATCAAGTCGAAGATTTCATCGGCTTTAGGCTCATCAATGGCATTTTTCAAAGCACCATCACGGAAAATTTGGCGGTGGCGCGCCATTTCATCTGCGTCTTTTTTACCCATAGCACGACGCAGCATGTCCGCACCGCCCAAAGAGTAGCCACCCAAAATCTGCGCTGTTTGCATCACCTGCTCTTGGTAAACCATGATGCCGTAAGTTTCAGACAGCATGTCTGCCACCATCGGGTGCGGATACTCCACCACTTCACGGCCATGCTTACGGGCCACGAAGCTAGGTATCAAGTCCATCGGACCAGGGCGATACAAAGCATTGAGTGCAATCAAATCTTCCAAACGAGTTGGTTTTGCATCCTTCAACATGCCCTGCATGCCACGGCTTTCAAACTGGAAGACAGCTTCGGTTTTACCCTCTGTAAAAAGCTTGTAAACCCGCGCATCGTCTAGCGGCAAATCTTCATAAGCAAAGTTTTCTTGGCCAACGTGACCCTTGCTGATGAATTCTCGCGCTAGCTCCAAGATCGTCAGCGTCGCCAGACCCAAAAAGTCAAACTTCACCAAACCAATATCTTCAACGTCGTTTTTATCAAACTGGCTTACGGCTGATTCACTGCCGGGTTGCTGATACAGGGGGCAAAAGTCTGTGAGCTTACCTGGCGCAATCAACACACCACCTGCATGCATGCCGACATTGCGCGTCATGCCTTCAAGCTTGCGTGCCAACTCAAGCAAAGTTTTGACCTCGTCTTCATTACGCTCACGCTCAGCCAAAATAGGTTCTGCTTCCGAGGCGTAAACCGTTTTATCGTCTTTCGCACGACCCGGTGGTGGTAGTTGCAAGGTAACGCTGATACCCGGCTTGTTAGGGATCAACTTGCTGATGCCATCGCAAAACGTGTAGCTCATATCCAGCACACGACCCACATCGCGCACAGCAGCGCGCGCAGCCATTGTGCCGAAGGTGACGATTTGGCTCACCGCATCACGGCCATACTTAAGCTTCACATAGTCAATCACACGGTCACGGTTGGCTTGGCAAAAGTCAATATCAAAGTCGGGCATGGATACCCGCTCTGGATTCAAAAATCGTTCAAACAGCAGGTTGTACTGCAGCGGATCAAGGTCGGTAATTTTGAGTGAATATGCTACCAATGAACCTGCACCTGAACCGCGACCCGGACCAACGGGACAACCATTGCTCTTGGCCCAGTTGATGAAGTCACCCACAATCAAAAAGTAGCCTGGAAAACCCATTTTTAAAATGGTCGCAATTTCAAATTCCAACCGCGCCAAGTAAGTAGGATTTTGCGCATCACGCACGGCTTCATCTGGGTACAGATGCAGCATGCGAGCTTTGAGTCCTTCATGGCATGAATAGCGAAAATACTCTTCAGGCGAAAGTTTTTGCCCATTCACTTCAGGCGTGGGGAAAACTGGTAGTTGCGGTTTGCCCAATACCAAATTGAGGTTGCATCGCTTCGCAATTTCCAAACTATTGGTCAAAGCGGAAGGTATATCGGCAAACAAGCCCTGCATTTGTGCATTAGATTTGAAATACTGCTCACGCGTAAACTTGCGCACTCGTCGTTGGTTGCCCAATATTTCACCATCAGAAATGCATACACGCGCCTCATGAGCATCGTAGCCATCAATATGAGTAAATTGCACGGGGTGCGTTGCCACCACAGGCAACTTCAATCTGCCAGCCAGTTGGACAGCGGCGGCAACATGTTGCTCATCGTCAGCACGGCCAGCACGCTGCAGCTCGATGTAAAACCGATGCGGAAACAAGGTAGCTAATTGCATAGCAATCTCGCTTGCGCGCTCGGCATCACCTTGCAAGAGCGATTGTCCCACTGGGCCTGCTTGCGCGCCACTCAACGCAATCAGGCCAGCATTCAGCTCAACCAACCATGCCAGCTTGCAAACAGCTTGTGCCTTCACGAGGTTTTGTGTCCACGCGCGAGTGAGCAGCTCAGATAGATTCAAATATCCTTGCTGATTTTGTACCAGCAGCAGCATACGTGACAAGGCGGTCGCATCTTGCCCTAAGCCTTCCAAGAAAATCTCAACACCAATCACCGGTTTGATACCTGATTTACGCGCTGTTTTGTAAAACTTGATGGTGCCAAACAGGTTGTTTAAATCCGTGATAGCCAAGGCTGGCTGCTGGTCTTTAGCTGCAGCGGCTACAACATCGGCGATACGGTTGGTGCCGTCGACGACAGAAAATTCGGTGTGCTGACGTAGGTGTACAAACATAGCTTGTATTGTAGGAACTGAAATTACTTTATGACTAGGCAATCCATAAAAAAAGTCCCTTTCGGGACTTTTTATGACACTTTACATTGGCGTTTGAAACATCAATTCACAGCCGATGTAGCGTTAGTCTTAACAACCGGTTTCGCCAAGATAATATTCGTTTTAAACCGCTCTTTCAGCAGGTTGTAATAGGCCTGGTCTTCAGCAGCCACCCATGCTTGTGAAACTTGCGAACGTGCTTGCTTGACCATCTCTTCGTGTGCCGCTGTCGGTGGCAAGACTTTGTTGATTTTGGCGACGAAATAAGCACGGCCAGCAACCTCTACGCCCACGAACTCAGGCAACTTGCTGGCATCTGCCTTCAATGCGGCTTCAATGAATGGCATGGGCAGGTTTTGGGGTTGGTTGCGAGCAATCACAACGGCATCTGGCATATCCGCTGTCGCAGGTGCAGCTTTCCAGGCGGTCAACTTATCGGTACCTTCTTTTTTTGCCATTTCAAAACTGCGGACACCCAATAATTTCTCGCGTACGCGCTCTTTTACATCAGCCAGCGGTAAGGTGCGTGCAGCAGTGTATTGCGCGATACGACCTGAAACAAGCTGCTTGCTCGCCACCTCAAAGGCTTCGGTGTTGCGTTTCTTTTCAGTCGCGTCGGGTGAAAAAATAGCATTTAAGAATTTCTGACTTGCCAATATGCCGACAGCACCTGCAGCAGGTGTGCGGGTCACATTCGATGCCGTTTTAACATCAAGCTTGAGCTTCTCTGCAATCGGTTTTAAGCTGTCAGATTGCTCATAAACGGCATTGGTGAAAGTTTCGGCAAGTTCCGCATATTTCTTTTGCGCTTGCTGTTTTTTCGCATCTTCTATCAATTCGGTTTTGCTTTCTTCAAAACTGCGTTGCTTGGCGGCTTTGATGTCGGTCAATTGAATGATGTGAAAGCCAAAATCCGATTCCACCAAGGCGCTGATGTCGCCTTTTTTCATGGCGTAAGCAGCATCTTCAAACGGTTTAACCATCGCACCACGAGCGAAGAAATCCAAATCGCCGCCTTTGACCGCAGAGCCTGGGTCTTGCGAATTGGTTTTAGCAACTTCGGCAAAGGTAGCCGGTGCTTTTTTGATGGCCTCTAGCAAGATTTGCGCTTTGGCTTTGGCTTTTTCTTTATCAGCAGCCGGTGCATCTTTCGAAGCTGTGATCAAAATGTGGCTGGCGCGTCGCTCTTCTTGTGTGGCTAAACGGGCTACATTTTGCTCGTAAAAAGTCTTTAACTCGTCGTCAGAAACTGCGATGCCTTTTTTCACAGCTTCAATATCAAGCACGATGTATTCAATACTGGCCTGCTCAGGCGCTTGAAACAAGGCTTGGTTGGCTTTGTAATAGGTCTCAATATCGGCATCGGTCAGCGTGATTTTGCTCGCAAAACTGGCAGCATCAAACACTGAAATTTGCACTTCGCGCTTTTGCAAAAAAGCGTTCAGGGCAACATCACCGACGGCATTGGTGGTGAAACCTGAGCCTTGAATACCTTTAAGTACTTGACGTGCAGAAATTTGGCTACGAACTTTGGCTTCAAACATTTCAGGCGTCAAGCCTTGACTGCCTACCAAGAGTTTATAGCGTTCTTTGTCGATTTTGCCATCGGGACCACGCAGTGAGGCGATTGTCGGGTCGGCTTGCAATTCGTTCGCCAATCGTTGGTCACTGGTTTCAAAAAGTGAAGCACGAGCAGCTGCACCGATCACTTGCTCACGCACCAAACGCTCCAAAGTCGCGTATTTGGCTTCTGGCGTATCTATCAGCTTGACATCAACTGTAGGATTCGCAGCACGAATTCGCTCTAACTCGTTTTTATAAGTCGCATCCAGCTCCGCCTGCTTGATACCTCGACCGTCGACCTTAGCAACATCTTCGCCAGCATTGAACATTTGTTCGTACCCGGATAAACCACCTGCCGCAAAAGCTAGGATGATCAGTGAGAACAATATCGCATAAAACGGTTTACCGTGATTTCTAAAAAATTCAAACATAAAAACGCAACATCCCAAAATGTTTTATTGATAACAAAAAAGGCGAACCCACAGTTCGCCTTAGTTTTTTGTTCTTATAAGCATTAGATTGAGTGGTGAGTGCTGACGGGCTCGAACCGCCGACCTACGCCGTGTAAAGGCGCCGCTCTACCAACTGAGCTAAGCACCCAACCTAAACCTAAACGCTAATCAGTTCAGAGCATCCTTCAATGCTTTGCCTGGACGAAACTTTGGCACTTTGGCGGCCTTGATCTTCAAAGAAGCGCCTGTGCGCGGGTTGCGACCAATACGCGCTGCGCGCTTTGTTACTGCAAACGTTCCAAACCCTACCAACGATACCGAGTTACCCTTTTTAAGTGTCGATTTAACGGCACCAATGATGGACTCTAACGCGCGTGTTGCAGCTGCTTTAGAGATATCGGATTGCGTGGCAATGTGCTCAATGAGTTCTGATTTGTTCACAGTAAACTTCCTCTTAAGAATTATTAGGGATAAATTTTAGGGATAAATTTGTCTCGAAACAGATTCTAGTCGTTTTTTCCCAAGCTTCCACAACCGTTTGTTAGAAAACGACCGCCAATGAATTCTTTATTTCACTCTAGCACGTATTTCTGGGATGGCTTTCTGCAAATAGTAGATCATGGACCAAATTGTCAAGATCGCCGCCACCCAAATCAGCCAAGTTCCCCACAATTGTGTATCAATAATGCCAAAAAGCTTGCCATGAAACAATAAAAATGGGATAGCAACCATTTGAGCAACCGTTTTTAACTTGCCAATCATATGCACTGCCACACTTTTTGAAGCCCCGATTTGTGCCATCCATTCACGCAAAGCAGAAATTGCAATCTCGCGGCCAATGATGATCAGCGCTACAAAAACATCCACTCGGGTTAGATGCACCAAAACGAGCAGAGAAGCGCAAACCAATATTTTATCGGCCACCGGGTCAAGAAATGCACCAAACGCAGAAGTCTGATTCAACTTACGCGCTAAATAACCATCCAACCAATCAGTCAGAGCAAACACCACAAACAACACCGTGGCGATGAGATTTTTGCTTGATTCTTCAATCGACAGATAATAGACACCAATGATCAGAGGAATCGCCACGATGCGAGCCCAAGTCATAATGGTGGGGATAGTAAGGAACATAGGGCTATTGTGCTACAGCTTTAGTCTTTGTTTCAAGAATTTGGTTTAAGCATTCGTTTTGCTGGGTCGCGCTAAACCTAACCACATCTCTTGCAAACCCTCTTCAATGCTGATTTTAGGCAACCAGCCCGAACAGCTGAGCAAGCGGCCAAAATTGAGCACATTGGCGGCAACATCAAACTTTCGCTCCGCTTCGTGGCTCAAGTTCACTGGTAAATTTGCTTTTTGAGCAAGTGGTCGAATCAAATCAACAATATCTAAATTGCTACGCCCCACGCCACTGCCAATGTTGTACACCGCGCCATTTGTGCCGTTTTCCAACGCCGCAACCATGCCAGAAGCAACATCTTTCGCATGCACATAGTCGCGTACGGTGCCACTCTGACCAAAAACCGTGATATTTTTACCCGCCAGCACATTGCCCATCGCCGTGGCAATGAAACCTTGCCCCATAAAAGGCAATTGCCCATGACCATAAGCATTGGCAGGCCTCACCACTACCAGCGGCAAACCGTGTAAGCGGTGGTACATCAATGCATAGCGCTCTATGGTTAATTTGGTGATGCCATAGGGCGACACAGGCTCTGTCTCAGCATACTCAGAAATCGGCAATCGGTTGGCATGGCCATAAACCGTACCCCCAGAAGATACCACCATGAAGCGACGCAAGTGAGAATGATGCTGCAACTCCTCCATCAACGCTACCACGCGGGGCAAGTTGGACTGCAAATCAAACATGGGATCGCTGTAGCTGGTTTTGGGCACAGTTGCGTAGGCCAAATCGATCACTTCATCACATTTAGCCAGTAATGGGCGCAGCACAGACATGTCTGCAGCATCAACGGCTTGGTAATGAATTTTTTTATCCCTAAACAGCACATCAGACTTGCGCCCCAAGACAAGCACATCGCGCCCAGAGGCAGCCAAGGCCTCGCTCAAATAGCGACCTATAAAACCTCCGCCCCCGATAACGCAACTACGCATGTTTTATCTTTCAAGCAAGTTAGTGATGATGAAATTGTTGATATTTATGCACAGAATATAACCGAGTCAGGACGGCCGCACTTCAATGCAAGGCCTTATAAATCGTCTCCGCCAACTCTTTAGACACCCCTTCCACCGTCGCAATATCCTCCGCGCTGGCCATCGCCACCCCACGAATACCCCCAAAACGCTGCAGCAGCTTGGCGCGACGTTTCGGACCAATGCCGGGAATATCCTCAATTTTGCTGCCGCCTACCCGCACTTTGGCACGCTTGGCACGCATGCCAGTGATGGCGAAGCGGTGCGCCTCATCACGAATTTGCGCTACCAGCATCAGCGCGCTGGAATCTTTGCCTAAATAGACTTTTTCCCGCCCATCGGCAAACACCAACTCTTCCAAGCCCACTTTTCGGCCTTCTCCTTTTTCCACGCCCACCAGCAGCGCCACATCCAGCCCCAACTTCTGAAACACCTCCCGCGCGGTGCTGATTTGGCCTTTGCCACCGTCAATCAGCACCACCTGTGGCATGAGTGACTTAGCCTCTGCGCCAGTTTCAGCAGCCGCTTTCACGGCCTCTTTGTCCGCCTCGACAATTTTGCCGTAGCGCCGCTCCAGCACTTGGCGCATGGCGGCATAATCGTCTCCGCCGGTGATGCCGTCGATGTTGTAGCGGCGGTATTCCGCGCTTTGCATTTTGTGGTGGTGAAAAACCACGCAAGAAGCTTGCGTCGCTTCGCCCGATGTGTGGGAAATATCAAAACACTCAATACGCAGCGCATCGATATCGTCCGTCACCAATTCCAACGCATCCACCAGCGTGCGAGTCCGGGCCTGCTGCGAGCCCTCTTCGCTCAACAGCCGTGCCAGCTGGATATTTGCGTTGTTCTGCGCCATTTCCAGCCAAATCCGCCGCTGCTCACGCGGGTTGTGCACAGCGCTGACTTTGAATCCAGCTTGCTCAGACAGCGCTTTGACCAAGCTTTTGTCCACCTCAACACTGGTAATCAGCGCCACCGGAATCGGCACGTGGATGTAATGCTGTGAGATGAAAGCCTCTAAAACCAGCACCTCGACAGGCTTGGCCTTGGCAGCATCGCTGTCCGTCGTTTGCATACTCGCAGCATCTTCCACATGCACCGGAAAATACTGCCTATCCCCCAAATGCCGCCCACCGCGCACCATCGCCAAATTCACACAAGCTTTGCCGCCCTGCACTTTCACCGCCAAAATGTCCACGTCTTTGTCGGACCCCGTGGTTTCGACAGACTGCTGGTGCAGGATATTCGACAGCGCCGCAATCCGGTCGCGCAGCTCGGCCGCCATTTCAAACGCCAGCTGCTCTGAGCACGCCATCATCTGCGCCTCTAACGTTTGCAGCACCACCTGCGTTTCACCCCGCAAAAACTGCTCTGCATGCTTAACGTCCTGGCCGTAAGCTTGCGGCGTGATTTTGGTCAAACTTGGCACGCACGGGCCAGAGCAGCGCTTGATTTGGTACAGCAAACACGGACGCGTGCGGTTCGCAAACACCGAATCCTCACACGTGCGCAGCATGAACACTTTTTGCAGCAACAAAATAGACTCTTTCACCGCCCAGCCGTTGGGGTACGGGCCAAAGTAGCTGTGCTTTTTATCAACCGCGCCCCGGTAATAGGCCATGCGCGGGAAGTTTTGGCTGGTGATCTTCAAATACGGATAGCTCTTGTCGTCCCTAAACAAGATGTTGTACTTCGGGCTCAGCGTCTTGATCAGGTTGTTTTCCAGCAGCAGCGCCTCCGCCTCAGAGCGCACCACTGTCGTCTCCATCCGCACAATTTTGCCCACCATGTGCCCCGTGCGCGTACCGCCGTGGTCTTTTTGGAAGTAGCTGCTCACTCTGCGCTTCAGATGGATTGCCTTGCCCACGTAAAGCAAATCGCCATTCGCATCAAAATACCGGTACACCCCCGGCAGAGACGGCAGCGCCGCGACTTCAGCCAACAACGCATCAGAATGCAGCTTTGCTGCGATGGGCAAACCCGTTATTTCGTCGATGTTAGGTGGCAATTGAGATGGCAAGTCAGACATATGACCATATTGTGAAGCTATTTTGTGGACAATCTAGCCATAAACTGCAATTCAGAACTGCAAAGCGATACCCCAAACCAAAACGCATGACTTTTTCGGGAATTAAAAAGATGATCAAACTAGGCTGCATTGCTGACGACTTCACGGGTGCTACCGATTTAGCCAATAATCTAGTGCGAGCTGGCATGCGCGTCATTCAAACCATTGGCATTCCTTCCAGTAATGTGGATCTGAACCTAGAAGTGGATGCCGTAGTCGTCGCCCTAAAAACACGCTCCATTCCCGCAGGTGACGCTGTTGCCGAATCTCTGAACGCGCTGGCTTGGCTGCGCAATCAGGGTGCAGAGCAAATCTACTTCAAGTATTGCTCCACCTTTGACAGCACCGCGAAAGGCAATATTGGCCCTGTCACGCAGGCGCTGATGCAAGTTTTACAAACGCCTTTTTGCATCTCCACCCCCGCGTTTCCAGACAACCAGCGCACCGTTTTCAAAGGGCATTTGTTTGTCGGAGATGCACTGTTGTCCGACAGCGGCATGCGCAACCACCCGCTCACGCCGATGACAGATGCCAACTTGCTGCGTGTGCTGCAGGCGCAAACCAGCTTAAAAGTCGGTTTGCTGGACTACAAAACCGTGGCAGCAGGTGAAAGCGCCATCCGCAAGTGCACCCAGCAATTGCAAGTCGATGGCGTGGCCATGGCGATTGTGGATGCGGTTTCCAACGACGATTTGATGAAACTAGGGATGGCTTTGAAGGACTCGCCTTTGGTATCCGGTGGCTCAGGCGTGGCGATAGGCTTGCCGCAAAACTGGTCACTCAGCCCTAACTCCGCCACGGCCCAACTGCCACCAGCCACAGGTCGCTGCGCAGTAGTATCTGGCAGCTGCTCTGAGGCAACCAACGCCCAAGTCGCTCACTTTAAGAGCTTGGGATTGCCAAATTTCGCTTTAGATACCGCCAGCTTGGCAAATGGCGCACCTCTCGCGCCATTGGTGCAAGACGCTCTCAATTGGGCTAAACAGCAAAACGACATGCACCCCGTGCTGATTTACTCAACCGCCCAGCCCCAAGCCGTTCAAGCCCTGCAAAATCAGCTAGGCGTAGCGCAAGCTGGCGCGCTACTAGAGCAAGCTTTGGCGCAGATTGCAGCCGGTTTGGTCATGCAGGGCGTGGGCCAACTGATCGTGGCAGGCGGCGAAACCTCAGGTGCTTGCACGCAAGCGCTTGGCATCACCCACATGCAAATTGGCCCGCAGATCGACCCCGGTGTGCCGTGGTGCTATGCCTACGGTGCTGGTGACCCAATCCATTTGGCGCTGAAATCAGGCAATTTCGGCACTGAAGACTTTATGAGCAAAGCGTTCAAGATGCTCGCCTAACCCCACCATCGCCACATTCACCACATGGCCAAGCTATCTAAATGGGATATCTTTTGCACCGTCGTCGATAACTTTGGCGATATTGGCGTTTGCTGGCGGCTGGCTTGCAACTTGGCTGAGCGAGGGATCAGTGTGCGGTTGTGGGTGGACGATGTGTCGCCATTGGTTTGGATGGCGCCGACTGGCCACGCGCATGTCGAAGTGATTGACTGCAAAAATAAAGACTTTACAAACTTAAACCAGCAGCTCAAAGTCGCCAAATACGCACTTGGCGATGTGCTTATAGATACTTTTGATTGCGAATTTGCTATTAATTTAATAGCTGCTCATACAATAAATACGCCGTCAAGTGGCATAAATAGCACCATATTAGAACAAATTAGACCAGTTTGGCTGAATTTAGAGTATTTGACGGCTGAATCTTTCGCCGAACGCGCTCACACGCTCCCCTATGTGCACCGCAGTGGCGCAGCGCAGGGCTGGACTCAGCTGTATTTTTATCCTGGGTTCAACGACAAAACGGGTGGTTTGCTGCGAGAAGTGGATCTTTTTGAGCGTCAAAAGGCGTTTGACAAAACGGCTTGGCTGGCGGGATTGAAATTTGAAGTTAGTGATTACTCACACTCAGAGTCAATGAAACCAACGCTTTCAAGTTCGAGGCTGATCTCCCTCTTCTGCTACGAACCCGTCGCTTTGGAAAGCTTGATCGATCAACTGTCAAACTCTGAAACGCCCACTTGCCTACTTGTTACGGCTGGACGAGCTACAAATGCAGTTAGAACCGTTTTAGAAGGCAAAAAACGATTCCATCCGGCGTATTTATTGCCTAAGGTGCTATCAATTTTATATCTACCGCAGCTCACACAAACCGATTACGATCACCTATTGTGGAGTTCTGACCTGAATTTTGTTCGGGGTGAAGACTCGTTGGTTCGGGCAATTTGGGCGGCAAAACCGTTTATTTGGCAAATTTATCCGCAGCACGACGGTGTTCATTTAGCCAAGTTGGATGCATTTTTGGGGATGATGGATGCCCCAGAGTCACTCAAAATCGCGCATCAAGTGTGGAATTCCTCTGCAAATGAGGCAATTTTCCCAGATCTTGAACTCGGCATTTGGGCGAAAAGTGCTCGAAATTTAGGCAGGAAACTGCGATTGCAGGTAGATTTGGCTTCTAGCCTTATCGCTTTTGTAGAGAAAAACAGCTAAAATCATGGGCTAACTTCGAAAAGCTATCGAAATACTTCCGAAGTACTGAACTTCACACCCAAAACACAAGCACCGAGAACCATCACTATGGCACTGAAAATCGCTCAAGAAATCCGCGCAGGCAACGTTGTTATGCACGGCAAGGACCCCATGATCGTCCTGAAAACCGAATACGCTCGGGGTGGCCGTGGTGCGGCTACGGTGCGCATGAAGCTCAAAAGCCTGATTGGCACGTTCAACACCGAGCAAGTCTTCCGTGCAGATGACAAGTTTGACCAAATCGTCTTGGACAAAAAAGACTGCACCTACTCGTACTTTGCAGAGCCGATGTACGTGTGTATGGACACCGAGTACAACCAGTACGAAGTCGAAGCCGAAAACATGGGCGACGCGCTGAACTACTTGGAAGACGGCATGGAGCTGGAAGTGGTGTTTTACGAAGGCAAAGCCATCTCCGTCGAAGTCCCAACCAGCGTGCAGCGCGTGATCGAATGGACCGAGCCCGCTGTCAAGGGCGACACCTCAGGCAAAGTGCTGAAACCAGCCAAATTAGCCACAGGCTTTGAAATCGGCGTGCCAATTTTCGTGGCGCAAGGCGATATGGTTGAGATTGATACACGTACGGGTGAATATCGCAAACGTGTCTAAGTTTTAGACTTTGCTAGTGAAAAAGGCTCCTGAGGGAGCCTTTTTTGTTGGTTTTCAAGTTTCTAAAATTAGAGGCTATTTTTTATTAGCACCTTCACTGACTTCATTTTTTGGAGCGAGACCAACTGTCCAATGCCCTCCATCTTCTTTCTTAATAACCAAAAGATCATAAGTTTTAACCATATCTAACAAACCAGAATAGCCGTAGGTTGTGGGCGAAAAACCTGGATCTGTTCGTTTTAAATATTGCCCAAGCGCACCCAAACCAATTTTTCCCTCTGGGGTATCACTGGTCAGCAATGCGACCGCTTCAATAAGGAATTTCGGACGCTGCTTTTTATTTGCAAGATTTGGTTTAGGCGCTTTAGGCAATTCAGTTTTAACTGTAACTGTTTTGGGTATTTCTAATTCAATGACCTCTGGTAATGGTTCAGATGTCGGTTCTGATGATAGCCATTCGAAGAATTGATCGCTCGCATTGCGCAGCGCATCCGGCGTTTTCTTCTCCCCTACGATATAAACAGTCGCACCACGCTCACGCAGTTTTCGACACAAATACGCGAAATCTGAGTCACTGGTTACTAAGCAAAAGCTGTCTGCTCGGTGGTCAAACATGGCCTCCAACGCATCTAACGCCAAGGCTATATCAGCGGTATTCTTCCCTGCTGAATATTGGTATTGCAAACATGGCGTAAAAGCCAAACGAACAAGTGCTGATTGCCATTTATTCACTAATGTTGTGTGATTGCCGTAACCACGACGTAAAACGACACGACCGAATTGGGCAACAACTTTAAGTGCATGCTCTAAGATTTCAGGAGTCGTATTGTCACAATCCA
This sequence comes from Polaromonas sp., assembly GCA_031390045.1. Taxonomy (GTDB): domain Bacteria; phylum Pseudomonadota; class Gammaproteobacteria; order Burkholderiales; family Burkholderiaceae_C; genus Aalborgiella. Next base: position 22,238 of record JANMTB010000171.1, read on the forward strand.
CGAGAACTGCTACACGCGTTTCATTAGTTTGAATTGGGGTGCTCATAGATGTAAATTTACCTTTTAGACATCATAAACTCACAGAAAGCACAGATTGAAATTATTTTCAAGCACAATACAAATATGGAAAACACACAAGACCTCAACGTATCCCGCCTCGCAAACGCATGGGCTGAATTGCAACAACATGCCAACGAAGGCACGCCTTTAGACGCCAATGCGTATCGCTTAGCCTTTGCAGACCCCGAGTTTTTGCTGCGCCGCGAAACACGTGGCATACGGTTTCAGTTGGAACTCCTGAAACCGGACCTCGACCAGGCGGGGCAAGGCATCGAGAGCACCGTAGTGGTTTTTGGCAGCGCCCGCTTTCCTGCACCTGAACAGGCGCAAGAGGCGCTGCGACAAGCACGGCTCCACGGCGACGGACCCGCGCTGGCGACCGCGCAGCGGCAGGTGCGCAACGCGCATTTCTACGAGCAGGCACGGTTGTTTGCCCAGTTGGTCGCCACGTACAGTGCTACCAAGCCGGTGACCGAACGTCTTTTTATCGCCACCGGCGGCGGCCCCGGCATCATGGAAGCCGCAAACCGTGGTGCGCACGAAATGGGAGCGCTCACGGTTGGTCTGAATATCGCATTGCCGCACGAACAG